>JBCNOA010000151.1:0-10390 GCA_039594095.1 Dyella sp.
AACGCCCGCTGCGTAAGCGGCCAGGTCGCGATAACCCAGCCAACGAAGCAATCACCCAACAGTAGAACGATCCAAATCGCGAGCAAAAAACCGCCCGCCTGGGCACCCCATTCACGGCACCTGCAGCCCCGCCTGCAACCCATACTTGCGCAACTTCTCCACCAGCGTCGTGCGCTGCATGCGCAACAACTTCGCCGCATGCGCCACGACGCCGCCGGTGGCGTCCAGCGCCTGCCGGATCAGGCCCACTTCGATATCCGACAGGTGGTCCTTCAGATCCAGCCCGCCTTCCGGCAACACCGCGGGCGACGACACGTCATGTGCCACGGAAGCCGCCACCGGCATCGGGGCGCGCCCCTCCATCACCGCCAGCAACGCCGCGCCGGTGACTTCCTCGCCGGCCGGCACGCCGCGGTACTTCTCCGGCAGATCGCTCGCGCGCACTTCGCAGGAGGGATAAAGAATCGCCATGCGCTCGACCAGATTGCATAGCTCCCGCACATTGCCGGGCCAGCTGTGGGTGCGCAGCGCGTTCATCGCGCTGGCGCTGAAGCGCACGCCGCTCAGGCCACGCCGCAGCAGGCGCGCGTTGAACTCGGCGATCAGCTCCGGCAGGTCTTCGAGATGCTCGCGCAGCGGCGGCATCTCCAGCGGGAACACGCTGAGGCGGTAGTACAGGTCTTCGCGGAAACGGCCGTCGGCGATCGCCTGTTCCAGATCGCGGTGCGTGGCAGCGATGATGCGCACGTCGCAGCGCTGGGTCCGGTTGCCGCCGACGCGCTCGAACACGCGCTCCTGCAGTACGCGCAGCAGCTTCACCTGCATCGGCAGGCTCATGTCGCCGATCTCGTCGAGGAACAGCGTGCCGCCCTCGGCCAGTTCGAAGCGACCCTTGCGGGCGCTGATGGCCCCGGTGAACGCGCCTTTCTCGTGGCCGAACAGCTCGCTTTCCAACAGCTCCGCCGGAATGGCGCCGCAGTTGATCGCGATGAACGGCTTGTCGCGGCGCTGCGAGGACTCGTGAATCGTGCGCGCCACCATCTCCTTGCCCGTGCCCGATTCGCCCAGCACCAGCACCGTCGAATCGAACGGCGCGACCTGGCGGATCAGCGCATTCACGCGGCTGAGCGCATTGGAACCGCCGACGATGCGATGCGCGGACGAGCCGGCGTTCGCCGCCTTGCAGGCCAACCTCGCAGGGCCCGCGAGACGACGCAGCGCGTCGAGCAACTGCTCGTAGCGCAGCGGGAAGGACAACAGTTCCACCGCGCGGCTGCGCGACCCCGGCAAGGCGCCGGGCAGCTGCGAGGCGAGCGGCGAATCGGCCGCCACCAGCAGCGGAAGATGCAGCGCCTGTTCGCCCAGCATGTCGAGCTGGCGCTGGAATTCGTCGAGGTCCACAACGTCGCCGATATAGACGGCGCACCAGTCCTTACCACCGTCCAGCGCATCGCCTCCGGCGAGGTGCGGTCGATATCCGAGAAACTGCAGTGCCGACGCGATGGTTTCCGCTCGGATGGCATCTGCTTCGATGACCAGTATGTCGATGTCTTGGACTTCGTTTTGCACGCAAACCCCCTGCCCTGCATTTGACGGTGCCCGGACTTCCCACCGGGTCACTACGTTCTGCTGCTTCGACCGAGCGTCAACGCTCCGTCGCTGACGCCTCACGGTCATACGCAAGATCGGGGCCAACGCCGTGGCAGGTCCATGACGCGGAACTTACATGGGGTCGGTTTTCCGACTCGATGGGGGGGCCGCGAGGGGTAAACAGGCCTGGGTTAGAAGCGTTAAATCGTTGAGAAGCCGACGCTAAATGAACGGCAGCTGACGATTCTTAGCCTTGTGCCACCGCACATACCAAGTGCCAGACGCGTCAAAAACTGAACTCAAAACCTTCCAAATTTGTGATGGGAGTCACGCTGAGAAAACGAGCTCATTCACGTTGTTGGCACGTGCCCCTGACGCGTGACTGCCACTCTGCGTCGGTGATGGCGAAAAACCAGACGCTCCAGGGCTTCACGCAGCGCCTCGGAAATGGTTTCAAAAGTGACGAAAACGCGGCCGTTGGGAAGTCGACGCTCCACGCTCGCGGGGAATTCCAGCGGCAGGCTGGGACAGCCGTCCAAGCGGATGCGCAAGAGCAACGAAGGCCCCGCGGGCGCCAGTTCGGGCGGCAGCAGCGCGCCGATGGCATTGAAGCGCAGCGCATGCCGGGGCCGGGTCAGCGCGTCCGGGATAAGGACCCGGTTGATGATATGAACCAGCGCGGTGAGCTTGGCGTCCAGGCGCGCCATCTCGAGCACCATCGGGTTGTCTTCGTCGGACAGGTCGGCCGCCCGTTCTTCCAGCGCGTCCAGCATGCCCAGCGCCGAGAGGTTCCGCTCGATGTAGCCGGCGGCCACTCGCCCGTCCAGCGGCAGGGAAACCGCCTCCGCCTCGGCCAGCCAGTCGCCTTCGCAGGCGAGCAATTGCTGAAATTCGTTCCACGCGCTGTCGGTCATGGCTCGGTCTCCCCGGTGACGAGATTCGCGCCCGCGCGCGTCCGTCAGGCGCGCGTATAGGCGGCGATGGCGTGCGACCGGCCCTGCGCCGCATGCCATTCGCGCGCCACTTTATCGCGCTCGCGCTCGACAGCCTCACAAAGCTGCCGATTGCATTCGATCAGGGCACCGAGCGTGGCCTCGTCGCCCGGTCCGGGGGCAGGCGCTTCCTGGAGCAGGCGTTCGCGCTCGTCCTGCAGGCGGGCCAGCGCTTCCCAATCGCTTTCGCCGGCCGCGGCCAGCATCGCCCGGCTCAGTCCGACGGCCCGCTCCAGCGGGCCGCTCACGGCGTGGCCTGCGCCGGACGGGCCGGCTGACGGGCGTCGACGGGAATGCGCACCCAAGCGGCGCGCAGGGTCAGCATCAGGTCGGAGACCTCGTCCAGCGCGCGCAGATCGTTGTGCAGATTGGCATGCAGCAAGCGATGGCCCATGTAGTCGTAAAGCGCCCCGAGCTGCCCCACCAGGGAGGTCTCCACCTTGGGGTCGAGGCTGCCGCGCAGCTCGCTGACGATGTCCATGCAGCGAGAGATCAACTCGCCCTTGGCCGCCACTTCGCCGCGCAGCATGTGCCCACGCGCCTTGGTCAGGCGCTCGAGGGCGCCGTCCATCAGCATGGTGATCAGTCCATGCGCGTCGGCGGTTTCCACCGTTCCGTGCGAACGCACCTGCTGGTAGGCGCCGGCGCCGTATCCGAATCCCATCGTCTGGCTCCTCGCTTACTTGTTGTTGCTGTTGGAGAGCGCGTTGAACTGCTGCGTCAGGAAGCTGCTGGTGCTGTTGAGCTTGGTGAGCATCGTGTCCAGCGCGGTGAACTGCTTGGTGTACATGGTGGTGAGCGCGTCCATGCTCGCGTTGAGGCTGTCCTGGCGGGTGCCCAGGTCCTTCAGCTGCTGATTGAGATTCGTGGTGCGCGTGGTCAGCACGCCGTTGGTCGCGGTCCAGTCGGAGAGCGGGCTGTTGAGCTTGGCCGCCATGCCGCTGTCGCCGGAAAAAATTCCGCTCACGCTGGCGCCGCCGTTGCTCAGCGCGGTGCCGAGCGCGCCGCTGTCGAGCTTGAGGGTGCCGTCCACCTGCAACGCGATGCCGATCGAATTGAGCATGGCGCCGTTGCCGCCGGGGCCGCTCATGATCGACGACAGCGTGCTCTTGATGCTGTTGAGCGTGGCGTCGCCGATCAGCGGGCCGGTATTGGCGCCGCTCGGATCGTATGCGGTCAGCGACTGATAGACGCCCACGAAATTGTTGTACGCGGTGACGAGATTGCTGACCGCCGTCGACGCCGCCGAAGTGTCGCTGCTCACCGACAGCGTGGCCGTACCCTGCTTCCACAGGCTGAGCGTGATGCCGTCGATGGCGCCGGTCACCGTGTTGCTGGCGCTGGTCGCGGCCATGCCGTCGATGGTGAACTTGGCGTCCTGCGCCGCGTTGACCACCGTCATGCCATTGCTGCTGGAAGCCGGATCGTAGTTGAGCTTCGCCAGGCCGCCGTCGCCGCCGCTGCTGCTCACCGTGAACGCATTGGCCTGGCCGGTCGCGATGCTGCTGAGCACCAGATGCGCGCCGTCCGTGCCGGTCACGATGGTGGCGGTGACGCCGGGGTTGTTGCTGTTCTTGTTGATCGCATCGCGGATCTGCGACAGCGAGGAACCGTCGCTGCCGATGTCGATGCTCATCGACTTGCCGCCCACCGCGACCGTGAGCGTGCCGGTACCGACCGTGGCGTCGCTGCCGGCGACCGCGCCGGACTGCACCTTCAACGCCGTAGCCAGCTGGCTGACGTTGATGTTGTAGCTGCCGTTCATCGCGCCGGTGGTCGACGAGACGCTGAACACGCTCGCATCGCTGGTCGCGGCCTTGCGGGTCTGGAACGCTGTGCCGTCGCTCAGGCTCTTGAGCGCGGTCTGCAGCGCCGAAAGCGCCGAGCTGACCTGCCCCAGCGCGGAGATCTGCGTCTTGGCCGTGCTGGTCTGGGAATCGATCTGGTCCTGCTGCGGCTTCTTGCGAGCCGCCACCAGCTGGCTGACCAGGCCGTTCACGTCCAATCCCGATCCGATGCCTGCGGCGGTAAGCGTGCCGCCCGTGGACGAAGTGGTGGAAGAGGTCGTGATCGCCATGGTCTTGGAATGTCCTTATGAAAAGGGACGGCCGCGCTTCACGCGCGGCCGTCCGCCGGGAGTTACTGCAGGAGCTTGAGCACGCTCTGCTGGCTGGAGTTGGCCTGGGCCAGCACCGACACGCCGGCCTGCTGCAGGATGTTCGCGCTGGACATGTTCGCGGTCTCCGAGGCGAAGTCGGCATCCTGAATCTGGCTGCGCGACGACGACAGGTTCTGCGAAATGGTCTGCAGGTTGGAGATGGTGGATTCGAAGCGGTTCTGCACCGCGCCGAGGTTGGAACGCAGGTCGCTCACCGCCTGCAGGGCGGAGTCGACGCGGCGGATGGCGTCGTTGGCGCCGGACACCGTGGACACGGTGGCGTCCGACAGGTGCTTGGCGTCCAGGGCATGCGTGGCCTTGTCGGTCGCGGCGAAGCCCAGGGCGGTGGCGCCGGAGGCGTCGACGTCGGCGCCGAAGGCGGCGATCGAGATCTTGCCCGTGGCGTCGGCCGAAGCCTGCGCGTCCACACCCGCGTCCTTGAAGCCGGCGTTCAGGGCGTTGGTCACGTCCGCCGCCGTGTTGAACACCGTGCCGCTCTTCAGCGTGATGTTGGAGGTGCCGATCTTCACCGTCTGGTCGGCGGCGAGGGTCAGCGGGTAGGTCGGGGCCGTGCCGCTGGCGGTCACCGCGGCGGTGTCGACCTGGCCGACCTGGTTGGTCTTCATGCCGACGCTGAAGTCGACGCTGATGGTCTCGCCGACGTTGGCGCCGACCTGGAAGGACACGGTACCGGCGCTGCCGTCCAGCACCTTGGTGCCGTTGAAGTTGGTCTGCTGCGCGATACGGGTCACTTCGGCCAGACGCTGTTGCACTTCCTTATCGAGCGCGGCGCGGTCGGTGGTCGAGTTGGAGCCGGTGGCCGACTGCACGGCCAGCTCGCGGATGCGCTGCAGGTTGTTGGTCACTTCGTCCAGGGCGGACTCGGTGGTCTGCGCCATCGAGATACCGTCGTTGGCGTTGCGGACCGCCTGGTTCAGGCCGTTGATCTGGGTGGTGAAGCGGGTGGAGATGGCGAGGCCGGCGGCATCGTCCTTCGCGCTGTTGATGCGCATACCGGACGACAGACGCTCGATCGCCGTGCTCAGCTTGCTCTGCGTCTTGGCCAGGTTGTTCTGGGCGTTCAGCGAGCTGATGTTGGTGGTGACGCTCATGACCATGGGAATTCACTCCGTATCGGGTCTTCAAGCCGACGATTGGCCGGCGATTGTGGTCTCAGCGGGCATTCCTGCTGGAACATCGCCGCCTCAGTAGCTGTTTCGGCCCGGTCTGGAAGAACTTGAGGGGTCATGGCGGGAAGGGGTTTTCCGGTGGCGGCGCGCGCGGGAAGCGGGTTCGTACGATCCGCGGACACGTGGCTTTGCCGGCCTCCCATTCCGCCGCGCCCTTACTTCAGGTAGTCGAACAGCGTCGACCCCTGCACCTTGGTGTACGTCATCTGCGCCGCCTGCAAGGCGGTGTTCTGCAGATTGAGCTTGCTGATCGCGTCGTAGTAGTCGAGATCCTGCACGTCGGACAGCGCAGTCTTGTATTGCAATGAGAGATCGCCGTTGAGCGATTGCTGCTGGTCCAGCGCGTTCATGCGCCCGCCGATGGCGGCGCGGGTCTGCGTCAGCGTGCCGATCGACTGGTCCAGGTTGGAGAACTGCTCATTGAGTGTGTTGCGCATCGCGGTGCCCCCGCCCACGGTGTGCAGCGCATCGATGATGTTGCCCAGCGTGGTGAAGATGTCCTGCTTACCCGAAGGCCCGACGCTGAAGCTGTCGCCGGCGGCGGGCGTGCCGCTGATCGCCACCTGCACGCCGCGGAACGCCACCACGGCATTGCCGTCGTTGCTGTAGGAACCGCTGCTCACCACGGTGTTCGACGCGTCGCGCACTTCGTACGACGTGGCCGAGGTGAAGGCGATGGAATAGTTGCCGTTGTCCCACTGGCTGCGGTCGGCCACGCTGATGGTGCCCGCCACGGCGGTGCCGGTGTTGCCTGCGCCGGCGGACACCTGGAACGTGCCGTTGCCGGTGGGGATATTCATGAATACCGCCGAGCCCGGGTCGCCGGTGGCCACCTGCATACCGGGACCGGCGGCGACCATGCGCTGCCCGTCGTCGCCGGAGTAGACCACCGCCCCGCCCTGCATCGCGAACGGCTGTGCGCTGACCTGATTGCCGGCGAACAGGAAATCGCCGTTGCTGTCCTTGCCGTTGGCCAGGCCCATCAGCTGAGTACGGATCTGAGTCAGCTCGGCGGCGATATCGCTGCGGGTCTCGTCGGTCTGGCTCCCGTTGATGGCCTGAAGCGTCAGCGTGCGCACACGGGTCAGCGCGTCGGACGACGTCGACAGGGCCTGGTCTTCCAGACCCAGGCGTGCGTTGGCCGCGGAGATGTTGCGCTGGTACTGCGACACGTCGGCGGTCATGTGCGACAGCTCGAGCGCGCGCGCGGCACCTACCGGGTCGTCGGAAGGTTGATTGATGCGCTTGCCGCTGTTGATGCGGTTCTGCAGGTCGGACAGGTTGCCCTGGCCGTCCAGCATGCTGTTGACGGACTGCTGGGCCATCCAGCTGGTGGAGATTCTCATCGGGCCCCTCCTCTCAGCTCTGCACGGCGCTGAGCAGCGAGTTGAAGATCTGATTGGCGGCGGAAATCACTTGCGCCGAAGCCTGATAGGCCTGCTGATAGCGCACCAGGCTCGCCGCCTCCTCGTCGATGTTCACGCCGGACACGCCCTGCTGCGATTGCAGCGCCTGCTGGTACACGGCGTTCTGTGTGCTCAGCGCGTCCTTCGCCAGCGAACCGGCGCTGCCGACCTGGCTGGTCAGCAAGCCGTAGGCGCGGCCCACGCTGGTGGCGCCGTTGTCCAGCACGCCGAGGTTGGCGACCTTGCCCAGCGCCAGCGCATTGCCGTTGTCGCCGCGCGCGTTCGCATTGGCTTTCAGCGTGAAGCTGTCGTTCGCCGCCGGCGTGCCGTTGAGCGTGAGGCTCCAGCCGTTGTAGCTGATGGGCTGGCCCGGCGTGTAGGTCTGCGCCGCGCCGCCATTGACCGTATAGGTGGTCGGCGAGGTGAACACGATGCTGGCCGTGCCGAGCAGGCCCGCGTTGGACGGGTCGGTCACGGCGATGCCGCCGACGCTCGCGCTGCCCTTGTTGGCGGCACCGGCCGAGGCCACCAGCGGCGCGGCCGCCGCGATCTTGTTCGGGTCGGTGATGGCCACGCCGAAGCCGGCCGCGGCCTGCGCGGTCGGCTGGATCTGGAAGCTGTCGCCGGCGCTGGCGGAACCGCCCACCACCAGGCTCAGGCCATCGGCCTTGAAGGGATCCGCCGCGGTGCCGCTGCCGGTCATGGCGACGGCGTTGCCGGCGGTGTCGCGCAGACTCCATGCGCTGCCGTCGTAGCGCAGCACGTAATCCTTGGTGGTCAGCCCGCCGACGTCGGAGATGCTCGCGCTCACCGTGCCGCTGCCCTGGTTGCCCGCGCCGGTCAGCACGCGCGGCGCGCCGACGTTGAAGAAGGTGCCGCCCATGGCGCCGTTGAGGTCCATGCCCTGGGCATGCTGGGCGTTGAAAGCGCTGGCCATCGCCACCGCGGCGCGGCCGAGCTGGTTCTGCGCCGGATCGAGCACGTTGCTGCGGAAATCCAGCAACGCCCCCAGCGAGCCGCCGCCCACCTGCCCGGTCAGCACGATGCCGCTGGCCTTGCCGGTGATCTCCATCCGCGTCGGATCGTAAGCGTTCGGTGCGGTGGCGAGCTGGTAGGCGTTGGAACCGCTGACCAGGGCCTGGCCGTTGCCGACGAAGATGCTGACCGTGTGGTCGTCCTGCTGAACCACGGTGGCGCCCACTTCGCCGGAAAGCTTCTTCACCAGGGCGTCGCGCTGGTCGAGCAGATCGGACGGCTCGCCCTTGCCGCTGCCGTAGGCGGTGCGGATCTGTTCGTTGAGCTTGGCGATAGACGCGCTGTCGCTGTTGATCGAGTCGACCGTGTCGCCGATCTGCCGCTGCACCTGGCCGCTGAGCTGGCTGAACTGGCCAGACAGCGCCTGGAAGGTGCTGCCGAGCGCATTGGCCCGCGCCAGCAGCACGCCGCGCGCGGACGAATACGCCGGCGCATTGGCCACGTCGCCGAGCGCGCCGTAGAAAGCGTCCAGCGAAGTCTGCAGATTGGTGCTGCCGGAAAGCTGGTTGTTGATCTGCGACGTGAGGCTTTGGTATGCCGCGGCGCGGCTCTGGTCCGACGAGGCCGTCCACAAGGCCGTATTGAGGTACTGGCTGTAGGCGCGCTGCACGGCGACGGTGTTCACGCCGGTGCCGACGTAGAAGTTCGCCAGCTGCTGCGCCGGGCGCGCGGTGAACTGCACGGTCTGCCGGCTGTAGCCGTCGGTGTTGACGTTGGCCACATTGTGGCTGACGGTGCTGAGGCCGATCTGCGAGGCCAGCAGGCCCGAGACGCCGGTGGAAAGCAGGTCAGCCATCGATGGCGGTCCTTGTGTCGGTGCGATTCATGGAGTGCGGTTCAAGAAGAGCGGGAGACACGTCATGGCAACTGTGACGGCAAGCCGCCGTCCGACTTGAGTGCGGCCAGCGCCTCCAGTCCCCTGCGCATTTCCGGGCTGTTGGCGATGGCTTCGAGCTTGGCCGCGTAGGCCGGATCGGTGGCGTAGCCGCCGTGCGCCAGGGCCTTGGCGAAACCGCGGATGTCCTCGCCCTTGCCGATGACGCCGGCATAGCGCGGATTGTTCGCCAGCACGTCGGCGTAGTCGGAGAAGGAATCGCCCGGCGAGCCATAGGCGCGGAACTGATCGCGCCGACGCACGGCCACGCCGCCTTCGTATTCGAGCGTGGGCACGCTGACCTTGTCGCCGCCCCAGCTGCTGCCGGCCTTCATGCCGAACAGGTTGTTGCTGGTGCTGCCGTCGTGGTGCGACGGCAAGTGCTTGCCCCAGCCGGTTTCCAGCGCGGCCTGGGCGAGCAGTGCGCGTACCGATACGCCGAGTTTCTGTGCCGCCGCCTGCGCATGCGGCGCCAGCGCCTGCACGAAGTTGACCGCGTCGCCCGTGCCGGGCATCCACTCGGCCACGTTGCCGGCCGCCTTGACCGCGCCATGCGCCAGTCTGTCGAGCGTACCCTGCCAGGCCGAGGACGGATCGGCAGAAGCGCCGGCGGCAGGATCGACCGCCGCGGTCGCGTCCTTGCCGCCGAGCTGGCGCATCAGCATCTGGGCGATGCCCAGGCCGTGGCCGCCGTTGGAAAGGCTCAGCGACAGCTGATGATCGAGCAGGTCGCGATAGGCGTTGCCCGCCTCGCTGTCGCCCATGGCGCCGCCGAATCCGGCTTCGCGCATGGACTTGAGCATCATCTGGGTGAAGATCGATTCGAACTGCTTGGCGACAGCCGGCAACGCCGCCTTGCCGTCGCCCTGCGCTTGCGCGCGCAGCTGCTGGAAGCCGGAGAGTTCGGTCCAGGTGTTGAGCGCCCCGGTCGCCGCGCCCACGATGCCGTCGCCCGCTGCCATGTCAGATCACCACCAGTTCCGCGTGCAATGCGCCGGCCTGCTTGAGCGCCTGCAGAATGGAAATGAGGTCGGTCGGCGAAGCGCCCACCTGATTCACCGCGCGCACGATCGCGTCCAGGCTCACGCCCGGGCCGAACTTGAACATATGCGCGCCGTCTTCGCTGACCTGCACGGTGCTGCTGG
>JBCNOA010000152.1:0-10240 GCA_039594095.1 Dyella sp.
TAACCGCTCATGCACTGCGTGACATCCCTCGGTGCCGTCGGTGTCGACGGCGGGCGCGATCGTCTGCGTCGCGCCTGCCTTGCTACCACCGGCTCCACCGACGACGCCGCTCGCTGGGAGGCGGAGGTGCGGTCGCTTTGCCCCCACCCCTCCTCGACGCTGAGTAACCTGGCTGCCGGCGGCGACCCGGTCGAGTTCCAGTTCGTCTGGTCCGCCGATGGCAAGGTGGATCGGCGGGTGACCGCGGATCCGGCTCCCTCGGCTTCACCAGAAGAGCGGCTGGCGCAATGCCTGACGCTCGCCCCGGCGCTCTTGCCGGGCCAGTGGGATTTCCTTGAGCAACTACTGCATGACCAACGCAGCCGGGCCTGCCGTTACGGTGGCTGGCTCGGCTCGCGGTGGCGCGGCGAAGCCTTCGGCCGGAAGCTCTATCTGGAGATTCCCGCCGGAGTGCCATGGCATGCATGGTCTTACGTGGGGCCGGCTGGACTGGATTGGCTGCCGGTGCGGGGGCTGATCCCGATCATGGCCGGTCTTGACCCGGCCAGGGCGGGCATCGAGCTCTACGGCGAGATCGCCCCGATGCCGTGCGACGCACTCGTTCTCCTTTGTGCGCAACTGGACCTTCCGCCAGTCGCCCGCGAAGCCATTCGCCTGCTCGAAGCCCTGATGCGGCAACGGATCGGGGCGCACATGCCCGGCGCGGAACAGGGTTTGAGCCTGGCGATGGACGATCAGCGCCGCGTGATCTCCATGACGTGGTACGCCCACGCCGATGCGTTGCTCGGCCCTCCAAGCGAAGCCCGCGATGCACTGCTCGATCTGGGCAAGGCCCGCGGCTGGCGCATGGACGAATACAACGCATTGAGCGCTCCGGACGAGCGCGGCGGCGCCGTGCCCTGGCACGGCGTGATCGGACTGACCATCGCTCGCGATGCGGCGCCGCTGCTGTCGGCCACCTGTTCGACCCGCCCGGAGGACGAGTCGTGATCGGAGTCCTGTTCGACCAGTGCACGAGCGGCGCCTTTCCGTCAGAGGTGGAGGGGCTGTGCGATGAGACTTGCTTCGTCACGGCATCCGTGGCCCTGCTGCTCGACCGGCGGCGCCATGCTGGAGCTCTCGCACGTGCGCTGGACTTTATCGAGATGTGCGAATGCCCGGACATGCCCGGCGCCTTCGCGTTCTACCCGGCTTCGCGCGGTACGCCGCGGTTGATCGACGAGCTGCCGCCGGACGCCGACGACACGGCGCTTGCCTGGCTGGCCCTGCTGCATGGCGGGCGGCGCGACGAAGCCTCGGCCAAGGCGGCGTTCGAACGGATCATCGCACTGGCATCCCGTCACATGGTGTCTGGAACGATGCCACCTTGGGTGCGGCCGTATGCCGTGCGCACCTGGCTCGGGGACGTTGGCCCTCACAATCCGGTGGACCTGGTGGTGAATGCCAACATCGTGGCATGGGCGTATCGCATCGGCCTGGATCGACACCCCGCATGCGAAGGCGCCGTCACCAGCCTGCTGTCCGCGGCGCGCAGACCTTACGACCCGCGCGTCTTCGCCCGGCAGCTCGCGCCCTACTACGCCGACATCGCCGAACTGTGGTTCGGCGTCCGGCGCGCGATCGCTCATGGTGCCCGTCGACTGGAGCCGACTCTGTCGTGGCTGGCACCCACGTTCGGGACCGACGCGTTCGGCCCGGACAAGCCGCTCTACTGCAATGACCATGGCATGCCGGTCTGGCGCTCCCCTGCCCTGCAGGCCGCGCGTCGCACCCTCGATGCCGACTTTCTCCTCATCCAACCATCGCGCGAAAAGAGGTCGATATGAGCCTGTTCTCGATCGCTCCAACCGAATCCATCTCGGCCGGTGACATGCCGGCGCTGCGCATCAGCACGAAGTACATGGAGAACTTCCTTCCGCTGCGCGCCGTGTCATCGGGCACCGAAATCCATACGATGCTCAACAGCACCGGCGCCCTGGACATTTATAGCGTCGGCACCGACGCCAAGGTTTATCGCTACCGCCGATCCAAGGACCGGATGGCGCCCTATGACGAAACGGACCTCGGCATCCGCGCGTCGCAACTCTATCTGTTCGATCCGGCCGGGGGAGATCCCGACAGGCCGGCGATCTTCGGGCTCGATAGCAAAGGCAAGATCACGCTCGCCACCTGGCACGACGGCGGATACGGGCAGCGCAACACCGGGCCGGATGCCGACGTCGTCCGCAACTTCCGGGGGGTGCGCGGCATCACGGGGCGCATCTATATCAACGTCGTAGTGGCCGATGGCCGACTGGGCGTCAATTACTACGATCCGCAGACCGACAAATGGGGCGGTTCCACCTGGGCGCCGGTGAAGGGGCCTGACGGCAAGGATGCCAAGGTCAAGGAGATCACTACCGCTGCCAACAATCCCGTGCAGTCGGCGCTGTTCGCGATCGGCATGGACGACGAGGTGCTGTTCGCCGAAGACAGCTTCCGCACCTCGCAGCTTAGGAAATTGAACAAGAAGGCGTCGCACATCGCGGCCATCGCCGACGCGGAAAACCTGCTCCACATCTTCGCCGTGGAGCGCGATACCGGCTTGTTGTGGGGCAAGCGGCAGCGCAAGCATTCCACCGGCGGCATCCAGTTCGAAGACTGGGTCCAGATCGAACCCGGCCAGCGCGGCCGGCTCGGCCGCCTGAGCGCGAACCTGCGCCGCGACAATCTGGTGGAGGTGTTCGCACTGGATGATCGAGGCGATCTGCGCTATACGCGTCAGATCATCAACAGCCAGGGTAAGCTCGCCGGTTGGCAGGTGCTGTTTCCCATCGCTACCAGTACGCATAGCGCGATCTTCACGGTGGGGCGCGACAAGAGCGGCTACTCGGAGGCGTTCTCCGTCACGCCGGACAATCAGCTTTATCGCTTCTGGCAGGCACCGCAGACGGGACAGTGGTTCTCCGAGCTGATCGAGGCTCCCAGGGCTGAGGACAAGCTGATCTCGGTGCCAACGCACGCCACCGAAATCATCGTCGTCGACGACAGCGGCGCACCGCTGCAATTCGCCGACGTCACGGTCAATGCGGCCTTCCTCACCACGCTATGGGTCAACGGCGACGCCTATCGGTCGAGCATCGTCGACCCGGTATCGCTCAAGACGGACGTCACCGGCAGGCTGGTCGTGTTGCAGCGCGCGAATGCGCTCGCGGGCGCCACGATGACCGTTTCCACGCCCCGAACCCCGGCGGGCCAGCCATTCAAGGTCGAACCGAACGCGCAGCTCCAGGCGCACATGAGCGGCATGACGGCGAAGGACGTGCTCGAGGCCAAGGACAGAAGCGGCAAGCTGCTTCTCGCGGCAGATACCCAGGACCGCGACAAGGTCGCCCAGAGCATCGCCGAGATCACCCGGCGGTCGATGGATATCGCCCAGGCGGATCAGCGCGCCAGCGCCATCCAGTTCAAGTTCCACTCCAGCCTCGCGACCGGCTTCCAATGGCAGTCCAACTTCGCCGGGCTGGGCAACGTAGCCTGGGAGATCGACTTTTCCTCGGGCGTTCCCATCTACCGGCAGAGCGACTTCGCCTCCGTCGTAGCGTTCCGTGCGGAACATGCGCACTTGGCCGACGCGGCCGGCGGCTTCCTCGGCATCGACTGGGGGTCGGTGTGGAACGGAATCAAGGACGGCGTTTCCTGGGTCATCGGCGGGCTCGAACGGATCGTCGTCAGCATCGTGGACGGCATCGCAACCGTGTTGTTCAAGATAGCCGGCAAGGTGTTCGAGGCCGTGATCAAGTTCGCCCAACAGGCCTTCGACCTGGTCGAAGGCGTGTGGAACTGGCTCAAGGTGAAGCTTGAGCAGCTCTACGAGTGGCTCGCCTTCCTTTTCGACTTCAAGGATTTCGCACGCACGGCGGATGGCGTGAAACACACCGTGGGCGTATTCCTCGATGTCGCGGCGGATGCCGTGGATGCCATTCGCGACAAGGTCGATGCAGGATTCGACCGCATCAAAGGCAATCTCAAAGACATCGTCGATCAGCTGGTCAAGACGTTGAACGACCAGGGCGACCCGTCGATGGGGAGCTACTTCAACCAGAAACCCGCGACGGAAGAGCAGCAGCATGCGTCGGACCACAATATTTTTCTCAACGCGCTGCAACAGAATGAAGGCGCGATCGACGTACGGCGAAGCATGCTTCGCTCCGCCGCCCTCGACGACAGTCTGGAGGCCCTGCTGGATAACCTGAAGTCGCTCAGCGATAACTTCGAGTTCGGCGACGGCAAACAGGCCTTTGAGGAAGCGTTCGGGTACTTCGACAATATCGGCAGCGATCCGAACCGGGCCTTGCAGCTGATCCTCAGCGGCGTGGTCAAGGTGCTCGAAGGAGTGGCGCTGTTCGCGCTGGACTTCGCCAAGGGTGTGGTCCATACCCTTCTCGACTTGGTCGGCGGCGTAATCCGCGCCTTCCGCGACGCGCTGTTCGAAGAGTGGGAGATCCCGATCTTCTCCCAACTCTATGAGCTGTTTACCGGCGACAAGCTCACTCTCACGCCCGTGGGCGTGATCGCATGGGTCGTTGCCATTCCCATGACCATTGGCGCGAAGGTGATCCTGGGCCGGACGCCGTGGACCGAGCAGCAGCTCAAGGATTTCAAGCGGACGTTCACCGCGAACATGCTGCGGCAGCGCATGGGCATCTCGCTGCGTGACGCACACGGATTGCAGAGCGCCGATGACTGGAATAGCCAGTGGCGCGAGAACTTCCTGACCGGCTACTGCTTCGTGATGGCGGTCCGCGCCCTGGCCGAACCCGGCGGCGTCATGGCCAATGCCGCCGGCACAGGGCTCGGGCCCGCCGGCATCGTTCCGGTGGCGCTGCGCTTCCTCGGCACATGCTTCACCGCGCCGTGGGCGTTGTCGCCGGCCGCGGGCGCGCCTAGCTGCACGCCCGGCGAGCCGGGCTTCGGGGTGACGATCTGGATCTGCCAGATGTGCTTCGGACCCATTCGCGGCGGTCTGATTCACTACCAGAAATGGATCGAAGGAGAAGCCAAGATCACCACCGCTGAAATCACGCTCACCCTGTGGGGCGTCGCGAACTTGGTCATGACCGCCTATAACTTCCACAAGCAGGAGCACAGCACGGTGAACAACCTGGCCTTCAGCCGAACGATCCTCAACATCGTTCCCGGCCAGACGCTGCACTTCCTCGCCCTGCCTTCGCTCAACAAAGGCACCAAGATGATCCCGGCCGCCATACTTGCGGCCTTGACCCTGGTGTCCTTCTTCGGCTCCATGGGCGTCGCGATCGGCGAGATCCATACCACGGTGGAAACGGAGCCCGAACTGGAGCTTGGCTGAAGGCGTGGCACGGCCATCGGTGCGCCCGGAGGATATCCGGGCTCATGGCATCGCACAGCACCCTGGGCGAAACCCGGGGCCTGGGGCGCAATGGCGTGGCCACAGTTTGGCGAAAGTTGTCGACCCGGCGCGCTATGGCTTGGCAATCGATCCGGTGCCCATCATTCAAAACGCCCTCTTTCGTCCCCTCAGGCCGCGCAAGACGCATGCGTCTAAGCCTCGTCCAAGGCGGCCCGGAAGTCGCGCGGAAGATAAACGGATGCTTTGGGCCGGCATCGCCGCTGGGCTGCCGGCAAAGAAGTGCAGCACCTTCTCCACCATGGCCGCAGCACGCACCGATGTCCCAGCCGCGGCACCAGCAGTTCCGAAGAAGGCCAGGAGACCGTCAGTGCACGCGCATGCGTCAGTGGCATCTCCTTGCCATCCTCCTCATGGACTAGGTGCAGCCGCTGGCGTTTATAGGCCGGCTCCAGCGACGTGATATCCAGGCTGGGTCACGGATGACCGAGCCAGCGTCCAACGCCAGCGCTGGACTCGGCCACGACACGATCGTTCGCACCGATGGTATGCGCAAAAACCATGGGCACGGGCGTCCGCTTACGGCTTTACTCTGAAAGGCCCAGTCATACGAACGGGCCGATATAACCACGTCGCGCCGCGAGCGTCACCGCGTGGGTGCGGTCATGGACGCCGAGCTTGCAGAAGATCGACTTCAACTGGGCTTTGATCGTTTCGCTCGGGCGACTCAGCCGTTCGGCGATTTCCTTATTGGAGTGCCCGCTGGCAATGAGTCGGAGGATGGCGATCTCGTGCTCGGTCAGCGGGGCATCGAGGACGTGAGTCGCCAGTTCGTGCGCTATTTCAGCGGAAACTACGCGGCGGCCTGCGTGAATCGAGCGGATAGCCTCCACTAACTCGGCGCGGATGCCATTCTTGAGAAGATAGCCCGCTGCGCCTGCCCGGATCGCACGCGCTGCGTTGGCGTCTCCCGGGTACGTGGTAAGAACAAGGATGTGTGCATGAGGCGACAGGCGGCGGATTTCGATGATCGCCTCAACCCCGCCCAAACCCGCCATCTGTACGTCCATCAAGGTCACGTCGGGCGACAGTGCACGGAACTTCTCGATGGCTTCGGCGCCATCGGTGGCCTCGCCGACGGGCTCCATATCGGGCTGCCGCTCGAGCAGCGCGGCGATACCGTCGCGCACCATAGGATGGTCGTCGACGATCAGAACGCGGATTGGGGGCGGCATTACCATCTCCACCGACGCAGGCCGCGAAGATTGTAGGCGATTGCCCCGGGCACGGTTAGCAGAACTTCGGTCCCTCGATCGGCCCTTGGCCGGATGAAAAGATGCCCGCGCAACCGCCGAGCTCGTTCGGCCATACCCTGCAAACCGTAATGACCGGCCTTGCCGCCCGCTGTTGCGATGTCGGCGGCTATGCCCTGCCCGTTGTCCGTGAAGCGGATTTGCAGATCCGTCCCGTGATGGATTTCAACGGTCACTTCGGTGGCGCTTGCGTGCCGGCGGATATTGAAGAGGGCCTCGCCTCCGATACGCGTGATCTCGTCGAGCGCCGCAGGGTCGAGTGGGCGCGCCTTGCCTTCGGAAATGATTGCCGTGTCGACGGCGGGGCCGAACCCAAGCCGCGCCATCATGTCGCAGAAGATCTGTTCGAGGTCGCCGTCTTGCTGCGAACGTAGCTCAAGCACCCGGTCGCGTCCTTCAGCGATGACCTGGTCGGCAGTGTCGATGGCGTTGATGAGTGAGTCGCGGGCGGGCGCGCCAGGCGGCAGATCGTCGACCGCGAGCTGGAAGCGGAGCGTCAGTGCCTGGACCGATTGGAGCAGCGTATCGTGCAGCTCGCGCGCGATGCGTTCGCGTTCCTGGGCTCGTTCGGACATCCGCATGCGGATGTGATGTGCGACCGCGCGTAGCCGCATCGAATACGCGAGCCACATCAATGCCAGCAGCGCCGCGCCGCAGAGCAGTTTGAACGGCCAGCTCTGCGCGAACGTGGGCTTGATCTCGAAGGCCAGCGTGGCGCCCGCGCGGTTCCAGATACCATCGCTGTTCTCGGCAACCACGCGAAAGCGGTAGTGTCCGGGGCCGAGGTTGGAATAGGACGCCGTCCGTCGGGCGCCTGCGTCGACCCAGCCCTCGTCGACGCCCTCCATCTGGTAGAAGAAATGCACGCGCTGCGGCACGGTAAAGCTCAGGCCTGCGTAAGCCAGATTGATGGTGTGCATGCCGGCAGGGAGAACGACATCGACCGGGTCTCGCCACGTTTGCCCATCGCTGGTGAGCGAGCGGATGGTGACCGGTGGCGGCAGCTTGTTTGGCTGGAGCCTGGCCGGATCGAAGAACGCCGCGCCCTGGCGGTTGAGAAACCAGAGCCTGCCGTCGTCCGCCAGAGCGCTCTGGGGGCCGGAAAAACCGCCCTGCTGGACTGTACTCGCCAACCCGTCCAAGGCATCGAATTTGGTATAGGGCAGCGGCGCGTCAGGGTCTTCGAAGGCGCGATCAAAATCGGCCGTGGCGACCCGGTAGACGCCTGTGCGGCTGAACAGCCAGGTCTCGCCGCGCGCGGTTTGCTGCATCGTCCGCACCCAGGTGATCCACGGAAAGCGCGCCTCGTCGAGGTGACGCAGATCGTTTCCGCGCATCCGAGCCAGGCCTGCGCTCCCGCTGACGAAAAGGTCTTGTGAGCCCGGCAGGTTTCCCGTCATCAGCGCCCATGGCGTCCCGATCCCTGTCGACGCAAGCGAGGTCACGTCCAGACGGTCCCCGTGCAGAACGGCCACGTTGGGCGGGACGATAAGGGCAAGGTCACCCGACGGCGTCGTGGTCAAGTCCCACAGCTTGAGGTTGGCAAGTTGCCCCTCGGCTTGATGCCAGCCCGATGTGTCTCGCCACAACATCGCGCCGTGCGCGAGCCCGAGCCAGAGACGGCCCTCACGATCTTCGGCACAGGCGATCTTCGCCTCTCCTCCCGGATAGCCCGGCAATCGCTGCGCGTGCTCGCCGTGCAGCAGGATCGTCTGCCCTGGCTCGATCAGCCACACGCCGCCGTCACGGCTAGGGCACATTGAAATCTGGTCCGTGAGAAGCTCGAGCATCGGCGTGGCGCTTGCGTTCGGAGGGACACGAAACAGTGTTCTGCGCGCCCCGACATAGAGGCTGCCGTCCCTCCCTGCGGCCATCGCAAGCCCGTGCTCCGGATCGGCGGGGATGGCGGGGTCTTGTGCCGCCGCGGCGCGACGAAATTGGTCGATGCCACTTTCGGTGGTGATCCAGACGTTGCCCTCTCGATCGACGAATGGCGCATAGCTGATATCGGAGGTAAGTCCGTTCGCCGCCCCAAACCGATAGACCTCGCCACCGGGCGAGCCGCTCGGGGCCTGCGGGTTGGCAATGTGGAAGATGCCGGACGACGCGGTCGTGCCCCAAAGCCCGCCGCTGCGGTCAAACGCAAGAGCTGCCCTGACGACGCCTGGTACGGGCGGAAACGTGTTGCTCGATGTCAGGCGTTTCCCGCTGGCATCGAAAAGCGCGCGCGTGCCGGCGTGATCCGAGACCCAAAGTGCGCCGCTCCGATCCAGTGCGATTTGAGGCCGAGCCGACAATGACACGAGCACCTGCTCAAACCGCGTCGCATGTGGTGCGAGGAACGACAGGGAACCGCTTTCTCCATTCTCCGCGCTCAGCGCGACCCACAGGCCGCCGTTCCGCGCAACGACCAAACCGGTGATGTACCCGGGAGGCAGTTCCAGTGCCTCGTCGACGCGCTCCCACCGGGACTCGCTAAAGCGCTGCAACCGCTTATCCAGCCCCATGGACGATGCCCAGATCGACCCGTCCGGCATCTGCGCAAACGCGGCCAAGCCGCGCGGCGGATCGGGCATATGCATGTCCTGAAGGGAGCCCTTGCGGTAGACGGCAACGCCACCGGTATCGCGCAAGCCCACCCAAAGCTCGCCGCGATCACTGACCATGAGAGCGGATGGCGACGCATGCCGCCTGCCCGACCCTTCCGGCCAGTCGATTCGCTCGAAGGTCGCGCCATCGAAACGATACAGCGCATCGCCTGCGAGCCAGAGATAGCCATCGGCGGTTTGCGCGATCCTCAGGAGGCCATCGGGCGCGCCATCATCGGCGGCGGCACGGACATGCTTGAACGGTGCGAACCCGGCAGGGATGGTCTGCGCCCGGCCGACCGAGCTGGTGATCGGCACGATCGTCAGCAAAAGGAGAGCTTGGCCAATCAAGAGCAGGCGAAACCGGATCATTCGATGGGCCTTCATCGCATCATCGGTGGCGACAGGCGCCTATGTTATCGAGAGAGTATCAAGAAAGGTCGCAACCTCGGAGCGGAATGCGGCGGGCACGATGACGCCATGCCGTTGGCCGTCGGTGTCACGGCGATCGAGCGCGGCGTGGCGAAAAAAACCGTCACGACGCGCGCTCGCGGTCAGGGATGAATCGAGGAGAAGACGATCTCGGCGAAGCCCGCCCTAGTGGCCTCACGCTTCCAGTCGCGCTGCAGCTCGCAGGCCAGTTGAATCCATGTGATCGGCCTGGCGCCCGCCAGGACGATCCGCTCCAGCCCCGTTCGATGGGCGATCGCCGAAGTGCCGCCAACGGCATCGACGACGGGATATACGTCGAACCCTTCCCGAAGTGCGTCAAGCGCGGGAAAGGCCAGGCAAACCTCGGTCCAGAGCGCGACCATGATCAGCTTCCGGCGGCGGGTCGCCTTCACTGCCGCGACGAAGTCGTCGTCCTCCCAGGCGTTGATCGACGTGCGGTCGATCGGCTCGACGCCGCCGAGCACGTCGGTCAGCTGGTGGATGGTCGGGGTATTAAGGCCTGTCGCCACGTTGACGGT
>JBCNOA010000153.1:0-10218 GCA_039594095.1 Dyella sp.
GGAGAAAATCATGGCGCCGGCCGACGGCACGCGCCCGGCGGATACCGGGGTCGAAGGCGTGCGTGCGGGCGAATGAAGAGGCGACATGGATCCGACCATACGGGCCATGCTGCACCGCAGTCAACAGGTGCAAGTGAAACTTTGTGCCATGCGTCCGACACCATGTGGCGACGCGTCAGGCGCGCCGCGGCCGCGCCGTCGCGCCGGCGCCTGACACAGGCGTAACGAGACGGGGTGTTGAATGCGCGGACCCTGACGATGGAGGAACACCCATGAACAAGCGCACCTGCAAGGCCGCGGCGACCGCCCTGGCGATCGTCCTCGGCATGGGCTGCGGTACGGGCAGCGCGCAAGACCTGGGCAAGCTCGGCGGCCTGTTGGGCGGAGGCGGC
Source organism: Dyella sp. (assembly GCA_039594095.1). Taxonomy (GTDB): domain Bacteria; phylum Pseudomonadota; class Gammaproteobacteria; order Xanthomonadales; family Rhodanobacteraceae; genus Dyella_D. The sequence continues at coordinate 393 of JBCNOA010000153.1, forward strand.
TCGATGAGCTCCGGCAGCATGAGCAACGTCGCCGGCCTGCTGCAGTACTGCGTGAAGAACAACTACCTCGGCGGCGATTCGGGCGCGACGGGCATCAAGGATCAATTGCTCGGCAAGCTGGGCGCAGGCGGTGCATCCGCCAGCGGAGGCGATGCGTCGTCATCTGGCAGCGGCGACGTGCTCGGCAGCCTGATGGGCGGGAAGAAAAAGAAAAGCGCGAGCTCGTCCTCCGGCGGCGATCCCACCCGCGATCCGGGCTATCTCAGCGGTGCCAGCGGCATCCTTCAGGGCAACAACGGCAAGAGTCTGGATCTCTCCAGCGTGGGCGGCGGTTCGAGCGACCTGAAATCGAAGATCACCACGAAGGTGTGCGATACGGTGTTGAAGCAGGGGAAGGGGTTTCTGGGGATGTAAGGCGGTCCGGCGTGGAATCCATTCGCGCGTCCGGGGGCAGGCTTCAGGCGCTCCCGCTTCCGCGCTCCGCAGGCCCCTCCACGTCAGCCCTCTCCCTGTCGGGGAGATGGCTGACGTGTGAGAGTGGTTCGGTCGCTTACTTGGACAGGTCGATCGCGTATACGGCCGTGCCGTCGCCGTTGTCCTTCACCTGGCGAAGGTTCTTCAGGCCCGCCTCGCGCGCCACCTCTTCCTTGCCCGCCGCGGCTTTGAACACCACCGGCCCGCGCGCTTTCACCGGCGCGAAGCGCCATGACGTCCCGGGCAGGTCCTTCGTATCGAGCTTGCGCTGGCGCTCCAGCCACTTGGCGAGGATCTCGCGCGTGCCGTCCGGGGCGGACAGCACGATGTTCTTTCCGTCCAGTCCGGGGAAATTGCCGCCGCCGCTGGCGCGGTAATTGTTGGTCACCACCACGAAGGGCTGTGCAGGTTCCACCTTCTGGCCTTTCCAGCGCAGGTCGACGATGCGCTCGCCGGCCGGCTTCGTCACGTCGATGACGTAACGGATGTCGCCTTGTATCTGGTCGAAGTTGTAGCCCGGCATGTGATCGTTGAGCAGGGACTGCTCGGCGGTAGAGGCGGGGTCGATGCGGTTGAAGCGCTCGGCCGATTTCTCCAGCCAGGCCTTCAGGCCGGCGCCGTCGGTTTTCACCGCGGCCAGCGTGTTCGGATAGAAGTAAAGATCGGCCGCGCTGCGCAGGCTCAGCGGGCCGGCCGGCACGTCGGTGTAGTCGTCCGGGCCGCCGAAACCGGTGCGGAACGCCGCGGCGGCGGCCACGACCGGCACGTCGGCCAGCTCGGGATGCGCCTTGGGCAGTTCGGTCTGCACGTAATCGCGCTCGGCTGCATTCACCACCGACAATGCGGTCATGTTGCCCACGTCCGCGAAGTAGCTGCTCAGTCGCAGGCGGGTTTCGCCGATCGGCGTTCCGACATGGGCCACGGCTGCCGCGTGCGCCTGGGCCACTAGCGGAGCGATGGCCGGATCGGCTTCGACGCAATCGTTCTTCTTCGGGCAGATTGGGCGCACTTCGCTGTGCGTGCCGTCCTTGTCGATCGACCATCGCCCGTCGCGGCGCGTCAGCGAAAGCTTGATCACGCCCAGGTCCTTGCCGAAGAAGCCGCCCATGACCGCAGGCGTGCCGCGCACGAAGCCGCGCTCCGCGTCCACTTCCCGCATGCCCTTGTAGTGCGGACCGGGGAACTCGGTGTGCGAGTGGCCCAGCAGCAGCACGTCGACGCCCGGCACGGCGGCCAGGTACCAGCCGCCGTTCTCCATGTCGGACGTATAGGTGGCCGTATCGAGGCCGCCGTGCAGCACCGCCACGATCAGGTCGGGGTGCTGGGCCTGCAATTCCGGCAGGTACTTCTTCGCGGCTTCGAGCGCCCCGGTGACCGTGACCTTGCCTTGCAGGTTCTGCTTGTCCCACTCCAGGATCGGCGGCGGCGTGAAACCGATGATGCCCACGCGCAGCGGCACGTCGCGCTTGCCGCCGTCGGCCGTGGTCACCTGGATGGATTTCTCCACCACGGCCCACGGCTTGAAGATCGGCTGGCCGTCGCGCGCGCTGAACACATTGGCCAGCACCAGCGGGAAATGCGGCCCGGCGCAGCGGTCGGTACGGCCGCCGTCCACGTTCATCGGCGTGCCGGTGACCTGCGACAGGAACGGCAGGCCGTAATTGAACTCGTGGTTGCCCGCCGTGCCGCCGTCGTAGCCGACGGCGTCCATGGCGGCGTACATCGCCAACTCCTGGTTGCAGGCCACCGGCTTGACCTGGGCCTGGTAGTCGGCCAGCACGCTGCCCTGGATGGTGTCGCCGCTGTCGAACAGGAAGCTGTTGGGAAATTCCTGGCGGGCGCGGCGGATCAGGGTCGCGGTGCGCTCGTAGCCCACCGTCGCATCCGGCTTGAGCTTGTAATAGTCGTAGCTCAGCACATTGGAGTGGATGTCGGTGGTCTCCAGGATCGCCACCTCGGCGCGGCTGCCGTCCGGCAGGCGGTCGGACCGGGCGGACGGGCCGGCGCAACCGGCAAGCGCGACGGCGGCGAAGACGGCGAGAGAGAGGCGGCGAAGCGGCATGGCGGATTCCCTGGGGCGAAACAAACCGCGAAAGCTAGCAGATCGCCATGGCGGAAGACGCCTCGGCAAGGTGGGCAACGGCGGCTGAACCCTTTCGCGGCGCGGGCCGCCCGTTACCTCTGGTTCTGTCTGTGAAGGAAATGAGAACGTAAGATGGCGCCTCGATGACACACCGGCCGGAACAGGGGGCCACGCGCAACATGCAGAGACTGTCGCTTCGCTTCACGCGCAGCAGCGTGGCGTGGCTATGCGCGACCCTGTTCTTCGCCGGCTGCGTGCGCGCCACCGCCGGGCAGGAACCGGTCCTGGAACAGCAGGGCTTCGTGTTCGCGCTGATGCTGTGCACCTTCGGCGTGCTGTTGTTCGCCTTCGCCCGCGTGGCCACCGCCCTGGTGGTCAGCGGCGCGCTTTTCCTCGGCCTGGATTTCATCTCCGAACTCAAGCAGCAGTATCTCGACGCGCCGCTGATGCCGTCGGACTTCGTCTACTACCTGCGTTCCAGTCTGGTGGAGACGCTCGCCCACTACCCGCATCTATGGGAGCTGGCGCTGGGTGTGGCCGTGCTGGTGCCGCTGGGATTGTGGCTGGTGTGGCGCGGCGACCGGCCGATGCTGCGCGGCCTGTCGCGGCCCAAGGCGCTGGCCGTGCGGCTGGGCGGCGTCGCGGCGTGCGCGCTGGCGTTCTGGGTCTGCCTGCTGCCGGTGGGCCCGTTCGGCCAGGTGCATGCCAGGAACGCCTGGCAGAAGCTGTCCGACGACGCGCAGCTGACCAATTTCTTCGTCAACCTGCAGGATTCGAACGTCACGCTCCCGCCGATGACCGACGACGCGCTGGCCGAGCAGGAATGGGGCGCCACCGCGCACGGCGGCGGGGCCACCGCGCAGCCGCCCTATCCGGACATCGTCCAGGTGCTGGAGGAAAGCACCTTCGACCCTTCCAATTTCGCTGCCTGCAACGTGCCGCAATGCCGCGTGCAGATGTTCAAGCCGGACAAGCGCACCGTGGCGCACGGTCCGTTGCGCGTGCACACCTTCGGCGGCGGCACCTGGGTGAGCGAGTTCGCCGTGCTCACCGGCATGCCGCAGGACATCTTCGGCGCCGGCGGCATGTACGCGCCGTATGTGCTCTCGCCGCATGTGCGCGATTCGCTGCCGCAGCAGCTGCAGCGACTGGGCTACCTCACCGTGGCGATCTATCCGACCAACGGTGCTTTCCTCAACGGCCGCAATGCCTACACCGCCTACGGCTTCGACCAGTTCTACGACGCCAAGGATCTGGGCCTGGACGAGTGGGAGGAAACCGACGCGCAGATGTTCGACGCCGCCAAGCGCGTCTACGACAAGGTCAAGAAGCCGGGGCAGCCGGTCTTCATGATGATCCTGACCCTGGCCCAGCACGGTCCGCACGACATGGACCCGCTGTCGTCGCTGCCCGCACCGTTCAACCGCGGCCTGTTGAAGGGGCTGCCGGAGAAGCCGGCGCTGAACTTCAATACCTATCTATCGAATCTGCACAACTCCGACGTCGCCATGTCCGGCCTGGAAAAGAACTTCCTGGACCGGCCCGAGCCTACGGTGCTCATGCATTTCGGCGACCATCAGCCGTCGTTCAACGGGTTGATCCGCGAGATGGTGCGCAGCTGGCCACCGGGGCTGCAGTCCTACAAGGACTACCTGACCTACTACATGATCAAGAGCAACGTGCCGGGGCGGCGCCTGCCGGACTATCCGATGCTCGACATCGCGCACCTGCCGAACATGGTGCTGCAGGCCGCGGGCGTACCGATGGATCCGTACTTCTCCGCGGCCACCGTGCTGCGCGAGCGCTGCAAGGGCTTGTACAACGACTGCATCGACCAGGATCTGGTGAAGTCCTATCACGCGTGGACGTTCAACCACCTGCACGTTTACGAGGAATGACGCAGGTCGAGGTCAGCCGGACAGGCGAACCCCGGCCTGCGTGGCCGGCTCAGTGGCGATCCGGCTTGGCGTAATCGAAGTACGTCCAGTGCTTTCCGTCGCTTTCCAGTTGCTTCAGCTGCAGGGTGAAGCTGTAGCTCGTCGCCGGTAGCGCGCTGCCGTCCACGCGCTGGACCTTGAGGCCGGCGGCTGCCTGCGACGGGCGCAGTTCGGCCGGCGCGACCCGGTAGGCGTCTGTGCTCTTGCCGAGCGTTCCGCTCAGCGCCTCGTGCAGCACGCGGCCCTGTGCCTGCGGCAGTTTCAAGCCGAGCAATGCGGCGATGGTCGGCGCCACGTCGACGTTGCCGCTCGGCAACGCATCGCGGAAGCCGCCACGGAAACCCGGGCCTGCAGCCAGCAGCGTGTTGTGCACATCGATCGGGCTGAAGCTGCCGTGCTCACCGCGTTCGCTGGGGGACTCTGGGAAGACCGTGGAGTATTCGGTGCCGCGGAAGCCCTGGATGGTCGCGTCGGCGTCCCAGGCATAGCTCACAATGATGTCCGGGCCGCGCGGCGCGTTCTCCAGGTGTACGTTCTCGGCCGGCAGCGTGCCCGGTACATCGCCATAGCGCTTGGCGACGAACACCGCCGCGACGTACTCGCGCGACTGCAGGAAACGCACGGCGCGCTTCACCACCTCGGCGTTGTGTTCCGGCTGATAGAAATATTCCGTGCCGCCATTCGGCGCGAGCACCAGCGAACCCTTGGGCAAGGCCTCGGGCACGACGTAGCTCGGCGTGGTGTACGGCATGGGCTTGCCGCACACGCGGCCGTCGTCGTCGTAGCGCGTGGGCAGAAGCTGCGAGCCGTCGGCGCGCAGGCCGGTCATCACGGGCGAATACACGCAGCCCAGGCCGTCGAACGCCGGAATGCCGGCGCGCGTGGTCAGCTCATGCGCCATGCGGATGCCGCCGGAGACCGAATAACCCCAGTCGTTGTCGACGCCGGCCACGCGGCCGTCGTTGATCTGCCGCAGCGGAAACAGATCGCGCGGACCGGCGATGTTGCTGTGACCGTGGTCGGATACCACGATGATGTCCGTGTCGTCGGCCATACCCAGTTCGCGCAGCTTCGCTTCCAGCTGGCCCAGCAGCGCATCCTGCGCCTGGAGTGCGAGGTGGAACTCCGGCGAACCGACGCCGTAGATGTGCTGGGTGGTGTCGGGGTTGCGCATCCACACCACGCTCAGGTCCGGCTTGTGGCGCGGCAGCACTTCTTCCAGATAGACCTTCATGATCCACGCGTTGGCCGCGGTGGGCGGCGTGTCGCCGCCGGCGGTCGCGTCGCTGGTGGCGCCGTCCTTGAGCTTGGCGGGCTTGCCGCGTTCGGTGGGATCGTCTTCCTCGCTGCGCAGGGTGACTTCACCGTCGGCGTAGGTACCGGGCGTGGTCTTGGGCAGGGGGTATCCCGCCTGCTGCAGTTCCTTGGCGAAGGACAGCGGCAACGCGGTCTTCTCGTCGAGCAGCAGGCCCGCCTTGTCGGGATCGCCCTGGTTCGACAGGCGGTAGTTCTGCAGGAACGCCGCGCCGGACTTGCCGATCGCCGCGGTCTTCAGCCCCGCCTTCTGCGCGGCGGCGAACAGCGTCGGCAGTTCCAGCAGGTCGCCCTTGCTGGCCTTGTCGATGGCGCGCAGCACGAGATCGTCTTCCACATAGACCGGCTGGCGGAAATCGACGTCCTTGCCGTCGGCGGTACGTGCCTTGGGCAGCACCTTCAGGCCGGTCTCGGGCACCGCCCAGAAGCGGTTGCCGTAGAAGCCGAGCGTGCCCGGGAAGCTGCCCGTGGCGAAGGTCGATGCATTCGCCATGGTGAAGGTGGGATAGGTCGAGTGGTTGTCCTCGAACCACGTGCCCCGCTTGGCCAGTGCCAGCAGGTTCGGCGTGTCTTCTTCGCTCACCGCGTCGGGGCGCATGCCGTCCCACACGAACAGGATGACCCGGTGCGGCGCGGCGACCGCGGGAGTCACGGAAACGGCTGCCAGCAGTGCGGCGGCCGCGGCCTTCAGGAGGGCGCGGCGGTGGAGCGGAAGCATGGGAACCTCAGGCGAAAACGGAACCAAGCCATCCATGCTGGGCGAGGCGTGTTGCAGTTTGGTGTCGGGAGAGGCCGCGGCAGAGCGCCTCCCCGACGGTGGATCGGAAAGGCAAGCGGCAGAAGACTTCGCAGCCCTCGGATACGCCATAGCTGGGTTACCTCCTCGCGGGGCGCCCGTCCGGGCTGCTCGCCAGTCTCCTTCCCGCTAGCCGGGCAGCACGGATATCTCCAGGTTGCAGAACTCCCCGGCGATAGATGCGTGGCCTGACAGGTCGGTCAGCGCTCGGTGCGCGGCTTGCCGCCGATCCAGGTCTCGTGCACGGCGAAGCTGTCGTCCAGCACGGCGAAATCCGCGCGCTGTCCGGCCACGATGCGGCCTTGCACGCGTTCCAGCCCCAGCCATGCGGCCGGATACGCGCTCGCCATGCGCGAGGCTTCCGGCAGCGGGATGCCCACCATGTCGACCAGGTTGAGCAGGCCCGTGGCCATGTCCAGCGCGGAGCCGGCGAGTACGCCGTGGTCGTTCTGGCAGATACCGTCGCGGGCGGTAATGATCTCGCCGTTGAGCACGTAGCTCGGCTCGTCCGAACCGACCGGCGGCATCGCGTCGGTGACCAGCACGCTCTTGCCGCGCGCCTTGGCGGCGATGGCGACGCGCAGGCTCACCGGATTGACGTGGTGGCCGTCGACGATCAGGCCGCACCAGCTGTGCGGATCGTCCAGCGCCGCGCCGACCACGCCGGGTTCGCGGCTGCCCAGCGGGGTCATGGCGTTGAACAAGTGAGTGAAGCCGCTGATTCCCGCATCGAGCGCGGCGCGCGTGGTGGCGTAGTCGGCGGCCGTATGGCCGGCGACCACGATCACGCCAGCGGCGGCGAGCTGGCGGATGGCGTCCAGCGGCACGCGTTCGGGTGCGAGCGTCATCATCACCACGCCGCGGCGCTTCGCCAGCAGGGCTGCGAGATCGGACGCATCGGGAACGCGGAAGAGGTCGGCGTTATGGATGCCCTTGCGCGCCGGCGCCAGGAACGGGCCTTCCAGATGGATGCCGAGGATGCCGGGCACGCCTTGGTCGATCGCCGCATCGACGGCGTCCAGCGCGGCGTGCATGACCTCAGCGGTATCGGTGATCAGCGTGGGCAGCAGGCCGGTGGTGCCGAACTTGCGGTGGGCCTCGGCGATGCCGCGCAGCGTGTCGACCGTGGGCGCGGCGTTGAACAGCAGGCCGCCACCACCGTTGACCTGCACATCGATGAAGCCGGGTAGCAGCAGGCGTCCGTGCAGATCGTGCTTCGTCGCGCCGGCGACCAGCGCATCGTCGGCCGGAACCACTGCCGCGATGCGCTCACCGCGCACCAGTACGGCCATGCCGTCGCGCAGGCCATGGTCCGCCATGACGCGGCCGTTGACGAGAGCGGTGAGGGCTTGCGTCGCGCTCATCACACGGTCTCCGTCACCTTGCGCAGGTGCGGCGGCACGTCGGGATCGAAGCCGCGGGACAGCGCCAGCGCACTGGCGGCGCGATAGAAACTCTGCACGGTCAGCAGCGGCGTCACGATCGAATCGATGCCGGCCGGAAGCGGTAGCGCATCCGGGCCGCTGGCGCCGGGCTTGGCCACCCACACGCGCGCGCCACGCGAACGGAATTCCTCGGCGACGGCGAGCGTGCTGTCCAGCGTGTCATCGCCCTGTGCGAAGAACAGCACGGGAAAACCTTCGCCCACCAGCGCCATCGGACCGTGCTTGACCTCGGCCGCGCTGAAGGCTTCGGCGTGCAGACCGCAGGTTTCCTTGAGCTTGAGCGCCGCCTCCAACGCCGCGCCGAAGCCGTAGCCGCGGCCCACCACGAAGAGGTTCTGCTTGTCGCGCAGGCCATCGGAGAGCGCGCTCCAGTCGGCGTCCCAGCCGCGGCGCAGGTCGGCCGGCAGGCGGGCGATGTCGGCGTGCAGCGTATCGTCGCCGCTCCAGTGGGCCGTCAACTGCAGGATCGCCGCCAGCGTGGCGAGGTAGCTCTTGGTCGCGGCCACGCTGACTTCCGGGCCGGCCTTCAGCGGCACTACCGTGTGCGCGAGCGCCGCCAACGGCGAATCCTCGACGTTGACCATCGCCACCACCAGCGCGCCGGCGTCCTTCGCCGCCTGTGCGCTACGCAGCAGATCGGGGCTCTTGCCGGACTGCGAAATGGCCAGGAACAGCGTGTCGTCCAGCTTCAGGTCGGCGTCGTAGATCGATGCGATCGAGGGCGAGGCGGATGCCGTGATCAGCCCCAGCTTGGTTTCAAACACGTACTTGGCGTAGGCCGCCGCGTGGTCGGAACTGCCGCGTGCGCAGGTGACGATGAACCGCGGCGGCTGCGCGCGCAGGCGTTCGCCCAGCGCCTTCAGCACGGAGGCATTCGCGGCGAGCTGGCGCTCGACCACGTCGGCGGCCTCGCGGGCCTCGCGGTACATCAGGGTGTCACTGGCTTGCTTCATGGATGGCGTTCTCGATGGCGTGCGTAAAGCCGCGCGGCTCAGGCCTGCGCGTCTAGTCCGCGCGGGGCGGGGCGTTCTTGGGGGAGTGCTTGGGCCCGTTGTTCTTCGGGCTGTTGCTCTTCGGTGTGTTGTTCTTCGGTGGGGCGGTCGAGCCGCGCACCACCAGTTCGGGGATGAAGCATTCGTTCGGCGGTTCGGCCGCGGCCTCGCCGGTTTCGCGCTGCAGGTCGGCCATGAGATGCAGCGCCGCGTGCCGGCCGATCTCGCCGGTGGACTGGCGTGCGGTGGTCAATGCCGGCCAGGCCTGCTTGGAGAACGGACTGTCCTCGAAGCCGGCGATGGACAGGTCCCACGGTACGTCCAGGCCGCTGGAGCGAGCGGCGGCGAGCACGCCGGCGGCGATCTCGTCGTTGCTGCCGAAGATCGCGGTGGGCGGGTCCTTCAGTGCCAACAGCTTGCGCGCGCCGCGGAAACCGTCGTCGAAGGCGTAGCGGCCGGGCAGCACCAGTTTCTTGTCCAGGGCGATGCCGTAGTCCTTCAACGCATCGGCATAACCCTGGTAGCGCTCGGGACTGGAGCGGTGGTGCGGTTCGCCCCACAGAAAACCGATGCGCTTGTGGCCGAGCTGGATCAGGTGTTCGGTGATCGCATACGCGGCGCTGCGGTCGTCGACGTAGACGCAGGGCGAGCCATCGTGCGGATCCTCGCGCGAGGAAATGATGCGCACGAAGTCGATGCCGTGCTTGGACAGCATGGTCACCAGTTCCGCCTGCTCCGACATCGGCGGCGCCAGCACCAGGCCAGCCAGGCGATTGCGCTCGACC
>JBCNOA010000154.1:0-10187 GCA_039594095.1 Dyella sp.
CGTTTTCTCGACTGATCAGGCGACGGCATCGAGACCGGTACGCAGAGCGAAACCTTCGAATCCCGCTTCGATCTGCTCGAGCGTGAGGAGGCCCACGCAGGGCATCGCACCCTTGGCGGCGACCGCGCCGTCCGCCAGCAGGCGCGCCAGCACGACCGCGGGTGTCACCGGTACCTGTGGGCCGTCGCCGGCGTCCGCGCTGAGCCACCAGCGCAGCTTCAGAGGACGGCCGTCGGTGCCGATGCCGCTCATCTCGACGGTCATGCCGCCGACATCCGAGCCGAAGCGGATGAAGCATTCGCTGAAACGACGCAGCGCGGGCGCATGCGCAGCGAGGTTGCGGATCAGGCCCAGCCGAACCAGCGCCGCCGCGCACCATGTGCCGGTCTGCAACAGCGACAACTCGAGGCCGGCGCGGAACATGACGGTGCGTACCTGCGGATAGCGCGCGGGAAACAGATCCAGGTCGGGGATCTCGCATACGCCGACGCGTCGACGACCGAACGGAAACACTTGCCGTCGACTGTCCATCCAGCCGTGCGCCACCTGCCAGCGCCCATCGCGCCAGACTCGGATCGGCCGGCCGCAATAGCCCAGGATGGACGCGACGGTAGCGTCGCCGCGCGGCGTGCGATTGCCCGGATTGATGGCGTGCTCGATCGCATCCAGCCGGTCGAAGCGCGGCAGCAATGCATCCACCACGGCGGCGCTCAGCGCCGGCACGCTCGAGGCGCCGGCGACCAGCAGGCGCCCTGCCGCGCGGGCGCGGTCATCCAAGCGCTCGATGCCAGTGACGAAGCCGCGGCCGTCGGCGAGGTCCACGTAATCGCAGCCGGATTTCAGGCAGGCCTCGGCGACGCGATAGTCCTGGCCTTGGAAAGGACCTGCGGTGTGGATCACCAGCTGCGGCCGCAGCGCGGCGAGATCGTCGACGAAACGCGTGGCATCGGTATCCAGCATGGCGATTCGTGCGGAGGGATCTTCAAGGCTGACGCGCAGCGCCTCCAGCGCGCCGCGCCGGCGCCCGGCCAGCACCAGTTCGAAGCGTGCGTCGCCGGCCAGTCTTCGCGCCACGCGCGAGCCGAATACGCCCGTGGCGCCGATCACCACCACTCGCAAGGCCATCCCTGGAATCCTTCGTCGCGGAAAAGCCGCATTAGAGCAGAGGCGGCGGTCCCGGCCGCCAGGCATGACTTGCAGCAGGGAGGGGAAGTCCGGGATCGGTGTAACGTCGGCGCAATTATTTGCGCGCCACGTCCACCCAAGGAGACCGCACGATGCCATCCGCCGCCCCATTGAAGGGACTCGCCCGGCTACCCCTCGCTATCGGCCTGATCGCCGGCCTGCCCGTGCTGGCGCTGGCCGGCTACGACAAGCCGCCGGAGCCGCTGCTGGGGGTGATGCATGCGCCGCTGCCGGCGACGCCGATGCTCGACCCCACGCGCCAGCGGATGCTGTTGGTCGAGCAATCGCAGTATCCGCCGGTCGCGCGCGTCGCCGAGCCCTATCTCAAGCTTGCGGGCCTGCGCATCGAGCCGGCCAACCACAGCCGCCATGACGCGTCGAACGGCTACGGCATCCGCACCTGCCTCAAGAGCTTCACGCTGGAAGACGTGGCCAGCCACAAACAGCTTCCGGTCGCGTTGCCGGCCGACGCGTGCCCGGCCGCGCCGCAATGGTCCCCCGACGGGCGGCGGTTCGTCTTCACCAACACCACCCGGGAGCGCACCGAGCTCTGGCTGGGCGATGCATTGACCGGCGAGGCATCGCGCGTCGATGGCGTCTGGGTCAATCCGGTGATGGAGGACGCCGTTCAGTGGCTGCACGGCAGCGATTCGCTGCTGGTGAAGCAGGTGCCGGCGAATCTGGGGCCTGCGCCCAAGGCCGGCGCGGCGTCGGGGCCGGAGATCAAGGAATCGATCGGCGGAAAGGGCGAAAGCAGTACCTACGAGGCACGCGACACGCTTGCCAGCCCGGAGGACGAAGCGCTGTTCGATTACTACGCGACCGCACAACTCGTCGTGGTGGACGTGCCCGGCGGCAAGGTGCGCGCCGTGGGCAAGCCGGGTGTCATCGCCGGTGTGTCGAGCGCGCCCGACGGCGAGCATGTACTCGTCGAGACGCTGAAGAAGCCGTACTCCTACGTCACGACCTACCAGCGCTTCGCGCGGGATGTCACGGTGCTCGATGTGCGCACCGGACAATCCGCGCCGATCGCTTCGCTGCCGGTCGCCGACCGCGTGCCGGTGCGTGGCGTGCCGGTGGGGCCACGCGATTTCGAATGGCGCGACAGCGCTCCGGCGACGCTGCTGTGGCCCGAGGCGCTCGATCAGGGCGATTGGAAGGTGAGCGTGCCGCATCGCGACAAGATCATGTCCTGGAGCGCGCCCTTCGGCGGTAAGCCCCGGGAAGTCGCGCGCACCGTTCAGCGCTTCAGCGGCATGCGCTGGCTTGCGGAGGGCGACGAGCCTTTCATGTACGAGTACGACGCCAACCGGCGCTGGATCCACGTCAGCCGCGTCGACGTCGCGCACCCGGACAAGCCTGCGCGAACGGTGTGGGATTACTCGATGGATGAGAACTACACCGATCCGGGCTCACTGTTGATGCAGCAGTTGCCCAGCGGGGCCCGCGTGATCCGGCAGGACGGCGACAACGCCTACCTGGCCGGTTCCGGCGGCACACCCAAGGGCGACCGTCCGTTCCTGGACCGTTATTCGCTCTCCACCGGGCGTACCGAGCGACTGTTCCGCAGCACAGAGGAGCATTACGAAGTCCCTGTGGCCGTGCTGCCCGGCGGCGAGCGCTTCATCACTGCGCGGCAATCGCCGGCCGAGCCTGCCAACTTGTTCCTGCATGCGGTGGGCGGGCAGATCGCCGACGCCAGGAGCGGTGAGCCGGTCTTCGCCTCCACGAGCGAGGCCGTGACGCATATCGCGGATCCGACGCCGCAAGTGCGTGGCATCGGCAAGCGACTGGTCACGTACAAACGCAAGGACGGCGTGGACCTGTCTTTCACCCTGTACACGCCGCCGGGCTACAAGGAAGGTACGCGTCTGCCGGCCATCCTCTATGCCTATCCGATGGATTTCGCGGACCCGAGCAAGGCGGGGCAGATCAGCGGCTCGCAGCAGAAGTTCGACGTGCTGCGCGGTTATCGCCTGCTGCTGCTGTCTGGCTATGCGGTCATCGACAATGCCGCGTTCCCGATCGTCGGCGATCCGCGCACCGCGTACGACACGTATGTCGACCAGTTGGTGATGGATGCGCAGGCCGCGGTGGACAAGGCCGTGGAGCTGGGCGTCGTCGATCGCGAACGCATCGGCGTCACCGGCCACAGCCACGGCGCGCTGATGACAGCCAACCTGCTCGCGCATACGGAGCTTTTCCGCGCCGGCGTGGCGACCAGCGGCGGCTACAACAAGGATCTCACGCCGTTCGGTTTCCAGAACGAGCGCCGTTCGCTGTGGCAGGCGCCGAAGGTGTACGAACAGGCATCGGCTTTCTTCCATGCGGACAAGATCAAGGCGCCGCTGTTGCTGATGCATGGCATGGACGATGCCAATCCGGGCACGGAGCCGATTCAGTCGCCGAAGCTGTTTCAGGCCATCCGCGGCCTGGGCGGCACCACGCGCCTGGTCATGCTGCCGCATGAGCCGCACTGGTATACCGCGATGGAGTCGAACGAGCAGGAGGTGTACGAGATGCTCACCTGGTTCGATCGCTACGTGAAGAATGCGGCGTCGCGCTCCGGATCGGAGCCGAAGAAGCAGGCAGCCCCCTGAGCCGAAGACCTCCGGCCCCGGGGCGGCGGCGCCTCGGGCCGGAGGGAATGCCGCGCGTCTCCACGCAGGTTTCCGCAGACGAAAAAAACCCGCCGGGAAGGCGGGTTTTTTCATTCGGAGGACCGATCAATTACTTGATCTTGCCTTCCTTGTAGATCACGTGCTTGCGGACGACCGGGTCGTACTTCTTGAACTCGAACTTGTCCGGCGTGTTCTTCTTGTTCTTCTGCGTGGTGTAGAAGTGGCCGGTGCCGGCCGAGGAGATCAGGCGGATCTTGTCGCTCTTGCTCTTGGACATGGCTTAGGCTCCCTCAGATCTTCTCGCCGCGGGCACGCAGGTCGGCGATCACGGCCTCGATGCCCTTCTTGTCGATGGTGCGCAGCGCCTGGTTGGAGACGCGCAGTTTCACCCAGCGGTTCTCGCTGGCGACCCAGAAGCGGCGCTCGTGCAGGTTCGGCAACCAGCGGCGACGGGTCTTGTTGTTGGCGTGCGAGACGTTGTTACCGGTCTGCACACCTTTTCCGGTGACTTGGCAAATACGGGCCATGATGACCTCCGTGACTGTGCTCTTTGAGAGCAGCGTTTACCGCCCGTTGGCCAGGGCGACATCGGCCCAGCGGCGCTCTGCGCCACGCGATGCTGGAGGTTGGTGCTTTCGGGGGCTGCCGTGAGGTCCGCATCGCGTCGCGGACGTGCCCATGAGGCCGGGCCGGCATGGCCGAGCCGCGCATTCTCTCAGGAAAGCGCGCGGTTGCGCAAGTTTTGAGCAGGCCGGCCGGGAGCTTGCCCACGCGCCCGGACAGGGCCGGCGACGCCGCGGACGGCCCATGCCGTCATGGCGACCGGCGGGGATGTATGGAACAATCGGCCTCTTTGTCCGTTTCCGCATTCCGAGTGAGGGGTTTCGACATGGCAGACGTCAACGCCAACGGCCAGGCCGGCCAGCCGCAGCTGGTGCTGCAGAAGATCTACGTGAAGGATGTGTCGTTCGAAGCGCCGCACGCCCCGCACATCTTCCAGGAGATCGGCGAGACCGATCAGCAGCCGCAGGTCCAGCTGAACCTGGGCCAGAAGGCCACCGACCTGGGCAGTGACATGTACGAAGTGGTGCTCAGCCTCACCCTCACCTGCACCCTGGGCGACAAGACCGCCTACCTGGCCGAAGTGCAGCAGGCCGGCGTGTTCGGCGTGGCCGGCTTCAATGAGGCCGATCACAACGGCATCATCGGCAGCTACTGCCCGAACCTGTTGTTCCCGTACGCGCGCCAGGTGATCTCCGCGCTGGTCATGGAGGGCGGCTTCCCGCCGTTCTTGCTGCAGCCGATCAACTTCGACGCGCTCTACGCCGAGCAGCAGCGCCGCCTGTCCGACGGCGGCGAGGTTCCGGTGCTCAACAGCTGAGCTTCCGGCCATGGCTGAACGTCCGACCCTGGCGGTCCTGGGCGCCGGCTCGTGGGGAACGGCGCTTGCCGCCCTGACCGCGCGCAACGGCGTGCCCACCAGGCTGTGGGGCCGCGACGCGAAGGCGTTGGCGGCGATGGCCGAGACCGGGCAGAACCAGCGTTATCTGCCCGATATCCAGCTGCCCGCCGAGCTGCGTTTCGAAAGCGACCTGGCCGCCGCCCTGCGCGGCGCCGGCGTCGTGCTGATCGTGGTACCCAGCCACGCCTTCGCCGCGATGCTCGACGAGATCGCGCCGTTGCTCGAGCCGGGCGCCGCGATCGCCTGGGCGACCAAAGGCTTCGAGCCGGGTACCGGCCGCTTCCTGCACGAGCTGGTGGCGGAGAAGCTGCCGGGCCGCGCGGCGGCGGTGGTGACGGGGCCGTCCTTCGCCAAGGAAGTGGCGCTCGGGCTGCCCAGCGCGGTCACGGTGCATTCCGACGACGAAGCCTTTGCCCAGCAGCTGGCCTCCATGCTGCATGCGCCGAACTTTCGCGCCTACTCCGGCGGGGATGTGCTCGGCGCGGAGCTGGGCGGTGCGATGAAGAACGTCCTGGCCGTCGCCACCGGCGTCGCCGATGGCATGGACCTCGGCCTCAACGCCCGCGCCGGCCTGATCACCCGCGGCATGAACGAGATGCTCCGTCTCGGCGTCGCGCTCGGCGCCCGGCCGGAGACCCTCATGGGCCTGTCCGGCCTGGGCGACCTGGTGCTCACCTGCACCGGCGACCTGTCGCGCAACCGCCGCCTCGGCCTCGCCCTGGGCAAGGGCGTGGCGATCGACGAGGCCGTGCGCCAGATCGGCCAGGTGGTGGAAAGCGTGGTCACCGCCGACGAAGTGGCCCGCCTGGCGACCAAGCATGGGCTGGACCTGCCGATCAGCGGCGGTGTCCGGGCGGTGCTTCACGGCGAGGTCACGCCGGTGGAAGGGCTGCGCGCGCTGATGTCCCGCGAACAAAAGCCGGAATACCCCCAAGGCCTCTTCGGGGCCGCCTGAAATCCGTCCGTCCTATCCCTCCGCGCCCGTCGATAAAAAAACGGGTGCGGAGGCGCGCATCTGCACATCGGCCTTGCTAAGCTCGGTCTTTTGGTCGCCCCGGCGGACCGCACGCGCATGCAGCAAACCGACGAGAAACGCCTCGCCGAATCCATCCCGCAGCGCCGCGAGGAGACTGCGGAACCGCTGCCGCCGGTCTGGCAACGCCTGCTGGACGATGGCGCCGCCGCCAGCGTGCAGGAACGTGGCGTGCTGGGCTTCTTCCTCGACGCCATTCCGGAAGAGGGCGCGCCCTACGTACGCATGGAAGTGGCTCCCGTCCTGCTGACCGTGGCCGAGCAGGGCCGCTTCGTGCGTCCCTCGCCGCTGGACAGCCGCCACCTGGCCCATCTCCCGCTCGAAGCCCACGAACAACGCCTGGCCGCCACCGTGCTCGGCCTTCCGCAGACCGTGCGCAAGAGCCGCAGCTATGCGCGGCTCGCCGGCCACGTCGGCGACACGCTGCTGGCGGAAGTCCTCGATACCGCGCCCTGTTTTCTCGGCGGCCTCGCCGGTTTGCGGCTGTCGCGCGGCAAGGCGCACCTGCTCAACTGGCATTGGCACCTGGAGAAGGACGGGAGCCAGCGCCTCCTGCCTTCGTTGCCGGCCAACCAGCGTCTCGTGCGCATCGACGCCCTGTGGTACCTCGACGCCGAGCGCGCCGAGCTGGGCCACTTGGAAGCGCCTGCCGAAGAGACGCACTGGCTCGACCTGCCGGCGCTCAAGCACGAGCACAGCCGCACTCTGCGCGATGCGCTGCCGGTCAGCCGCCTCGCCCAGCGCGTGCCGCCGCCGCAGGTGTTCGACGAACTGCGCCGCGCCGAGCTGGCACCGCGCCCGGTGCTGACCCTGCACGCGCTCACCCGCCACGCACGCCTCGCTGCCGGCACGCCTCCGCTGGCATACGCCCGGCTCGCGTTCGATTACGCCGGCGAGCGCCTGCCGGGCCGCGGCGGCGAACCGCTGGTGCGCCGCGTGCGCCATGGCGCGCTGGTGGAGATCACGCGCCGCCGCGCCGAAGAGCTCACCGCCATGGAGCAGCTCGAGCGCGCCGGCCTGACGCCTGGCGTCGACACCGAAGGCCTCCCGTGGGATCTGGCCGACACCCTGCCCGAGGACGCCTGGTTGTTCCCCGGCAAGGGTTACGCCGGCGCGCTGGAAGTGAACACCCCCGCACGCTGGCTTGCGCTGAGGCCCAAACTGGAGGCCGAAGGCTTCCAGCTCGAATACGCCCCCAGCTTCCCCTTCGAGGTGCTCGAAGGCCCGGTGCAGTGGTACGGCAATGCGGTGGAAGACGCCGACGACCATGCCTTCGACCTGGAAATCGGCATCGAACTCGAAGGCAAGCGCCACAACTTGCTGCCCGCCGTGGCGCAGGCGCTGGCCGAGCACCAGCTCAACCTCAGTCCCGCGCCCAACGAGCCGGAAGACGCTGTCTGGTACGCGCCGGTGGACGAGCGCCGCCGCGTGCCGGTGCGCCTGAAGGAATTGCGCGGCCTGCTCGCGCCGCTGGCCGAATACCTCGAAAAGCCGCGCAAGAAGCTCCATCTGCCGCGCGTGCAGGCGGGCCGGCTGGAGGAAATCGTCGAAGCGCTGCCCGCCGGCGGCGCGCTCGAAGCGCCCGAACAACTGCGCGGTTTCACCGCGCGCCTGCGCGATGCCGCCGAGCGCGCCAGCGATGCCATACCGGAAGGCCTCACGGTCGAACTGCGCCCGTATCAGCGCGAAGGTCTGCGCTGGCTCAACGCGCTGGCCGAGGCCGGCGTCGGCGGCGTGCTGGCCGACGACATGGGCCTGGGCAAGACGCTCCAGCTGATCACGCACCTGCTCGCGCTGAAGGAGCGTGGCGCGTTGACGATGCCCGCGCTGATCGTGGTGCCCACCAGCCTCATTCCAAACTGGCAGGCCGAGATCGCCCGCTTCGCGCCCGCACTGAAGGTGCTGGCGCTGCATGGTCCGCAGCGCGGCGGGGACTTCTCGCAGCTGGGCGGCCAGGACATCGTGCTCACCAGCTACGCGCTGCTGCCGCGCGACGTGGTCGCGCTGCGCAAGCAGCCGTTCGCGCTGATCGTGCTGGACGAAGCGCAGCAGGTGAAGAACCCGCGCACGCAGGCGCGCCGCGCCGTGCTGAGCCTGCGCGCGCCGCGCTGCATCTGCCTTACCGGCACACCGCTGGAGAATCACCTGGGCGAGCTGTGGTCGCAGGTGGACCTGGCCGTGCCCGGCCTGCTCGGCGACGAAGGCGCGTTCCGGCGCCACTACCGCGTGCCGATCGAGAAACAGCACGACACGGAATGCCAGGAGCGCCTCAACCGCCGCCTGGCGCCGTTCATCCTGCGCCGGACCAAGTCGCAGGTGGCGTCCGAGCTGCCGCCCAAGACCGAGATCACCCGCCGCGTGGTGCTGGAAGGTCGTCAGCGCGAACTCTACGAAAGCCTGCGCCTGTCGCTGGCGGACGAACTGCGCGACGTGATCGCGCAGCGCGGCATCCAGCACAGCGGTATCGTGGTGCTCGACGCGCTGCTCAAGCTGCGGCAGGTCTGCTGCGACCCTCGCCTGGTCAAGCTGGAGGCCGCGCGCGGCGTGCGCGACTCGGCGAAGTTCGACCTGCTGATGGACATGCTGCCGGCGCTGCTGGCCGAAGGGCGCAAGGTGCTGCTGTTCTCGCAGTTCACCGAGATGCTGCGCCTGATCGCGCAGGAGCTCGATCGCCGTCGCGTGTCCTACGTGACGCTCACCGGCGAGACGCGCGACCGTGCAGAGCCTGTGCGCCAGTTCCAGGAAGGCGACGTGCCGCTGTTCCTGCTCTCGCTGAAAGCCGGCGGCGTCGGACTCAATCTCACCGCTGCGGATACCGTGATTCACTACGACCCGTGGTGGAATCCTGCCGCCGAGGCGCAAGCGAGCGACCGCGCGCACCGCATCGGCCAGGACAAACCGGTGTTCGTATTCCGCCTGATCACCGCCGGCACCGTCGAAGAGCGCATCGAGGAACTCAAGGCGCGCAAGGCGGAACTGGCGGACGCCGTGCTGGAAGGTGGCGGCACGCGCGAGAAGCTCAGCTTCGATCAGGAAGACCTCGACGCGCTGCTTGCGCCGGGTTGATCTCGCCGGCGCGCGCCGCGCGCCAGGATTGAAACGCCATGACTGACCGGCGAGCGCATTGGGACGAGGTATACGGTTCCCGTGACATCCATGCGGTGAGCTGGTACCAGCGACGGCCCGATATGTCGCTAGCGATGATCGCCCGCAGCGGCCTGGCGAGGAACGCGCCCATCATCGACGTCGGCGGCGGCGCTTCCACCCTGATCGATGAATTGTCGAATCTGGGCTACGGCGATCTGACCGTGCTGGACATCGCCGCGGCTGCGCTGCGCCATTCGCGTGAACGGCTAGGTGCCGCGGCGAATCGCGTCACATGGATCGAAAGCGACGTGCTCGCCTTCGTCTCGCCGAAGCGCTATGCGCTCTGGCATGACCGCGCGGTATTCCATTTTCTGGTCGAGCCCGCGGAACGGTCGCGCTATCTGGAGCGCTTGCGTGCGAGCCTGCTGCCGGGTGCGCAGGTGATTGTGGCCACGTTCGCAGAAGACGGTCCGGAACGCTGCAGTGGATTGCCGGTCGCGCGCTACGGTCCCGATGACTTGCATGCCGCTTTCGGTGCCGGCTTCGCGCGGCTTGAAAGCGCGGGCGAGACGCATCTCACGCCCGGCGGCGCCGCGCAGCACTTCACCTGGTTGCGTCTGCGCTGGCGAGGCTGATCAAGGCATGCGCGTGCGCAACAGGGCGTCGACCGCCTGCTGCCACTCCGGAGAGCCGGGCTGCGCCTGCGGCGCTTCCTGGCCGAGCTTGCGCTGCACGGCGTCGTTCCATTCGGTCGAGCCGTAATCCGGGCCGTGCGCGTGGTCGACGCCGACATGGTGGC
>JBCNOA010000155.1:0-10165 GCA_039594095.1 Dyella sp.
GGATCGACCGCCACGCGCTCGCCGTCGTCGAGCCCGCTCAGTACCTCGACGCGCCCGTTTTCGGGCGTGCCGGTGCGCACTTGCCGCAGCGACACCCCATCCACACCGATGACATAGACGCCGCGCAGCTCGCCGCGATCGACCAGCGCGGCCACGGGCACCATCAAGCGACGCGTTTGGCCCGTGGCGAAAGCGACCTTCACCGTCATGCCCGGATACAACCCAGCGTCTCTGCCCGGGAATTCCACCCTCACGCTGAAACTGTGCGTATCCGGATCGGCGTATGGAAACACGCTCACGCTATCGGCAACGATACGATGCGCGTCGCCATCGGCGAGGACCGCCGCGCGCCCGTAACGGCGTATCTCCACCGCGGCACCCTGCGGCACCTGCACGTTGACGCGCAGCTTTTCCAGCGATTGGACCGCGATCAGCGGCTGCGGCACCGGCGGCCCCGCCTGCACCGCCTCGCCCACTTGCACGAAGCGGCGCGTGACGATGGCCGCATACGGCGCGCGAACCACGGTGTAATCGAATTGCTGTCCGATCTGCCGCCACTGCGCCTGCGCCGATGACAGCGCGGCCTGTGCGGCATCGCGCTGCGCCAGCGCCTGGTCCAGGTCGGCCTTCGCGATCAGCCCCCGCGCATAGATCGCATCGATGCGGCGATAGTTGGCTTCGGCATTGACGTAAGCCGCCTTGGCGGACGCGATCTGTGCCTGCGCCGCATGCGTGGCTGAACTTTGTTCCACGTCGGTGAACCGCACCAGGACGGCGCCGGCCGGCACCACGTCGCCGACGTCATAAGGCAACTCGCGTACGCGCGCATTGGTCTGAGCCGACAGCGTCGCGGCATTCACCGCTTCGACCACGCCGTCCCAGACCTGTTCGGCAGGCATCGTCTCCCGATGCACGGTAACGGCGACGAGACCGGCGGGGGTATCCGCGGCCGCGGCATGCATCGCCATGCCGGCCGCACATGCCAGCGCGGCCAGCCATGCGCGTAGCGGTGTGCTCACGGCACGCTCAGGTCGGAAACGCGCTTCCCGGCTTCACTCCCAGGCGCGCCAGCAGCTTGGCCAGGGGGCAGAAGCCGGTGAAGGACGCCTGCAGAAGGTTCGCACCCACCAGCAGCGCCAGCAGCATCCACCAGGGCGAAAACAGATAGCTGAGCACGACGCTGAGCAGCACCATGCTGCCGGCGAAGGCGAGAACGATGCGATCGATGTTCATGGCTTGCTCCTCAGGCCGCATGGCCCTTGTCGTCGGCTTGCAGGTGCCCGATGCCGAGCGCCTTGAGCACGTACTTCTCGTAGATGGGTTCGGTGGTGCCGGCGCGGACTTTGTGCAGGTAGTACTTCTCGAACGCGATCTTGGCCAGATGCACCCACTTGCCCGTGCGCGCCCAGGTGACGTTGCGCGGCGGGATCTGCGGCAGTGCCACGAAGGCTGCGCCCGTCTCGCCCATGTCGGCCAGGCAGACGGCATTCCAGGTGGCCTGCGCGGTGGCGGATTTGCCGGCCAGTTCGGCACGCAGGTTCTGCGCGACAGCGCGCACCATCGACTCGATCATGAAGCCGGTCTTGGGCGCCCCGGTCGGCACCGGCGTGGCTTCCACCGGTGGAATCGCCACGCACACGCCAGCGGCGTAGATATGCGGCCAGGTGGGATTGCGCTGATGCTTGTCGATCAGCACGAAGCCGCGTGGGTTGACCAAGCCTTCAACGCCGCGCACCGCTGCCACGCCTGTGAAGGCGGGAATGAACATCGCGTAGACGGAGGGCAGTTCATGTGCCCGCACCAACGCGCCTTGCGCGTCCAATTCGTCCACTTTGACCTTGTCGGCGGCGATCTCGGCCACGCGCGCGTTGGCGATCCACTTGATGTCCTTCTGGCGCAGGGCCGATTCCAGCAGGCCCTTGGAATCGCCGACACCGCCGAGGCCGAGATGGCCTATATATGGCTCGGCAGTGACCAGGGTGATAGGAACGCGATGGCGCAGCTTGCGGCGGCGCAGATCGGCGTCGAGGATCATCGCGAACTCGTAAGCCGGCCCAAAACAGCTCGCGCCCTGCACCGCGCCCACGACCACGGGTCCGGGGTTCTCCAACAAGGACTGGTAAGCCTTCCACGCTTCTTCGGCGTGCGGTCCCGTGCAGATCGAATGCGTGTGACCCTCCGGCCCCAGCCCCGGTACTTCGTCGAAGGCCAGGCGCGGGCCGGTGGCGATCACCAGATAGTCGTAGTCCACGCGCCTACCGTCACGCAGGCGAAGGCAGCGGTCCGCTGGCACCACCGCCTCGGCGGGCACTGGAATGAACTCGATACCGTGCTTCTCCAGGGGCTCGCCCACCGGCAGGCCGATTTCCTCCAGCGTACGCCAGCCCACGGCGACCCACGGGTTGGACGGCGTGAAGTTGAAGCGCGGCCCGTCACCGACGACGGTCACTTGATGGCGGGCATCGAGCGCCGCGCGTATCTCGTAAGCGGCCGCCATGCCGCCCAGCCCCGCTCCCAGAACGACGATGCTTGCCATGGCCCATGCCTCTAGCGTTTGTGCAAGCACAGGCTAGGAGCGCCCCGCGATGGACCTGTTGACGCAGGTCAATCGCCGCGCGGCGAGTTGGCCGCATGGTGAAGCGAACGAGCGAGAGACTCCGATGGAACGCCCGCTGCGGCTGCTCAAGACCCTGGCCAATGCGCAGCGGTTGCGCGTGCTGGCTGCGCTCGCGCACCGCGAGCGCAGCGTGGCGGAACTTCGCCGCTTGCTGCCAGACCTCAGCCCTTCAGCGCTATCCCAGCATCTGGGCGTATTGCGCGCGGCCCGCGTCGTGCGCACGCGGCGCGCCACGCACACCGTCTGGTACGCACTGGAGCCGCACGCGCTCGAACCCTTGCAGCGCCGACTGCACAAGCTCTGCCCTACCAGTCCCACCGTCGTACACGCGACGCGGCGTCCGCGACGCGATCGATCGGCTCTGACTTGATCCCGGTCAAATCCGCCGCATTCCGACCGTTCCAGCATGTGTCCGCAAAGGCACTCTTCCGGCCGACCCCTTCGGCCACCGCACCGATCATCGCCATGCCTCGGGGGGCACGCGCCATGTCCAACATCCTCGTCGCCTACTACAGCCGCACGGGCGCGACGCGCCAGGTGGCCCGGCAGCTCGCCGAGAAGCTGGGTGCCGATCTCCACGCGATCCAGGATGCGCGCCCGCGCCACGGGCTGTTCGGTTACCTGCAGTCCGCGCTGGAAGCGATGCGCGGGAGCGTGCCCGACATCAAGCCTTCCTGCATACCGATCTCACATTACGACCTGGTCGTGCTCGGCACGCCGGTATGGATGGGCCATCTGGCCAGCCCGATGCGCAGCTTCCTCCACGACAAGGCCAGTCAGATCCGGCAGGCCGCGTTCTTCTGCACCATGGGCGGCGAAGGCGCCGACACGGTCTTCGCCGAAATGGAGAAGCTGCTCTGCCAGGATCCGCGCGCCACGCTCGCGCTGCGACACGACGACGTCATGCGCAACTGCTGCCAGGTGCAGATCGCAGGGTTCGCCGCCGACATCGCGCATGCACCGCGCCGGCCTTCTTTCCCTCCGATCCATCTGGACGATGGCGGCGCCCGGCCCTGGGCGAAGGCCTGAAGAACACGCGGCCCATGGCGCTCAAGGTTCGGCGCGTTCGATGCGCAGATCCTCGATCGCGTCGTCGGCCTCGAAGCCGTTGCCGCGCCCGGCCAGGGCCAGGTGCGGACGGGCGTCCTCCGGCACCGTCGCGCGGCCGTCCTTCACCAGGCGCGAACCATCGCGCGTGCGCACGAAATGTCCCAGCGCGTCGTCCATGCGCGCCAGCTGGCTGTAGCGGCCGGTGCCGTGCGCGATCTTCCAGCGGTCGATGCTCAACGCGCGCCCTTGCCCGATGACGTGTACGCGCAAGCTCTTCCCATCGTGGCAACGAATCGTGCCTTCGCCGCTGAAACCGCGATAGAGCGGCCACCAGTTCGTCGAGGCGAACGTGAGTTCGCAGGCATGCGGTGCGGCCGGTGCCTGCGCCAGCACTGCACCGGCCACGCACAGCGCGAACCACAGCATGGGCTTCCTCATGCTTCCCTCCGGGGAAGAGCCTGGCCGCAAGCATCCCTCGCCCGCCGCCGGCCGCGTTGACGTGGGTCAAGTCGGCTATGCGGCGCGCTTGCCACGATGGCAGCCACGGCCCAGCGAGGATTCCGGCGTGGCAAAGCCCGAGAGGCAGCAGCATCTGGCGCTCTGGTACGCGCTCGTCGCGCTGCTGGGCGTGTTCGTGATCCAGAGCTACATCACGGCCGACACCGCGCGCGAAACCATTCCCTACAGCCAGTTCGTGACCTCGCTGCAAGCCGGCGAGCTGGCCGACGTGACCGTCGCCGACGACACCGTCAGCGGCACCTACCGCAAGCCCGACGCGCAGGGCCACACGCGGCGCTTCACCGCCATGCGCGTGCCCGACGAGCTGGCGCGCACGCTGACGGCCGCCAAGGTGACCTACACCGGCGAACCCGGCCCCGGCATGGCGCAGCGCATCGTCGGCTGGATCTTCCCGCTGCTGCTGTTCGCTGGCGTGTGGATGTTCCTGGCCGGGCGCGCGCCCGGCGGGCGCGGCGACGGCCTGATGGCGATCGGCAAGAGCAAGGCGAAGATCTTCATGGAGCGCGCCATCGGCACCACTTTCGCCGACGTGGCCGGCGTGGACGAGGCGAAGGACGAACTCAAGGAGATCATCGCCTTTCTGCGCGACCCGCAAGGCTACGGACGCCTGGGTGCGCATGTGCCCAAAGGCGTGCTACTGGTCGGCCCGCCCGGAACCGGCAAGACACTGCTGGCCCGCGCCGTGGCCGGCGAGGCCGGCGTGCCGTTCCTGTCCATCAGCGGCTCGGAGTTCGTCGAACTGTTCGTCGGCGTGGGCGCGGCGCGCGTGCGCGACCTTTTCGAGCGGGCGCGCGAAAGCGCGCCGTGCATCATCTTCATCGACGAACTGGATGCGCTCGGCCGTGCGCGCGGCATCTCGCCGGTGAGCGGCGGCCAGGACGAGAAGGAACAGACGCTCAACCAGCTGCTCACCGAACTGGACGGCTTCGACCCGAGCAGCGGCGTGGTGCTGCTGGCGGCCACCAACCGGCCGGAGATCCTGGACCCCGCCCTGCTGCGCGCCGGCCGCTTCGACCGGCAGATTCTGGTCGACCGGCCGGACAAGAGCGGCCGCGTGGCGATCCTGCGCGTGCACGTGCGGAAGGTGAAACTCGATCCCGCCGTGTCGCTGGAGGACATCGCCGCGCTCACCACCGGCTTCACCGGTGCGGACCTGGCCAATCTGATCAACGAAGCCGCCTTGCTGGCCACGCGCCGGCAGGCCCCGGCGGTGCAGCAGGGCGACATCGCCGAGGCGATCGAACGCGTCATCGCCGGACTGGAAAAGAAGACGCGCATCCTCAGTCCGCAGGAGCGACGCGTGGTCGCGTACCACGAGCTCGGCCATGCGCTGGTCGCGCTCGCGCTGCCCGGCGCGGACGCCGTGCAGAAGGTCTCGATCATCCCGCGCGGCATCGCCGCGCTGGGCTATACGATCCAGCGTCCCACCGAGGACCGTTTCCTGATGTCGCGCAACGAGCTGGCGGACAAGATGACCGTGCTGCTGGGCGGACGCGCGGCCGAATCGCTGGTCCCCGGCGACATCTCCACCGGCGCGGCGGACGATCTGGCCAAGGCCACGGAGATCGCGCGCAGCATGGTGCTCACCTATGGCATGGCGCCGGAACTCGGCCAGGTGAGCTACGAGTCCGGCATGCCCACCATGCTGGACGTCCGCACGGTCGAACATGGGCCCAAGCCTTACAGCGAAGCGACCGCCGCGGTGGCCGACAGGGCCGTGCGCGAACTCGTCGATGGCGCCTTCGTGCGGGCCCGCGCGATTCTCGCCGGCGAACGCACGGCGCTGGAACGAGCGGCGGCGCAGCTGCTGGCCAAGGAAACCTTGTCCGGCGACGAACTGCGCGCGTTGCTGCTTTCGTCCGCCACGCCGGCGCAGGACACGGCGCCCGCAGCCAAGTTCCGCGCGGACGGCACGCCGGCTTAGCGGGCCGCGGCGTCCGGCAGGCGCACCACCGTGCCGGTCATGGGTTCGACCGTGGCGAGTTGGTCGACGACACGCACCACGCCGGGCACGTTTTCGACGAGCACCTTCAGCGCATCGCGCGTGGCGTCATTCAAAAGAACGCCACGCAGCGTCACCACCCCGCCCTGCACGTGGGCGTGCGCGGTGTTGCGCGGCGTCCACGGCTGCACGTCGAACTCGATGGCGATCCGCCGCGCGATCGCCGTGTCGGAGCAATCGTCGCTGTCGACGCCGGGCGCCGCGGTCACGAAGGCGCGCATCAGGTCGGCGCGGCTGAGGATGCCTTCGAGCCAGTGGTGATAGAGCACGGGCAGGCGCTTCACGTGGCGCTCCTCCATGAGCCGCACGGCATCGGCCAGGGGCGCATCGGCGCCGATGGTGACGACGTCGCGGGTCATGACTTCGTCCACGCGCCTCCCATGGCTGGCCGTGTATTCGCGGGCCAGCTGGCCGGTGCCGAGCAGGAAACCCAGCCAGTGCGGATGCGTGCGCTCGGTGCCCAGCTCGGCCCGTCGCATGAGGTCGCCCTCGGTGAGAATGCCGATCACCGCGCCGCCCAGGTCGACCACCGGCAACCCGCTGACGCGTTCGCGCAGCATCAGGCGCATGGCATCGATTACCAGAGCGTCCGGCGTCAGCGTCTGCACGTGCCGGGTCATCGCGTCGCGGACTTTCATGGCCAGTCTCCAGCTAGACCGGGCCAGTATCGGAGCCGGTACGGACGCGGCGTTGATCTGGGTCAAATGCAGCCTCCGCGAACGGCGTATGAGTGCTCCATAGCTCCTTTCCTAGGCCCCTCTCCAAGGGCCCCTCCGCGAGACGCGCCATGTCCCCTCCGTCGACGCACGAACCGCATGGGTTCGAACCGTATTCGCCCTACGCCGCCGCCGCGCTCGGCCGCGTGCGCGCCCTGCCGCAGCCTCTGACTAGCGGCGGCATGCCGCTGATCGATGCGCTGCAGCGCCGCCGCTCGACGCGGGCGTTCTCGTCCGAACCGCTGTCGGACCGGCAGCTTTCCGACTTGCTGTGGGCCGCGGCGGGCATCAACCGGCCCGGCGGCGGCGAACGCACCGCTCCCTACTGGCGCCACATCCAGGTGATCGACCTGTACGCGGCCATGGACGACGGTCTCTGGCGCTATGACCCGCTCCGCCACGAACTGGCGCTGCATGTCCTGCAGGACGTGCGCGCCCGCGCCGGCGTGCAGGACTTCGTCGGCGTCGCGCCGGTCGAGCTGATCTACGTAGCCCACGGCGAGCGCATGGGCGACATCGATTCGGAAGACCGCCGCCTGTACGCCTCGGTGGACGCCGCCTTCATGGGACAGAACGTCTACCTGTACTGCGCGTCGGAGGGCCTGGGCACCGTGTTTCGCGGCGCCATCGACTACGCGCGACTGACCGAAGCGCTGCAACTGGGGCCCGGTCAGTTCGTGACTTTCGCCCAGACCGTGGGCCACCCGGCGGGCGCCTGACCCGCACGCATCGCACGAGTCCTCCATGAGCAACGATCCCGATCGCCGGGGCCCGGACAGCCCACCTTCCGCCATCCCGACCGAGCCACCCGCCTCCCGTCCCCAGACTCCGGACACCCGGGCCGACGGCCGCATCGTCACGCTGGCGATCGCCCCGGAGACCGTGTGTTTCCTGCTTGGCCGCCTGCGCGAGTACGACGCGCTGGACATGGCGCCGGAACCGGCCGAAGAGTCCTTCCCGCTCGACGAGGAAGACATCGACCAGGTGCAGGACCAAGGCAACGCCTACAAGGCCCACCCGCTCTACCAGGAGCTCGCCTCGTTCATCGGCGACCTGA
Organism: Dyella sp.; assembly: GCA_039594095.1. Taxonomy (GTDB): domain Bacteria; phylum Pseudomonadota; class Gammaproteobacteria; order Xanthomonadales; family Rhodanobacteraceae; genus Dyella_D. Next base: position 7,962 of record JBCNOA010000155.1, read on the forward strand.
GCGTCGACGAGAAAGTCGACCTGGTAACGCTGATGTGGCTGGGGCGCGACAACCTGTCGGTGGCGGACTGGCCGGAACTCCACCGCGAGGCCGAAGAAGCGCACAACGCACGGACGCTGAGCTACCTGCTCGGCACGCCGATGGCTGCCGACTACCTGCAGGAAGGCCTCGCCACCCTGGGCTTCTCCTGCGAGGACTCGGCAGAAGAGCGGCTCTAGAACGAGGGCCGCGCGCTATCAGCCGATCGGCTCCCACCGGTCGCCCCGCTTCTCGTAGCTGCGCTTGACCGCCGCCCACGCGATACGGTGCGACGCCTCCTCCTGGCGAGGATCGCCCGCGTGCGCCTCGTAGGCGTGATTGAAGGCCTCGCGATAGATGTCCTGCGCATGCTCGGGCAGGTGCGAGCGCACCGATGCCGGCAAATCCTGGTTGCGTCCGTAGGGCATGGCTTCCGCTCCCGTGGATGGCTCCCGCCGATCACAGCACGCGCCACGCGAGCGCAGCGTGTTTTTCAGGCTTTCTTGACGTCGCCAGGCGCAAGCTGAACCGGTTGCCAGACCGATGGAGGCGAACCATGAAACGCTTTGCGACGCGCCATCCCTCACTCCTGCTCCTCGCACTGCTTCTGGCCGCCGGCGGCCTGCGGGCGCAGGACACCATGCCCGCTCCCGCGCAGAGCGCCGGCGGGCCCATGCACCGCGGCATGATGATGAAGAACATGCAGGGCATGCACGCCATGCCCGCCACCGTCGACGCTACCGATCCGAAGACCGGCACCGTGGACGTGACGGCCAGCGGCATGGCGTTGAAAGTGCACTTTCCGCCGGCGGCGATGGCGTCGCTGAAGGCGGGCGACAAGATCACGCTGCACATGGGTTTCAGCAAGCCCTAGCGCGGCGCTTCACGCGGATGGTTCCTTCCGGAACGAAACCGGACGGCGGTTTGTTTTTCGCATGTGGCCGCGTGGCCGCCGCCCCGGTGCGATCCGGCTTTGACGCAGATCAACATCGCGCTCCACCCCGGCACTAACGTGGTCCGGCCAGCCGCGGCATGCTCCCGCGGCGCCGCCTTTCAGCCGGAGGTGCGCCATGAACAACGTCGCCAAGACCATCGAGATCAACGCTGCGTCCAGCAAGAGCCTGGAAGATGCCATCCAGGGCGGGCTGCGCAAGGTGGCGAGCACCATCGACAAGGTGCAGGGGGCCTGGATCAGCGACATCAAGGTGCGTACCTCGCCCAACGGCGACATCACCGAATGGCGCGCCTGCCTGCGCGTGACCTTCATCGTCGATTGACCCCAGCGTCTATCGACGCATTGCCTCGGGACCATCGCCATGCGCGACATCCTGGTTCTTTCCGAAAGCTTCAAGCACTGGTCGCCCGGCATCGAGTACGCCGCGCGGCTGGCGGTCGCCTTCGACGCTCACCTCACCGGCACGTGGATCTGCGCTTCCCCGGCCATGGCGGCTCCTTCCTTCGAGGCGCCGGACCTCATGGCCGAGCTGTACGAAGCGACGCGCGAGCTCGAGGAGGAGGCCTACGCGGCCGGCGGCAGCTTCGAGAAGCGCGCGCTCGAGTTCGGCCTCAAGAAAGCGTCGTGGCTGGTCGCCGAGGGATACCTTCCCGACGTGCTGGCGCTGGCGGGAGGCTGGCACGACCTGCTGGTCGTCGAGCGCACGTCCAACACGCCGTGGGGCTCGATCTCCGCGGTAGGCAACATCGTGCTGGGTGCCAGCCTGCCCTGCCTGGTGGTACCGCACGATTTGCCCTCGCATGTGCCGGCGCTGGATACCGTGGCGATCGCCTGGAACGGCTCGGCAGAGGCGCTGCGCGCCGCGCACGAGGCGATGCCGTTCCTTTCACGCGCGCGGCGCATTGTGATCCTGCACGGCGAGCAGCAACCCCCGGCGAGCATGCTGGCATGGCGGCCTTCGTTCGATCTGGCCGGCTATCTGTTGCGCCATGGGCTGAAGGCGGAGAGCCAGATGCTCGGCGGCAACGGCGACGAGGAAGTGGGCGCGGCCTTGCTTCGCATGACGAAGGAAGTGGGCGCAGGGTTGCTGGTGATGGGGGCGTATGGGCATACGCGGTTCAGGGAGTGGGTGTTGGGTGGCGCTACGCGGTTTGTGTTGGGGCATGCGGGGGTGGCGGTGTTGTTGCGGCATTAGCGCGGTTTTTGTTGGCGCGTTGCGGTTGGATTTTGT
>JBCNOA010000156.1:0-10154 GCA_039594095.1 Dyella sp.
ACGCCAAGGCTCAGGCGCAGCTAGGGCACGGCCACGTCGCCCAGGCGCGTGTCGCGCGCGGCGCACAGTTGCAGGTTCAGATAATTCAGCCGGCTGGGCACCACGAAGGCGATGCCCAGGCGCGCGGCGCCGGCCAGCTGTGCCCAATGCTCGCGGACGTAGGCATCGAAGCCCGCATCGATCACCATGTCCTGGCGCGCGGCCAGCAGACCGGTGTCCATCGGCGCGCCGGTGCGCTTGCGAACATAGATGAGCCACCGTGCGCCCTCCCGCCTTGCGCCCTCGCGATAGCCGTCGCGCGCGTCGACGAAGTCGAAGTCCGGCGCGGCCGCGTCGCCGCGCTCGTGCACCAGTTTGCGCGCGAACGGTTCGCCGGAAGGACAGCGATACAACACCAGCCGGGTAGGAACATCGCCTTCCCGGTAGAGCCAGTGCTCTTCGCGATAGCGCACCGTGCTCCCGTCCTCGGCATAGGCGACGCCGGTGTAATGGCGGTCCTGGGCGGCGGCCGGCGCGAGCGCCATGAGCAGCGGCACGGCGATCCATATCCAGGCGGTCCATGGCCGGGCGATATCGGCACGCGATACGGGCATGCGTCGGGCGGTGGGTGCCATGGCGTCTCCGGCGTCGGTCGGTCCGTTGCCAACGCATACGCGGCCCGCGGCCGTCCGGATGCACAGCCGCCGCGCCGGTCGGTTAGTCTTGCCGGGCCACGCACAGGTGAGGGACGACCGTGTTTCGCGCCACCAACATTCATACCGGCCTGGACATCGATGCCGAAGACCTGTGGTCGATGGAACCGATTGATCCGGACGGCTTCGTCTGTCCCGACTGCGGCTCCAAGGTCTATCCCACCTCGTACCGGCCGGAAAATCTGCGCCGCGCGCATTTCGCCGCCAAGCCCAAATGTCCGCCCTGGTGTCCGAGCAACGGCGAAGCGGACCTGCTGAAGAAGGCGCGCACGCAATCGCTCACCACCGAGGACGGCAGTTTTCCCGGCTACATGCCTTCCGGTTTCCGCCTGCCGGCCGAACCCGCCGTGGCGCCGCCGGCCGAGGCCGCGGGCGCGGTACAGGAAGGCGGCCCGGGACGCCGCGCGCCGGCGGCCATGCCGGAGCAAGGCGCCCGCCAGCGCGCACGCGTTACCACCAGCTTCCGCGACATCTGCCGCGCTTATCTCAACTTCCCGCACGACCGCCAACGCGAGCTGCATTTTCTCGATCTGTATGGCGGTACCTACGATGAGGTGATCTGGCGATTGCGCACGAAGGCCGACCGCCTGATTCGGTATCCCATCCCACATCTGTTCTACGGCCCCATCGGCTGGCGCGCGCCGGAAGTGACGGACGACCACGCGCTGATCGAGACCGATGTGAAGGTGTGGCAAGACGGCAAGCCCGGGCAGGCGTACTGCGTGAAAGTGCCGTGGGGCGACTGGACCCAGCGCCAGCGCAACGCCCTGCTGAAAGAGCTGCGCACCGCCAGCGAGGAGGCGCGGGAGCTGAAGAAGTCCGGCAGCAAGGACCGCAGCCTGCTGTTCTTCGTCGGCCAGCAGGAGAAGGACGACGAGTCGACGTTCGTGGTGGCGGAACGCAAGCTGATCTGCTGCCTGACCGGTATCGACGGCAGGCCCGCGCCGTCCAAGCCGGCAAGCCCCAAGGCGACCTGATCCGGGCCGAGAGGTCTCCGTTCCGGTACTCCGCGCATGCCTGTGTTCTAATCCGCGGCATCCCGGAACGCACGCCACGCAAGGAGGCACCCATGAGCATCCCCGACGCCGTCATGGCGGATATCGAGCGGCATTGCGCCGAAGGCGACGACCTGGTCGAGCAGGGACTGCTCGGCGAGGCATACCAGAGCTACATGGCCGCGCTGCGCCTGGTGCCGGAGCCGGTTCAGGAGTTCGAGGCCACCACCTGGATCCTGGCCGCGCTGGGCGACCTGTACGTCAAGGCCGGGGATTATCCGCAGGCAGTGAACGTGTTCACCGATGCCATGCATTGCCCGGGCGCGATCGGCAATCCGTTCCTCCATCTGCGCCTCGGACAGGCGCAACTGGAAGTGGGCAATGAGGATCGCGCCGCCGACGAGCTGTGCAGGGCCTACATGGGCGGCGGCAGCGAACTGTTCGACGAGGACGATCCGAAGTATTTCGATTTTCTCAAGACGCGGCTGCAGCCTCCCCCCGGAGGATGGTGAGCCGGCGCCAAGCACGGAGCCTGCCCCGCGCGAGACCAGGAAGGCACTCATGAACAACGATAGCCAGGGCAAGAGCAAGGTGGACATCGAGCAGTTGATTCTCGATGGCCGGCCCATCGCCCAGCCGCCGCCCGAGCGGCATGCTTCCACGCTGGATGAGGCCGACGCCGGCCTCTATCGCCGGCAGATCACCTCGCCGCGTTCGACCTACGATCCCTTCATGGCGCATTTCGGGGAGGTCTCGGTTGCCGAAGGCCTGGCTTCGAAGCACGCCGGTCGCCGCCAGCGCGTGTGGGCCTGGTTGATGCTGGTCGTCCCGTCCGCGTTTCTGGGCTGCATGGGCTCGATGATGGCCTGGGACAACGCGGCTTCCGGACAGGTCGGCGTAGTGAAGGCCGTGCTTGGCGCATCATTGTGGTGGTTGCCGACGGCGTTCTGGTTATACGTGATGTACCGGCGTCCCGCGGCGGCGAACCCGGATCGCGGCGGAGCGCCGAAGCCCTAGCGGCTCTCGTCGTGGTGAGGGCGTCGCTCTATCGCCGCCTTCGCGCGATGTAGGACACTCGGCCCTTCCTTCCATCGCACTTCTGCGAGGCCGAGCTTATGGACCGCATCGACGCCATGAAAGTCTTCGTCGCCGCGCTCGACGAAGGCAGCCTCGCTGGCGCCAGCCGCAAGACGGGCCGCTCGGCCGCGGCGGTGAGCCGGGCCATCGCTTTTCTGGAAGCGCACGTCGGCGTGCCGCTGCTCCATCGCACCACGCGCTCGATCAAGCTCAGCGAAGCGGGCGAGCGCTATGCGATGGCCTGCCGCAAGGTGCTGGCGGATCTGGAGGAAGCGGATCGCAACGCTGCCGGTGAGCGTTCCGTGCCGCGCGGGACGCTGACGATCTCGGCCACCGTATTCTCCGGCGTGGAAATACTGCGTCCCATCGTGGACGCGTACATGGACGAGTTCCCCACGGTCAACGTGCGTCTGCACTTGCTGGAGCGGCCGGTCAACCTGGTCGAGGAAGGCATGGATCTGGCGTTGCGCATCACGCATCTGCCCGATTCCACGCTGGTGGCGCACCGCATCGGCGAGGTGCGTCGCGTGGTGGTGGCATCGCCGCGCTATCTGGCGACGCATCCGCGCATCGTCGAACCAGCGGACCTCGCCAAGCACACCATCATCGCAATGACCCACATGGGAGCGGAGTCATGGAGCTTCCCGCCGCAGGAAGGTTCGTCGGTGCCGCGCGCCGTGCCGTTCGCGCCGCGGCTGGTGGTGAACAACGTTCGCGCGGCGATCGCGTCCGCGGTCGACGGCCATGGCGTGACCCGCCTGCTCTCGTACCACGTCGCGCCGGAAGTACGGCAGGGCCTGCTGCAGACCGTGCTGGTGGATGCGGAGCCGCCGCGGATTCCCGTGCACCTGGTATCGCCGTATGGACGTCTGTCCGTACCGAAGGTGCGTGCCTTCGTCGATTTCGCGATGCCGCGCCTGCGCGCGCGATTCGCCAGCCTGGCCAAGGAAATGGAGATGGGTCCGGCCAAGCCGATTCCACCGCGGCGCGGAAGAATGTCTGCCGGATGACGGGGATTCGCTAACCCTACGTGCGCTCCTAGATTGCGAGGCGTCGGGCGGTTGCCCGATCGGCCACTGGCCGACCTCCTTCTTCCAAGAGACGCACACCATGAGCATCCAACAGAAAGTCGCCATCGTCACCGGTGCCTCGCAGGGCATCGGCGCCGGCCTGGTCAAGGCCTTCCGCGACCGCAACTATCGCGTGATCGCCAACTCCCGCTCCATCCAGCCGTCCAGCGATCCGGACGTGATAGCCGTTCCCGGCGACATCGCGGATCGCGCCGTCGCCGAGCGCATCGTGGCGGAGGCGCTGACGCGCTTCGGGCGCATCGACACGCTGGTCAATAACGCCGGTATCTTCACCGCCAAGCCGTTCACCGCATTCACGGCGGGGGACTATGCGAACAACATCGCGGTGAACCTCACCGGCTTTTTCCACATCACCCAACTGGCCATCGCAGAGATGGAGAAGCAGGGCAGCGGCCACGTGGTCAGCATCACCACGAGCCTGGTCGACCACGCCATCGACGGCGTGCCGTCGGTGTTGGCGGCGCTGACCAAGGGCGGCCTGAACGCAGCGACCCGCTCGCTGGCGGTCGAATACGCCAAGCGCGGCGTGCGCGTCAACGCGGTCGCACCGGGCGTGATCAAGACGCCGATGCATGCGCCGGAGATGCATGGTTTCCTGGCAGGTTTGCACCCGGTAGGCCGCATGGGCGACATCGCCGATGTCATCGACGCCGTGCTGTATCTCGATACGGCGGGCTTCGTCACCGGCGAGATCCTGCACGTCGATGGCGGCCAGAGCGCCGGTCATTGAAACACTACGGGCGGGCCATCCGGCCCGCCCGCCTTTCGCGAGCGAGGAGACGCGTCATGCCCTACATCAACATCCAAATCACCCGAGAAGGCACGGCGCCGGGGCGCGACGCGGCCACCGCCGAGGAAAAGGCCGCGTTGAGCAAAGGCGTCAGCCAGCTCATGCTGGACGTGTTACACAAACCGTTGGATTCCACGTTCGTCGTAATCGACGAGGTCGACACGGAGAACTGGGGTTGGGGCGGACTACCCGCGCTGGAATACCGCAGGCAGCGCACCGCCACGACGAAATGACCTAGGCGGCCGCAGACTCCGGCCGCAGCACGTTGGTAGCGAGACTGCTCAGCCGTCCTGCACGATACCCGTCACGATGCCGGCGCCTACCCAGGCTGCCAGCAATTCGCCTGCCCGGGCGATGCCGGCTTCTTCGCCGAGATGCTCCGTTAGCGCATCGCACAGAGTGGCGAAGCGGTCGTCGTCATGGAGCGAATGCAGGGCGGCGAGTTCTACTTCATCCGCTTCGCGCAGGCGCGGTCGGAAACCTTGGCGCCACACGAGGGCGCCGCTCGGCTTGTCCAGCATCTCGGCGTCGGGCGGCGCGTCGCCGTCCTGGAGCGCCGACCAGACGGCCAGCGCATTGGTCGTCATCGCGCGCAGGCGCAGGCTGGGGCTCGGGCGCAGTCGTGCCGCGTCCCAATCGACGGTGGCAAGCGCACCGGGGTCCAGCTGCTTTGCGTCGGTTGCGACGAATACCTCGGAAAGCGTCCATTCGAGCCATGCCAGTTCGGGTAGATCCGGGTTATGCGGGTACAGCGTTTGGAGCGTGTCCGTCAGGTCGGAGCCATACGCATCGAGCGTCCACGATGACGGCGGATGGCGGTCGATGTGATGGATCGCCGCTTCCAGGAAGGCTTCCTCGCCCAAACGTGCGAGGAGTTGCGGATAGGCGGCCTGAAGCACGCGCGCGAGTTGCGCGCGGTAGTTGTTCTGATAGGCGGACAGGCCGCGCGTGGATACCAGCCCGGCTCGCAGAGCCCGGTCGTCGGCGAGCGTCAGCCAGTCGCGGAAGTCGCGTTGCAGTTCGGCGAGCGTCATGCGGCCTCCCGGAGCAGCCCACGGCCTTCGCGCAAGACGCGGGCGATCTCGAGTTCGGCGAGCAGCTCAGGCAGCGGAGGGATGGCATCGTCGCGTTCGATCATGGTGGCGACCGGGCCGAGTATCGACACGGCGGCGGCATAGAGTGCCCACACGTCGCCGCTGACGGGTTGGTCGTGCGTATCGATCAGCAGGTCATCGCCCTGCGTGTGGCCGGCCAGATGGATCTGGCGCACGCGGTCGGCGGGAAGAGCGCGCAGATAGGCCTGCGCGTCCCACCCATGATTGCGCGCGCTGACGTAGATGTTGTTCACGTCCAGCAGCAGGCCGCAGCCCGTGCGGCGGCACATGGCGTCGAGGAATTCGGCTTCGGTCATCGTGGAAGCGGCGAAGCTGACGTAGCTGGACGGGTTTTCGAACAGCATCGGCCGGCCGATGGCGTCCTGCGCGGTGGCGATGTTGCGGCAAACGAGGTCCAGGGTTTCTTCCGTATAAGGCAAGGGCAGCAGATCGTGCGAATTGAAATGCGCGAAGCGCGACCAGCTCAGGTGATCGGAGACGAACAGCGGATCGATCGCGTTCACCAGTCTGCGCAGGCGTTCGAGGTAGTGCGGCCGTAGCCCGTCCGCCGAACCGATCGACATGGACACGCCATGCAGGGCGACCGGGTGCCGCTCGCGCACGCGCCGCAGGATGTCCAGCGGCTGACCGCCGTCGACCATGAAGTTCTCGGAAATCACTTCGACGAAATCGACCGGCACGTCGCCATCGAGAAAGTCGCGGTAATGCTCGCGGCGCAGGCCGAGGCCGTAGCCATCGAAGGTGGGAATGCTGGGATGCATAGCGGTTTTCCTGGCATGGCTGGTGACATCGACGCCCTCTCCTTGCGAAGAGGGTTGGAGTGAGAGCGCGGAGCAAAGCGCCGGCGTTCGTAGCTCTCGCTCCCTCTCCCCGTCGGGGAGATGGCTGGGGTGAGGGGCCGGTCGAAGCGCAGGGGCGATGGCTGGCCACTAGATCGAGACGGGAGCTTTTTCCTCCGTTCCGCAGTGGTGGTTTTTCCAGTACTCACCTCTCATCCGCCCGCCGGCACCTTCTCCCCGAGGGGAGAAGGACCCGCGCGTGGACGCCGCGCTTACTTCGGCTCGGTCAACGTACCGCCTGCGGCCAGGCACTCCGCCTTGGTCTTCACCACGACGCCTTGTCCCTTGCAGTCGTTCAAGCCCTTGCAGTCGTGCTTGGAGGTGGCGCAGAGGCTTTCGCCCTTGCAGCTGTTGACGCCGTAGCAGCGCACGGGTTCGCGTTGCTGCGCGTTCTGATCGGCGGCCTTGACCGGCGAGACGATCGAGGCGGCGGCGATGGCGATGAGGGCCGCGGCGGCGGCGAGCCCGGTACGGGACTTGGTGGCGACGATGTTCATAGATGTTGCTCCTGGTGAGATGTCCGTATCGGACGAAAGGACGGGGGAATTCAACGCACGCCGTTGGCGGCGTCTTCGATGACCCGGGCCACGGCCTCGGGCTGGGAGATGTACACGGCGTGGCTGGCCTTGATCTCGGTGACCTTCGAACCGGCGCGCTTGTACATCCAGCGCTGCAGGTCGGGGCTCAGCGCGCGGTCGTCGGTGGTCACCACGGCCCAGCTCGGCTTGGTGTGCCAGGCGGCGACCTGCATGGTGGCGCCGAAGGCGGCGGTGCTGGCCGGCACCTGTGAGACGGCCATGAAATCGGTGCGGTTCTTGCCGAGATCGCCGGCGAAGTCGTCGCCGAATTTCTTCGGATCGAAGTACAGATGGCCGTCGCGGGTCGGCACGATGTCGTTGCTGGGCGAAGGCATCGAGCCGACCACCTGCGACAGGCTCTCGCCGACGTCCGGCTGTACGCCGGCGACGTAGACCAGCGCTTTGACCTTGTCGCGGTTGCCGGCCTGCGTGATCACGGCGCCACCGTAGCTGTGGCCGACCAGCACCACCGGGCCGTCCTGCCCGCGGATCAGTTCGCGCACCTGTTCGGTGTCGTTGGCCAGCGTGTCGATGCGCGGCTGCGCCACGGTCACGGTGTAGCCCTTGTGGATGAGGATGTCGTGGACGACGCGCCAGCCGGAGCCGTCGACGAAGGCGCCGGGCACGATCACGACGTTCTTGATGGTCGGAGCGGGTTGCGTATCGGCCGCGGCGGCGGTGCCGGCGGCGACGGACAGGGCGATGGCGATGCCTAACAGGGTACGCATGGTGGGTTCCTTGAGACGAGAAAGAGAAGGGAGAGAAGCGCGTCAGTGCGTGCGGCGCAGCCAGCGGTCGAGCGACCACTCGCCGCCGCCGCGAACGATCAGCGGAAGCAGCAGGCCCGCCCAGGTGAGGTGCGTGGGCCAGGCCAACGGGTAGACGAAGACTTCGATCACCGCGGTCATCGCCAGCAGCGCGAGCGCCGAAACGCGCGTGCCCAGGCCGAGTACCAAAAGCAGTGGGAACAAGTGCTCCGCACCTGTCGCCAGGCGGGCCGCCCACTCCGGCGGAATCGCCGGCAGCGCGTACTCGGCGGTGAACAGGTCGTAGGTGGACGGTTTGATCGTCATGAAGCCTTCGACCTTGGTGCGTCCCGACTGGAAGAACACGGCCGCGATGCCGAGCCGCGCCACCAGCAGCAGCGCGGCATCGGGGACGGCGCGCGACCAGAGTGACCGGGTCGTCTGCGCGACCGCATTCACGGCTTCGGCTCCAGCGAGCCGTAACCCTTGGGCGTCTTGATCGTGGTGCAGGTGCCTTTCTCCACCAGTACCCAGGCGTTGCCTTGGTAGTCGGCCTTCGACGTACCGGCGCAAGTGGTGCCGACGCCGGCGGCGCAGTCGTTCTTGCCGGCGAGGGCGACGCCGTAGCACTTCTCCATCGGCTTCTTCGCGCTCTCGTCGGCGTGAGCGGAAGCGGCGAGCGTGGCGAAGCCGAGGGCGAGCATGGCGGCGAGCGAAGCGTGCGAACGTTGCATGGAGGTCTCTCCTTGAGTGTTGGTCAGATGGGCGAGGGAAGGTGTGCCGGTTCAGAGCACGTCGAGAACGACGTCGATGTTTCCGCGCGTCGCCTTGGAATACGGGCAGGTCTGGTGCGCGCCTTCGACGATGCGCAGCGCGGTGTCGCGGTCGATGCCGGGCAGGCTCACGTTGAGCCGTGCCTGCAGGAAGTAGCCGCGCTCGGCGTCGTTGCCGAGGCCCACTTCGGCCGCCACGGACGTGTCGGCCGGCAGGCGCACGCCGAGGCTCTGCGCGGCGAAGCCCATGGCACCGATGAAGCAGGCGGACCAGCCGGCGGCGAACAGTTGCTCGGGATTGGTGCCGGCGCCGGGTGAGCCGGGCGGCGAGAGCCTGATGTCGAGACGGCCGTCGTCGCTTCGCGACTGACCGTTGCGGCCGCCGGTGGTGTGGGTCTTGCCGGTGTACAGGATGCTGGCGCTCATGTGGGTTGCCTTTGGTGGCCGTTGCCGTCGACGCGACGGGGTTCGTGGCCGGTGTGCAAAGGAAACCGCGGCGGCGTATCCCGCCTGTGTCGCCGGAGCCGCCGAAAGGCAACGCAATGTGTAGCCGGTGGCGATGGATACCTTCGGATACAAAGCCGGCGCCCGGTGCCGGCAGGCCGCTACATTCGGATACAAAAAGCCGGCGTGGCGGACACGCCGGGGACAAGGCGCAGCGCTTTCATAGGCACCAGGGCGGCGCAGGCGCGCCGCTATGTTCATACCTGGAGGTTCGTCCCATGCCGTTTCTTCGCATCGCTGCCGCACTGGTGGCCCTGGCCGCGGCCAGCATTGCCGCCTGGCCCGAAGCCTGGCCTTCCGCCGTCGCTCAGGATCGCGCTTCCGGGCCCGCCCCCGAGTTCGCGGGCGCCGGCCGGTGGTTCAACGCTCCGCCGCAGAGCCTGGCCGATTTGCGCGGCAAGGTGGTGCTGGTGGAGTTCTGGGCGCGCGAATGCATCAATTGCATCCACGTACTGCCGCATACGCGCGCCCTGCACGAACGCTATGCCGGCGACGGCCTGGTGGTGATCGGCGTACACACGCCCGAATACGACGAGGAGCGCGACCCGGCCGCGCTGCAGGCGGCGATCCGGCAGTACGGAATCGACTGGCCGGTGCTGGCCGACAACGACTATCGGGTGTGGAACGCCTACGGCAACCGCTACTGGCCGGCGCTCTATCTGATCGACCGCGACGGGCGGCTGGTATACAGCCACTTCGGCGAGGGAAACTATGACGAGACCGAGCGCCGCATCCGCGCGCTGCTCGGCAAGACCTGAGCGAGCCTGGGGACGGCATGGACCACATCGACAACATCCTGGTCGTCGACGACGACCGCGACATCCGTACCGGCGTCGTGGACTACCTGCGCAAGAACGGACTGCGCGCGAGCGCGGCGGTGGACGGCCGCGACATGTTCGCCCAGCTCGACGGCTCGGCCTTCGACCTGGTGGTGCTGGATATCATGATGCCGGG
>JBCNOA010000157.1:0-10146 GCA_039594095.1 Dyella sp.
TCGCCGGCACGTAGCTGCCGATGTGGGCGAGCAGCACGATCAGCGCGTTCTGCCGCATGTAGGTCGACTTGCCGCCCATGTTGGGACCGGTGATCACCAGCATGCGACGCGCATCATCGAGCCGCAGATCATTGGGCTCGAAGGGCTCCGCGCGCACCTTTTCCACCACGGGATGCCGGCCGCGTTCGATCAGGATGCCCGGTTCGTCGGTGAGCTGGGGCTCGCTCCAGTCGAGCGCGGCGGCCCGCTCGGCCAGCGTGGACAGCACGTCCAGTTCGGCCATCGCGGCGGCAGCGGCCTTGAGCGGTTCCAGCCGTTCGGTGAGCGTGTCCAGCAGCGCCTCGTAGAGCGCGCGCTCGCGCATGAGCGAACGCTCCTTGGCCGAGAGGACCTTGTCTTCGAAGGTCTTCAGTTCCTCGGTGATGTAGCGCTCGGCGTTCTTGGTGGTCTGGCGGCGCGTGTAGTGCGTGGGCGCCTTTTCGGCCTGGGCCTTGCTGATCTCGATGTAGTAGCCGTGCACGCGGTTGTAACCGACCTTCAGCGTCGGGATGCCGCTGGCGGCTTTCTCTCGCTCTTCCAGTTCGACCAGGAATTGGTCGGCGTGAGTGGCGAGGCGACGCAGTTCGTCCAGTTCCGCGTCGTAGCCGTCCGCGATCACGCCGCCGTCGCGTTGCAGCACCGGCGGTTGCGGCACGATCGCCGCGACGAGCAGGGCGGCGTTCTCGTGGTGGTCGCCGATGCGCTCGACCAGTGCATGCAACAGCGGGCTGTCCAGCGCGGCGATTTCCTCGCGCAGGAGCGGCGCGGCGGCCAGGCCGTCGCGCAGCGTGGAAAGGTCGCGCGGGCGCGCCGAGCGCAGCGCCACGCGGGCCAGGATGCGTTCCAGATCGCCGATGCCGCGCAGGCGTTCGCGCAGGCTTTCGTAGCGGCGGTTGTCGATCAGCGCGCCGATCGCCTGGTGCCGGCGCCGCAGTGGTTCGCGTGCGCGCAACGGCCGGTTGAGCCAGCGGCGCAGCAGACGCGCGCCCATCGGCGTCACGCTCTCGTCCAGCACGCCCAGCAAGGTATGCTCGGTGCGGCCGCTCGGGTGCGTGTCCAACTCCAGGTTGCGGCGCGTGGCGGCGTCCATCGCGATGGTTTCGCTGGCGCTCTCGACCGCCATGCCGGAGAGGTGCGGCAACGCGCTCTTCTGCGTTTCCTCGACATAGCCCAGCAGGCAGCCGGCGGCGGCGATCGCCAGCGGGAGGTTGTCCACGCCGAAGCCGCCCAGGTCGCGCGTGCCGAAGAAGCGGTTGAGTTCGCGCCGCGCCGCATCGGCATCGAAATGCCACGGCGGGCGCCGGCGCAGGCCGGGCAGGGTGCTGACCAGCTTGGGCCAGGCCACCGCTTCGTCAACCAGCGTCTCGGCCGGCTGCAGGCGAGCCAGTTCGGCCGCCAGCGCTTCGGCGCTCGGTACCTCGCTGAGCAGGAAGCGGCCGCTGCCCAGGTCCACCCAGGCGAGGCCGTACGTGGCCTGGGGGCCGGCAGCGATGGCCAGCAGCAGATTGTCGCGGCGTTCTTCCAGTAGCGCCGCGTCGGTCACCGTGCCGGGGGTGACGATGCGCACCACCTTGCGCTCGACGATGCCCTTGGCGAGGGCCGGATCGCCGATCTGCTCGCAGATGGCCACCGATTCGCCCAGTCGCACGAGCTTGGCCAGATAGTTCTCGACCGCGTGGTACGGCACGCCCGCCATCGGAATCGGCTGGCCGGCGGACTGGCCGCGCTGGGTGAGCGTGATGTCCAGCAGCCGCGCGGCCTTGCGCGCGTCGTCATAGAACAGTTCGTAGAAGTCGCCCATGCGGAAGAACAGCAGCACCTCGGGGTGTTCGGCCTTGGCCGAGAGGTACTGGCGCATGAGCGGAGTGTGTTCGAGATGGGCGTCCGTCATCGGTATCCGTGCGTTCCGGGCGCTCCGCCGGCAAGGGCGGGATCCGCGCCGTCCCGTGCTGCCCGCGGTGGCGCGGCGACGGAGAGGGCGGCTCCGCGAGGCGGGAGCGAAAGGGCCGAAGCATACGGCCTCAGGCACCGAGGCACGAGGGGCGCGCCACAAGTGGCTGACGCGACAGGCTTCCGTCCGAGCCGGCCGATGGAAGTACGGCATTTCAAAAAGCGGACGTGAGTTCGTCCTGCGGGGGTCTTTACTGATTCGCGAGTCTCTTGCGTGAACACCCGTTCTTCGTCTCCCGCCGGCATGAGCATGGATATCGCCTTGGGCCTGGATCGCGGACGCGGCGCCATGGGCGCCGGGCGCCCGCGGCCGTCCTTCGCATGGGCGGATGGCTGGATCGCTTCGTTGCGGCATCGGCAGGACTGGCCCTCCCCATGGCCGGCGCGCTTGCGCGAGGCAGCCAAATACCTTGCCCGGGCCCTGTGTCTGCCGCGGATGCATGCCGAGTACCTGCGCTTCGTGCAGGGGCAGGCGCGCATGCGGGCCTGTCGCCGCCGCGATCCGCGGTTGCTGGAGCGGCATCTCCACCGATTCGTGAACGAGCGATGGCACCGGCGCGATCGCCTGCGGGCGTTGCACTCGCATTACCGGTTCGCACTCTCGAGGCTGCCGGCGCCGCTGTTCGACGCCGTCTATGTCGAAGGCGGCGTGCCGCTCGGGCTGCTTGCGCTTAAGGACGGGCGCGAGCTGGTGCTGAGCCTGCGGCCACCGATCCACAAGGGCTGCGAGGGCGAGCTTCGCATCCTGCTCGAGGAGCCCGGCGGCCGTACGCTGTACAGCATCGCGCTCACCGTGATCGACGACGGACGTGCCGTGGTCATCGGCTGCCTTCAGGGACCCAGCGGGACCGATGCGCGCGAAGCCGTGCGGGACCTCACACGCCAGATGCACGGCCTGCGTCCCAAGCAATTGATGCTCTTCTTGGCCTGCGCGCTCGCGCGCCATTTCGGCATCGGCCGGGTGTTGGGCATCGCCAATGCGGCCCATCCGCTGAGCCGGCGCCGCGGTGGCCTGTTCCAGGCCGACTATGACGCCTTCTGGGTGGAGCAGCAGGGCGTGGCCGAGGCGGAAAGCGGCTGGTTCTCGTTGCCTGTCGATCCGCCGCGCAAGCACGAGGCGGATGTCCCCAGCCACCACCGATCCGCCTTCCGCCGGCGGGAAGGTCTACGCTTGGCCGCGGAAGCCTTGCTGATCGGCGCATTCAGGCGATCGGCACCGCGGGCCGATATCACTCCGGAAGCGGCGCATGGCACCGCTTCGTTGCCTGTCCCGCAGGAGCGCGCTTGGATACCGTGATCCCCCGACCCGACGACCCTGGATCCCGCACGGCGTCCCATGTCGCGCGCCTGGAAGCCTTGTGCCGCGAGCACCATCGGGCGCTGGTGGCCTTCCTGCAATGCCGGCTGCAATCGCCTTCCGACGCGCAGGAGGTCGCGCAGGAAGCCTATGTGCGCATGTTGACGCTGGAGCGGCCCGAGCAGGTGGACGACTTGCGCGCCTATCTGTTCCGTACCGCCTCCAACCTGGCGATGGACCGGCTGCGCTCGCGCAGCGTGCATGCAAGGGCCGTGGACGAAGTCGCAGTCAGGGAACCGTTGACCGCGCCGGCGCCGGAACGCCGCGCCATGGCGCTCGAGCGCCTGATCGGGTTGCGGCAGGCGTTGGGCGAACTTCCGCCTAAGACAAGGGAAGCCTTCATGGCACACATGATCGAAGGCCTCGATTTCGGCGTGGTGGCGCGCGCGATGAAGCTGAGCGAGCGCATGGTTCGCTACCACGTGACGCGTGCCCTGGCGCATTGCCGGGCACGAATCGACCAGATGGAGGAGCGCTGATGTCCAGCACCCGCACGAATGACGAAACGCGGTTGCGCGACGCCGCCGACTGGCGATTGCGCCTGCGCGACCCGCAGGTCTCGGACGCGACCTTGCGCCAATGGATCGACTGGTCTTCGCAGGAGGAAAACCTGGCCGCGTTCGAACGCGTCAACGCACTCGCCGACGACATCGAGTGCCTGGAAGATTCGTCGAAGGCCTTCCTCATGCATCCCTTCCGGCCGAAGCGGTCGGCGCGGCCGTGGCTGCCCCTGGCCCTGGCTGCCGGCTTCGCGGCCGTGGCATTCGGGGGATATTTGGTCTGGACGCTGGCCGCCACCGTATCGCGTGACTACGCCAGCGCTCATGCCCAGCGCGAAGACGTTCGTCTGCCCGATGGCACGCATGTCGCGCTGGGCGCCGCATCGCGGCTGGCGGCGCGGTTCGATGGCGATCTGCGGCGTGTCGAGCTGCGCGATGGCGAGGCGTTCTTCCAGGTCGCGCAGGACGAGGTGCCTTTCGAGGTGAACGCCGGTCCCGTGCGCATACGCGATGTGGGCACGGCGTTCGATGTCCGGCGCGGCGGCGACCGGGTCATCGTCGATGTCGCCGAAGGAAAGGTGCTGGTTACCGCGCCCGGCGCGGTCGGCATCCGCGAGGCTACGGCGGGGCAGCGCATCGTCTATGTGCCGAACGTAGGGCTCGAGGTGGCGCAGATCGACCCGTCGAGGACCGCCGCATGGCGCCAGGACCGCTTGGAGTTCGACAACGAGCCGCTCGCCGTGGTGGTCGCCAGCCTGAATCGGTACAGCGCGCGTCCGGTGCGCATCGCGGATACCCAGTCGGCCTCGTTGGCCTTCACCGGCACGATCCGCACGGACGCCATCGAGCGCTGGCTGGAAGCCTTGCCCCAGGTGTTGCCGCTGCGCGTGGACATGCGCCCGACGGAGGTCGTGCTGAGCAGCCGCGATTCCGCCGCGCGTCAGTGAGACGCAAGGTTCGCCCGGCGCGCTCGACGTCCGTTCGTCGGGTACGTCCATGAAACCATTCGCCATGTCACACTCGCTATTTCCGTTGGGGCATGGCGCGCGACATGGGGCGTTTGGGATGGCTGTTCGCCTGCGGCTGCATGGTGGCGTCGCCTTGGTCGCCATCCGCCGCCGCAGCGAGTGGCGACAGTGCGGTGGGAACGCGGCTGCGATTCGCTATTCCGGCGCAGCCGCTTGCGTCGGCACTGATCGCCTATGGCGGGCAGGCGAACGTGCAGGTGCTGGTGTCTGGCGAACTGGCCGCTTCGCTGCGCTCGTCGCCGGTACAGGGCGAGTTCGCACCCGAGGAGGCGCTCGCGCTGCTTCTGCGCGGCACGCCCCTGACGTATCGCTTCATGGGCGTCACCACCGTGATAGTCAAGCCGCAGGCCGCCCCAGGGGACGAGCATCGTGAAGCGCCGCCGGTGCCGGTCACCGACCTGGCTCCGGTGCGCTCGATCGGCCTGTTCGCCCGCGGATACCGTGCGGAATACGCCAGCGGATCGGCGCGCTTGGATGCCGATCCGGCCGACCTGCCGCAGTCGGTAGGCATGGTGACACGCGACCTCATGGACGCGCGTCAGGACCGCAACGTACCCGACGCGCTGCGTACGCTCGCGGGCGTGCAATACCTCGATACCGAAGTGGGTTTGCCGGAATTCCGCATCCGGGGTTTTCGCACCGGCAATGGCACGACCGACGGCATGCCCAATGCCGTGGTCGGCGTGGGCGACTTGCCGCCGCTGGTCGCGTTGGATCGCATCGAAGTGCCGCGCGGACCGCAGTCGATCCTCGGCGACGTGTCCACCAACAATAATTTCGGCGGTTTGGTCGGCCTGGTGATGAAGAAACCGCAGGCCGCGCCCGTGCACCGCTTGTCCTGGGCCTTGGGCAGCCATGGCGATACCCAGCTCGATGGCGATTTCGCCGGCAAGCTCGACCGCGGCGGGCGCTGGCTGTATCGCCTGGTGTTTTCCGCCGACCGCACCGAGCACACGCCGCAGGGCTACGTGGGACGGCGCACCAACTATCTCGCGCCTTCGCTGGGGTGGAACGGGGCCGACACGCAGTGGATCGTCGGCATGTCGCGCATGGTCAACCGCTTTCCCATCCCCGACTACGTGACCTGGTTGGACGGCACGCCATCTTCCGCGACACCTGCGGGGCTGCTGCTAGGCAATGCGCAGGACCATTCGGAGTTCCGCACCACCCGCTATTACTACCTGTTCGAGCACGCGTTCGACGATACCTGGTCGCTGCGCAGCCGCGCGCAGTACGTGCACGAAACCAATTTGCAGGAGGCGTGGCTGGTGGACTTTCCGGACCTTGAGGGGCCCGCGAATGCAGTGGCCGACAAGTATCGCTATACGGACGCGTTCTACACGCTGCAGAACGAACTGGTAGCGGCTTTCGAGCTTGGCGGATCACGGCACACGGTGATGGCCGGCTTCGACTACTCGCGCGCACGCGTGGGGCGCGTGGAAGACGAGCAGGCCATCCTCGGCGACGGCAGCATCGACCTGCTCGGCGGCGAGCGCTTGCCGCCCGTGGATTCGCTGGTGCTCGGCAAAGGCGTGGGGCTGTTCGGCGCCAACTCGCTAGCCGGCGACCCATGGGTGACCGACAGCGGCCTGTTCCTGCAGGACCACATGCAGCTCGGGGAACGCTGGAACGCCCTGGTGGCGCTGCGCCGTTCCGCCTACGTGCTCTCCACTCAGCACCGGGACGGTTCGCCGTGGGTGCGGCGCAAGGCGCAGTGGGTGCCCAACCTCGGCATCGTCTACAAACCGGTTTCCGGCGTGGCGCTGTATGCAAGCCTGTCGCATGGCTTCCAGCCCGATACGGTGCTGGGCCGGAACGGGAAGCCTCTGTTGCCGGCGCTGTCGCGGCAGATCGAGGCGGGCGCCAAGTTCGATCTGGCCCAGCAGCGCGCGCGGCTGACCGTGTCGTGGTACCGCATCATGCTCGATCGCAGCACCGACTTGTTCTCACCCAAGCCGCCGTACTTCGGCTACCGGGGCCCTGGCCAGACGAACCAGGGCGTCGAGGCGGAAATCAACGGTCGTCTGGCGCCTGGCCTGGACATCAGTGCGAGCTACACCTATGCGCTGGCGCGCAAGCACAACGGCTCCCCCATCACCGGTGCGCCGAGGCACCGTGTCGATGCATGGGCGTCCTACGCCTTCGCCCCCGAGGCGCAGGCCAGCTGGGGCGTCGGCGCCGGACTGCACGCACGAAGCCGCGCGATCGGCCTGCTGAGCGATGGCGAGACGCGCTTTCACAACGCCGGGCAGTACAGCCTGGACGCGAATGTGTTCTACCGTGCGCCGCGCTGGAGCGTGACCCTGGGCGTGCGCAACGTGCTGGGGCGGCAGCTGCGCGCGGAAGATTTCGACGACAGCTTCGTGCCGCTGGTCGAGCGGCGCAGTGTGTTGCTCAGCGGCAGCTATGCGTTCTAGGGGATGGGGTGTTCCAGAGGCCGTGCGGCGCGTCAAGTCTTGGCCCTGGGGACCATAAGGGGTAGAAGGTTCCGCTTCGCCCCATGCGCCGACGCGCTGTTCCGTTGTGGAGCCCCCATGAACCCGCTGTCCATCCCCACCGACGCCGATCTGTCGGCGCTCGCCCGCGATGTCGCCGAAGCCACCCTGGCGGCCAAGCTCATGCTGGTGACGGCCGAGTCCTGCACAGGCGGATGGATCGCCAAGACGCTCACCGATCTGCCCGGGAGCTCCGCCTGGTTCGATGCGGGCGTGGTCACCTATAGCTACGAGGCGAAGGAGGCGCTGCTGGGCGTCAATCCGCGCACGCTCGAGCGCACCGGCGCGGTCAGCGAGGAAACCGTGCTGGAGATGGTTTCCGGCGCGCTCGCGCGCTTCGGTGCGGGCGTCGCGGTGGCGGTCACCGGTATCGCCGGGCCCAGCGGCGGCACGCCGGAGAAGCCCGTAGGCACGGTATGGATCGGCTGGAAGCGGCGCGGCGGCTACGCGCATGGCCGGCTGTTCCAGTTCAAGGGTGACCGGGAAGCGATCCGGCGCCAGACCGTGGCGGCCGCCCTCGTCGGCGTGCGCAAGGCGCTGACCGAATGACGGCGTATGCGCCTACACAGGCCGGCTTGACCGGTATGGGATACTGCCTTTTCGCGTGATCGCAGCCCGTGAGACGAGGCCGGCGCATCATGCCCTCCACTGACAGCCACCCACACCATTCGGGATACAAGACGATGGATGACAACAAGCGCAAGGCGCTCGCCTCGGCCCTCGGCCAGATCGAAAAGCAGTTCGGCAAAGGCGCGGTCATGCGCATGGGCGACCGCACCGACGACGCCATCGACACCGTGTCCACCGGCTCGCTGGGCCTGGACATCGCGCTGGGCGTTGGCGGCCTGCCGCGCGGCCGCGTGATCGAAATCTACGGTCCGGAATCCTCGGGTAAGACCACCCTTACCCTGCAGGTGATCGCCAACTGCCAGAAGAACGGCGGCACGGCGGCCTTCGTCGACGCCGAGCACGCGCTGGACCCGACCTACGCCGCCAAACTGGGCGTGAACGTGGACGACCTGCTGGTTTCCCAGCCCGACACCGGCGAGCAGGCGCTGGAAATCGCCGACATGCTGGTGCGTTCCGGCGCGGTGGACGTGGTGGTGGTCGACTCGGTCGCCGCGCTGACCCCGAAGGCGGAAATCGAAGGCGAGATGGGCGATTCCCATGTCGGCCTGCACGCCCGACTGATGAGCCAGGCGCTGCGCAAGCTCACCGCCAACATCAAGAAGTCCAACTGCCTGGTCATCTTCATCAACCAGATCCGCATGAAGATCGGCGTGATGTTCGGCAACCCCGAGACCACCACCGGCGGCAACGCGCTGAAGTTCTACGCCTCGGTGCGCCTGGACATCCGCCGCATCGGCGCGGTGAAGAAGGGCGAGGAAGTGATCGGCTCGGAGACCCGCGTCAAGGTGGTCAAGAACAAGGTGGCGCCGCCGTTCCGCCAGGCCGAGTTCGAGATCCTCTACGGCGAGGGCAGTTCGCGCGAGGGCGAGATCATCGAACTGGGCGTGGCCCAGAACCTGATCGAAAAGTCCGGCGCCTGGTACAGCTACAAGGGCGACCGCATCGGCCAGGGCAAGGAGAACGTACGCCAGTTCCTGCGCGACAACCCCGCCATTGCCGACGAGGTCGATCGCGAATTGCGCGCGCGCCTGCTGGTTGGCAGCGGCAAGGCCGCGCCGGCCTCCGAGGAAGCGCTCGAAGAGGCCTGAGCCGAACCAGGGCAGGGAGCATGCCTGACGCGAAGCTGAAGCGGACCTTTTTCGCCGCCGTGCTGCTCGGTGCCGGTGCGGTACTGGCCATGGCGGCGATAGACAGGGGCAGGGCGCACACGCAGGTGCGCGCCTTGCCGTTGGCCAATGGCGTCTGGGTCACCGAGCAAATCGGTCCGTCACAGCTGGCCCGGCTCAAGGAGCAGGGATTCCATGCGGTGGTCGACCTGCGCCCGGACGGCGAAGCGCAAGGGCAGCCGTCGGCGGGCGCGATAGGCATTGCGGCCTCGGACCAGGGCATGGCTTTCGATTACATACCGGTACCGCATGGAAACATCCCGCCTGGGGCGGTGGACACGCTGGGGCGGGTACTGGCGCGAGGCGACAGGCCGCTGTTGCTCTATTGCCGTAGCGGTCGCCGCGCCGCTCGTACCTGGGCCCTGGCCGAGGCCTCCCGGCCGCGAGGCCTGGATGCCTCCGAGATAGTGAAGGCGGTCAGGGATGCCGGTCAGGACGCCGGCGACCTGGCGGGCCAGATCGCCGGTCGAATCGCGGCCCGGCCCGCCATCCGTTGAGCCCGCATCCATTGAGCCCGCATCCATTGAGCTTGGGGACATCCGTGGCCGAATCCATATCCCCGTTGCAGCTACCGGCACGCCGCCGGCTGAGGCTGCTGCTGGCTCACGGCTTGGTCGCCGTCGTCGGCCTGGCTATCGGCGCCGTGGGCGGGATCGTGGCAGCCTTCTGGCTGGGCTTCATCGAGATTTCCTGCTGACGACGGCAGCCGCATGCCCAAAGACCGTTCCGACAAGCCCGATAAAGCCGCCAAGCGCGACAAAGCCACGGCCTACGGCAAGGCATTGGGCATGCTCGCGCGGCGGGAACACTCCCGACGCGAACTGGGCCGCAAGCTGCGTCAGGGCGGCTATGCCGCCGATGAGGCCTCCGAGGCGATCGACCGGCTGGGCTCGCAGCGTTACCAGGACGATGACCGCTTCGGCGAGATGCTGGTCCGCAGCCGTACCCCTGAGCGGCACGGCTGCGGACCAGCATCTCGCC
>JBCNOA010000158.1:0-10144 GCA_039594095.1 Dyella sp.
CGTCCGAAGGCGGCGAACCGCCGCGTGCGGAGCGCCCCGCGGCATCCGCGCCTCGTCCAGCGCCCGCGCCGCAGCAACGGACGGCCCCTCCGATGCCCGAGACTCTGTCGGAACGGCCGGCGGCTCGCGCCGCCGAACCCGCGCCGGCCCGCATGGAGCCGGCATCGGCGTCTGCACCTGCGCGTACCGCGCCCTCGCTCGATGCCCGTGGCCTGCCGCATTGGGACAGCCTGATCGAACAGGCCGGCTTGCGCGGCCCCATGGGCCAGCTGGCGCAGAACGCCGCACTGCGCGAGCGCGAAGGACAGACCCTGGTGCTGGTGCTTCAGCCCATCCACATGCATCTGGCGGTGGAGCCGATGGTGGGACAGATGGAAGATCGCATCAGCCAGGCGCTGGGCGAGCGTATCCGCCTGCGTTTCGTGAGCGACCAGGCGGGCGTGGTCGAGACGCCGGCGGCGCGTGCCGCCAATGCACGGACGGCGGCACAGTCGGCAGCCGAGCAATCCATCGAGGAAGACCCGCTTGTGCAGTCCCTGCGCCGCGAATTCGGCGCGCGCGTGTTGCCGCAGTCGGTCAAGCCGTTCGAACCCTAATCGCACACCCAGAGCTTTCGGAGTCAGGATCATGAGAGGACAAATCGGTCAGCTGATGCAGCAGGCGCAGCGCATGCAGGAAGAGATGAAGCGCGCGCAGGAAGAGATCGCCAAGCTGGAAGTCACCGGCAGCGCCGGCGGCGGCCTGGTGAGCGTCGTGATGAGCGGTGCGCACGAGGTGCGCCGCGTGCAGATCGATCGCAAGCTGTTCGCCGACGATCCGGAAATGGCCGAAGACCTGGTCGCCGCCGCGATCAACGATGCGGTCAACAAAGTCGCCGATGCCAGCAAGAACAAGCTGGGCGGCGTCACCTCCGGCCTTCAGCTGCCCCCTGGCTTCAAGATGCCGTTCTAACCCACGGGAACGACGCGCTGGATCCGAGTAACTGAAGCCGTGGCGATGGCACCTGCCTCGCCGGTAGCGCATCTTTCCCGTTCGCCTGCCTGATCGCCCGCCATGAGCAAGCTCCTTACCGACCTGATCGAAGCCCTGCGCTGCCTGCCCGGCGTGGGCGGCAAGAGTGCGCAGCGCATGGCGTTTCATCTGCTCGAGCGCGAGCGCGAGCGGGGGTTGCGACTGGCCAGCGTGCTCGAACAGGCGATGCAACGCATCGGCAATTGCACGCGCTGCCGCAATTTCAGTGAAGAGCCGATCTGTGCAATTTGCGCGAGCAGCAGCCGCGATCGGCAGGTGCTGTGCGTGGTCGAATCGCCGACCGAGCTGGCGGCGATCGAACAGGCCACAGGCTATCGCGGCCAGTACTTCGTGCTGCTGGGGCGCCTGTCGCCGCTCGACGGTCTGGGGCCCGAGGAACTCGGGCTGGACCTGCTGACCGAGCGATTGGCCGAGGGCGAGATCGAGGAAATGGTCATCGCCACCAACCCTACGGTCGAAGGTGAAGCGACCGCGCATTACCTGGCGCAACTGGCGCGCGCGGCGAACGTGAAGCCCACCCGGCTCGCGCATGGCGTCCCGCTGGGCGGTGAACTCGAGTACGTGGATCGGAGCACGCTTGCGCATGCCTTCGGGAGTCGACAGACACTGAGTTAAAGCCTGCCTTGTCTCGATGCCGGCACGTTATGCTCCGGCATCCGCCACACCAACGGAGCCGTGCATGGGCGACACGATTTTCGGAAAGATCATCCGCCGGGAAATTCCGGCCGACATCGTCTATGAGGACGATGACGTGCTGGCCTTCCGCGACCTCAACCCGCAAGCGCCCGTGCATGTGCTGTTCGTGCCCAAGCGGGCAATCGCCACGCTCGAAGATGCCAAGTCCGAGGATGCCGAGCTGCTGGGCAAGCTGTTGTTGGCCGCGGCCGGTTACGCGCGCGAGCAGGGTTTCGCCCAGGATGGGTACCGCACTGTGATCAACTGCAATGAGCACGGGGGGCAGACTGTTTTCCATCTTCATGTACACCTGCTGGCAGGACGCCGGATGCACTGGCCGCCAGGCTGATAGCTTTGCATCGAACAAAAAAACGCCGGCTAAAGAGCCGGCGTTTTTCGTTGGGGATGGTGGTTTTACTTGGCGGGACGCGGCGGCGGGGCCGCGCGCGGCACCACGATCACGCGCGGCTGGTACCAGAACGGATCGCCCCACGGCCCCCAATACGGGCCCCAGCCCGGCCCCCAGAAGGGGTCGTAGAAACCCGGCGGGTACCGTACGGCTACGCGCTTGGGCCACAGGTAGACCACATCGGCCTCCACGCGGGGGTAGGCGTAGTCGTACTCGCCCACCTTCTGCGAAACCGTGCCGTGCAGCGTGCCGGTGACGGTGAGTTCGCGGCCACGGGCAAACACTTCCGGATCGTAGAAGCCGGCCCGGCAAGCCACGAAACGGCCCTGGGTGTCGTTGTTGCCGTCCATCTTCGGACGGGCCTCGCTGTCGAGCGGGCGCGACAGCAGGAAGAAGCAGGTTTCCTGGGGGCCGGGCTCGGTCTTGATGATCTCGCCACCCCAGCGCACCTTCGTACCGCCGGCGCCGCCCTGCTGCGCCTGGGACGTGGTGATGTCGGTGTAGGTGCCTTGCAACGGCTGGGGGATCGTCGCGCAGGCTGCCAGCGATGCCGTTACGGCTGCGATGGCCAAGGGTTTGCAAATGGACATGACCGGTTTCTCCATCATCGGCGGATATTCCTTTATCCCTCAGAGTCAATCGTTCGGTTCATTTGACCACGTGTCGAGGTCGGAAATCCCTCACCGCCCGGCGGAACCGTCGCAGGGGTTCGGGCGGCGGGCTGTCATGGGCATAGCGCAGGTCGAGGTAACTCCTCATCAGTTGGTCGAGCTGCGCGCGCTGGCCGGGTAGAGACCGGGCCGCGCGCTGCAGGTAATGCTGCGGGCCCTCGCTGCTCCTGCGCGCCACGCCGGCCCTGGCCAGCTTGCGTTCCAATGTCCGCATGGCGGCCCTCAGGGGGTCTTCGTCGCGTCGCCGCCACAGAGCCCAGCCCAGGCCCAGCAGGGCGAACGCAACGCTGCTGGCCGCCAGCAGCACAGTCAAGGTCATCGTATCCGTGTTGCGGACGCCGAATGGCGTGAGGAGCCCGCGTTGCCTCAGTGCATCGAACCCGATAACGCCTTCGCTCCACCAACGGTTGACGACGTCCCAGCGATTGCGCAGGTCCCGCAGCCAAGCGAGCCCCTGCCAGCCGGACTGCCCGGCTGCGGCCGCCGCGGCGGCGCCGAGACTCACCCGTTCCGGGCGGACCGCGGCGGTGGGGTCCACCCGGACCCAGCCTTGCCCGGCCAGCCAGACTTCGCTCCAGGCGTGCGCGTCGGATTGGCGCACCAGCAAATACTGGCCGAGCTTGTTCCAATACCCGCCCTGATAACCGGTGATTACCCGCGCGGGCACACCGGCGGCACGCATCAGCACGGTGAAGGCCGAGGCGTAGTGCTCGCAGAACCCTTCGTGGGTGGAGAACAGGAAATCGTCGACGGCATCGCGCCCCAGTGGTGCGGGCGCCAGCGTGTAGCTGAAGCCGCCGTCGTGGAACAGTGCGAGGGCCGTTTTCACGATCAACTCGCCGCGATCTCCGAAAGTCTGCCGCCACTGTCCGGCCAGGGCCAGGGCGCGTGGATTGAAGCCGGCCGGAAGTTGCAGGGCGCGCCGGCGCGATATGTCGTCGAGCTCGGGCTGCAGGCGATAACGCACGGCCGAGCGCATTTCGTATGTCAGCGGATCCTGCACGGGCTTGCCGCTGGTGATCTCGTGGTCCGTACCCATGCTCGCCTTCGGTGGCGCACCCAGCGGCACGTCCAGGGCCGGCAGGACGCGCTGATGGGTCGGCTCCAGCGAAATCCGGTAGCTCACACTGTCCTGGAAGTCCACAGGGACGGGTTGCCGACCCGTGGGTAGGGAAGTCCAGCGACGGCCGTCGTACTGCCACATCACATACGCGCGGAAATAACGCTGTTCCGGCGGAGGCGCGGCGCCATCGAAACTCGCGCGCAGCGCCGGATGGTCGTCGGTGAGCAGGTCGACGAAATCGCCTGGTGCCATGCGATCGCTCAGTCCGGTGCGGGCCTGTGCCGACGGTGGTGCCCCCCAGAGCGGCGAATCCAGCCGGGGCACCAGCACGAAAGCCAGCAGCGAGAGCGGCAAGGCCGCTGCCAGCAGTCCTATCGCCGGCAGCATTTCGCGCGGGAGCGTGGTCGGCAGACGCGCCGGTTGCAGGGCGCGCAGCGTAGCGATCGCCGGCAGCAGTCCCAGGGTAACTACGAAAGTCGCCACCATGCCCTGGTCGGCCAGCAGAGCCGCCATCAGCGTGAAGCAGGCGAACGCCACCGCCACCTTGGCGTCTCGTGGCGTTTCGGTTTCCAGCAGTTTCAGTACCAGCAGGCCGACGGCCAGGGCAGAGCCGGGTTCACGGCCGAAGATGTTGCCGTAGTGGAAGATCACAGTGGCGGCAAGCAGCGCGACCAGGGGCAGCTTCAGGTAGACCGGCGCCTTGCCGGGACGGCGGCGGCGTTGCCACCAGCGCAGCGCCAGTACCGCCGTCAGGGCGGCATCCAGCCAGATCGGAAGGTGCATGGCATGCAGTACCAGCACCACTGCCGCCGACAGGCAAAGGAGATCGAACGCGCGCGCGTCCAGCGGCGCTTCGTTCCGGGCACCGCGGCGCAGCAGGCCGATCACGGCAGGCGCGCCAGCGCGTTCATGCAGCGCACGTAATGCGCCGGCCCGGACCCGTGGCCGATCTCCTCGCCCGGCAGCCACAGGCTGAAAGGCACGGCCTGCGCTTCGGCTTCGCCCAACCAGCGGGCCAGCCGGGCGATGCGGGTTTCGCTGTCGAGATGACGCAGATCGCGCCAATCCAGGCGCCACTCCTGGCGCGGACGCGGTTGCTCGAAATCCTTCACCAGCAGGCCTTCGTGACGCGCACTGGCCTTCCAGGCAATGCGACGTTGCGGATCGCCTGCGCGGTAATCGCGCAACGCCGCCAAGTCGTCGCCCTGGTGCAGGCGCTGATGCGTAGGATCGTCGCTGGGCGAGCGCGGCGGCGGTCCGGCGGCTTCGGGCCGTGGCCATACCAGCACCGACATATCCGGATACAGCCAGCTCCATGCGCGAAAGAGACCCAGCGGCCAGCTGCTCCACAGCTGGATGCGGGGGAGTGCTTGCCATCCGCGCTCGATGGTCCGCAAAGGAATCTTCACGGCGAGCTGCTCCCCTGCGGGGATGGCGAAGGCATGCATCTGGCCGTCCATCTCGACACGGATCGACTGGCGGTTGCGCAAGCTCGCATCCATGTGAAGCTGCAGAAGCAGCGCTTCGCCGGCGGTGGCGTGCCCAGCCTGGATGGCGGTGAGGCGCAGGCCGTCGAGAGCGCGGAACGCCACCAGCATGCTCGCCGCGCAGGCGGCGGCAAGCAGGCAAGTGAGAAGCAGGGCGGCGTTGTTGGCGTAGTTCAACGAGCCGGCCAACATGACGAGCAACAGCACGCCGAACGCCGCCCCCAGGCCTGTGGGTACGATGTAGATGCGCCGTCGATGCAGCTCGATGGGGAGGCTTTCCGGCCGGCGATAGCGCGTGAGTGCAGGCAGCCGGCGTTCGGCCCATTGCTGGAAGCGGCGATAGGTGTCGGCCACGCCCATGGCCATCAATCCACCGCCACCTCGGCGAGCAGCTGACGCGCCAGCGTCTCCCCGTTGGCGCCGCGGGCCGGCACCAGGCGGTGCGCCGCGAGCGGAACGAACAGCGCCTGGATGTCTTCGGGCAATACGTGTCCACGCCCTGACAGCATGGCCCAAGCACGCGCGGCGTTGAGCAGGGCGAGTCCTGCGCGTGGAGACAGGCCGACGCGGATGTCCGCATGCCTGCGGCTGGCCGCGAGCAGCGCCTGCAGATAATCGAGCAGCGCCGGGCTGGCGGTGATCGCCTGTGCCTGGCGATGGAGCGCCGAGAGCGCCGGTCCGTCGAGCTTCGGACCGAGCTGGGCGAGCAGGTCGCGTCGATCGCTGCCGGTGAGCAGGGCACGTTCCGCGGCGGCGTCCGGATAGTCCAGCGACAACCTCAGCATGAAGCGGTCCAGCTGCGAGTCCGGCAGCGGAAACGTGCCGGCCAGGTCGAGCGGGTTCTGCGTGGCGACGACGAAAAACGGTTGCGGTAGCGGATGCGTCTGGCCGTCGACTGTGACTTGGCCCTCGGCCATCGCTTCCAGCAGCGCGCTCTGCGTCTTGGGTGTGGCGCGATTGATTTCGTCCGCGAGCAGCAGACCGGTGAAGATAGGTCCGGGGTGGAAGCGGAATTGGCCGGTCTCGCGCTCGTAGACGCTCACGCCGATAATGTCGGACGGCAACAAGTCGCTGGTGAATTGCACGCGCTGGAACTCGAGCGCGAAGCTCGCCGCGAGCGCATGGGCGAGCGTGGTCTTGCCCACGCCGGGTACGTCCTCCAGCAGCAGGTGCCCGCCGGCGATCAGGCAGGTAAAGGCGAGCTTCACCTGGCGCGGTTTGCCCAGTAGCACCTGATTGACCTGCGCCATGGCGGCGTCCAGGCGGGAGCGTAGTGCGTCATCGTGGAGCGGAGTGATCGCGGACATGGCACCGGTAGGCAGGGTAGGGGCGGGCAGGGCATGGCCCATGCGTGACCCAGGCAGTGTAGCCGTCGACCTCGCGCGCTGGCGAGGCGCTTTTCTCATTGCCTTTGCCTTGCTTCTGGCAGCTCGCATCACTGTTGCCGCGCACCTGTCGCCGTTCGGTGACGAAGCTTTCTATTGGCAGGAAAGCCGTCATCCGGCTTGGGGCTATAGCGACCTGCCGCCGATGACGGCGTGGCTGATCCGAATGGGCGAAACGGTGGCCGGCCATGGCTTGCTCGGCATGCGCTGGCCATTCTTGTTGCTTGGCGGCGCGCTTCCCTGGCTGGTAGTGGCATTCGCGCGGTTCGCTTTCGATGCACGCGCCGGTTGGCAGGCAGGTTTGCTGAGTCTGGCCATGCCGCTTGCGGGTAGCCTCGGCGTGCTGGCTCTTCCGGATGTGCCGCTGACAGTCGCGAGCATGCTGGCGCTGCTGGCCCTGCTGCGGGCGATGCGTGACGACCGGTTCCACGATTGGCTTTTGCTTGGCATAGCACTGGCCGTGTGCTGGCTGACCCACTACCGCGCGGTGATGCCGATGCTGGCCGGGTTGCTCGTGTTCGTCATGACGCCCCGGGGGCGGGCGCAATGGCGACGGCCCGGCTTCTGGGTCGCGTTGGCGGTATCCGCGTTGGGCCTGATCCCCCTTCTCGTGTCCAACTGGCAGCAGCGCGGCGCGGGCATGGCCTTCCAGTTGGTGGAGCGTAATCCGTGGCGTTTCCACGCGGATGCTCTGGTGCAGCCGTTGGAACAGGCGGTGGCATGCACTCCGCTGCTCTATGCACTGTTGCTCTGGGCGGTATGGCGTAGTTGGACGCGTCGCGGCGAAGGCGCACCCTGGGACGTGATTGCGATCGCTTCGCTGTGTTTCATCCTGCTGTATTTCCTGCTCGGGCTGTTTGCCGACGAGCTGCGATTCCGCGCCCACTGGCCCTTGCCAGGCTATCTGCCGCTGCTCGGCGCGCTGCCCGTGCTGCTTCGCGTTTACTGGACAAAGCGTTGGGTCCGATGCGTGGCCATGGCCGCGTTCGGCCTGGCTCTGCTGGGACACGCCGCGGGCCTTGCTTACCTCGGTTTGGCGGCAAGCGGAAACGGCGCGAGCGTGCTGGCTGGAGTGAAAGCTTTCCCCGCACGATTCGTCGGCTGGAAGGAGGCCGGCGACGCGGCCGCCGAGCTGCTGCGAAGGCATCCCTCCGTGCTGGTGGCGGACAACTTCATGCTCGCGGCCGAGATCGACTTCCAACTGGATGGTGCGGTACCGGTCTATGCGCTCGACAGCCCGCTGAACACCAAGCACGGGCGCGCTCCGCAGCTGGCCATGTGGCGACGCGACGAAACTGCCTTGCGCGAAGACCATCCGCGCGCACCGATGCTGCTTGCCGTCGACGAAACGGCCTTGAGGATCCGGGAGCGCTCCGAATGGCTGGGCACCCTTTGCCGTCGTATCGACGCGCCCGCGCCGTTGCGGCGGCTGGATCTTTTCGAGGGGCGCAGGCGCGTGGTGTTCTATACGGGATCCGTACCCTCTTCCGGAGAGGCGTCGGTTGCTCCCGCGGATTGCATCATCTGGAGGGAAGGCACGGCGGCTTTCGCGCGTTAACGCCAGTCAGGGCAGGGGCATGCCGGCCTGGCGCAGAAGCCGGGCCAGGGCAATCAGAGGGAGGCCTATCAACGCGGTGGGGTCCTGGTTGTCGATGCGCTCGAACAGGCTGATGCCCAGGCCTTCGCACTTGAAGCTGCCTGCGCAGTCGAGCGGGTTTTCATGCTCGACGTACCGGGCGATCTCGTCCCCGGTCAGGACACGGAAATGCACCTGGGTGTGATCGGCATGGGTATGCCGCTGCCCAGTGCGGGTGTCCAGCAGGCAAAGCGCCGTGTGGAAATGCACGGTCCGGCCGGAGCTGGCTGCCAATTGCTCGTGGGCGCGCTCGATGGTGCCCGGCTTGTCCAGCATCCGGCCATCCAGTTCGGCGACCTGGTCGGAACCGATCACCAACGCGTCTGTCAGGTCCGCCGCAGCGGCCTGGGCCTTGGCGATAGCCAGGCGAAGCGCGCGAGCCGGCGGCATTTCGCCTGGCAGGGCCGTTTCGTCGGTTCCCGGCGAGGATTGCTCGAAGTCGGTACGTAGTCGCCGAAGCAGTTCTGCGCGATAGCGGGACGTCGAGCCGAGAATCAGGCGGGGGCCGCCGCTCACGGGTGGGGCTCCCGCTGAATGTGTTCGCGCATGGCGTCGTCGAGGGCGTGCTGGGCCTGGTCGAGCGCCTGCAGCAGCGGTGCTAGGCGGCTGCGCGTCTCAGTCATAGCGGAGACCGCTTGGTTGAGCTCTTCCTGGCTAGCCGCCGGTGCCCGGTCGCGGATCCAGATCCGTTGCTGCAGCAGGGAGCGCAATCCGGCTTCGATCGCCTGTCGAGCCTCCTGTTCGCTCGCCGCGGGCTTGTCCGGATTGAGCGACATCACTGCATGGGCCTGCTGCAGGCCGGCGCGGCAGGTCTTGAGGTCGGCTTCAAGGCGATCAGCGAGTTCCAGCAGCTGATGCACGCTGTCCGCGCGTCGGTCGCCCCGGCGGCGTAGCCAAAGGGCTGCCGTGGCTGCGAGGGCGACGAGGACAAAGAGGGCGGCCGAGCCGTACGTCAGGTAGGGATTCACGTGAGACTGGGCGGCCCGGTTAAGTGAAGGGATGAGGCAGTCTGCCGCATGGCGGAGGGTCCAGGCAAAGGCGATGTACCGGGTTTCCGGGCAGCTTGCCGCCGTATGGAGCGACGGGCAGTATGTGCAGACCGCAGTCAACGATATGTTGACTTCGATGATCCGCAAACCTATGATTTCGCGATTATGTCCGTGACACTGCCAGAGTCCGTGGACGCTTGGCGCATGGTCTCGGCGCGGCGTTCGTTCCAGGGGGCGTTGCCCATTGCCGCTTTGCGGCGCCTGAGCGAAGCCCTTGCCGATACCGAGGGAGAGGCTCGGTTCGAGCTGGATTTCGGTCGTGACGAGTTCGGCAATGCGTACCTCGACGTGCGCGTCGATGCCCCGCTCGCCATGATCTGCCAGCGTTCCCTGGAGCCTTTCGTCCTTCCGGTGAAGGTGGACAGCCGGCTCGGTCTCATCCGCCACGAGCGTGAAGAGGCTGCGCTGCCCGCGGGCAGCGAGCCGCTGTTGATCGCCGAGGACGGAAAGCTGGCCCTGGCGGACGTGATCGAAGACGAATTGCTGTTGGCGCTGCCGCTGGTACCGGTCAATCCGGACGCTACGCTGCCCGACGAAGTAGTGGCCCCGTCGCCCGGAGAGGATTCCGGCGAGGGACGTTCCGAAAACCCGTTCGCGGTTCTGCGCGAACTCAAGAAATAAACGCTTAGCTGGAGACCCACCATGGCCGTTGCCAAGAGCCGCAAGACCCCGTCCACCCGCGGCATGCGTCGTTCGCACGATGCGCTGAAGACCGTGCAGCTGGCCACCGATCCGAC
>JBCNOA010000159.1:0-10090 GCA_039594095.1 Dyella sp.
GATCTGCAGCGGCACGATGTAGTTCATCAAGCCCGTCACGATCGGCATCGCCACGAAGAAGATCATGATCACGCCGTGGGCGGTGAAGATCTGGTCGTAGTGATGCGGCGGCAGGTAACCGAGGTTGTCGCCGAAGGAGATCGCCTGCTGGAGACGCATCATGACGGCGTCGGCGAAGCCGCGCAGCAGCATCACCAGGCCCAGCACCATGTACATGATGCCGATCTTCTTGTGATCGATGCTGGTGAACCATTCGCGCCAGAGGTAGCCCCACAGGCGGTACTTGGTGATCACGGCCACCAGGGCCAGGCCACCGATCGCCACCGCGGCGAAGGTGGCCAGCAGGATGGGCTCGTGGTACGGGATGGCCTCCCACGTGAGGCGGCCGAAGATCAGCTTGGAAAGATCGGGATGGTCAGACATCTTGTGCACCCGGGGAGGCGTGGCAATGCGAATGGCGGGTCGGGCGGCGCACGATCAGTGCTCCATGTGGTCCATGTGCCCCATGTCGTGCTCGCCGCCGGCCTTGCCGGCGCGGGCCGCGTCCTTGGCCATGGTCTCGTGCATGCACGGAGTCCCTGGTGCGACGCACATGTTGACGATGGCCTGGTAGAGATCGGGAGAAACGCTGGCGTAGCGGCGCACCGGCTCGTTCTCGCTGGGCTTCTCCAGCTGCAGGTAGCTCTCGCGAGTCAGCGCGGCGCCCTCCCTGGCCTTGGCCACCCACTGCTCGAACTCGCCCTCACTCACGCCGAGGAACTTGAAGTGCATGCCGGAGAAACCGGCACCGCTGTAGTTGGCCGAGATGCCCTCATAGGAGCCCGGCTTGTTGATCACCGCATGCAGCTTGGTCTCCATGCCCGGCATGGCATAGATCTGGCCGGCCAGCGCGGGAACGAAGAAGGAATTCATCACGGTCGAGGCGGTGATCTTGAACTGGATCGGCCGGTCCACCGGCGCAGCCATTTCGTTCACCGTGGCGATGCCCTGCTCCGGATAGATGAACAGCCACTTCCAGTCCAGAGCGACCACTTCCACGGTCAGCGGCTTGACGCCGGCCGGAATCTCGCGGCCTTCGGAGATACGCTCCAGCGAACGGAACGGATCCAGCTTGTGAGTGCTGACCCAGGTCAATGCGCCCAGAGCGATGATGATCAGCAGCGGCGCCGACCAGATCAGCAGCTCGAGCACGGTCGAGTGGTCCCAGTCCGGCTTGTAGGTGGCCTTCTTGTTAGAGGCCCGGTAGCGCCAGGCGAAGAACAGGGTCAGGCCGATCACCGGTACCACGATGAGCAGCATCAGAACCAGGGAAATGAGGATGATGTCGCGCTGCTGGGCCGCCATGTCGCCCGAGGGCGACATCAGGACGGTCTGGCAGCCCGACAGCAGCAGGACGGCGGGAAGCAGCAGCCCGCGGAGAGCCTTGGAGAACATGGGCCGGAAGGGAAGCCGAAGCATGGGGAGACCGAAAAAGTTAACCTATTCATGTTGCGCCGCGAAATAGGACACTTTGTCTCATGGCGGCCGGAGGCCGCCGGTGCGATCCTTACGCGAACCTCCCCCCAAGTCCAGAAGTTCCAGCATGGCGATGTCGAGCACTTTTGATCACCACGGAGCCGCAAGCCAGGCGCAAGAAGATGCGGCGCCGGCCCCTGGCCATTCCACCGTCGCCCCGAGCGAGATCGCCGTCGGCGTGGTCATCGGGCGCGCGTCCGAGTATTTCGACTTCTTCGTCTTCGGCATCGCCTCGGTGCTGGTGTTCCCGTCCGTCTTCTTCCCGTTCCGGGATCGCCTGCACGGCTTGCTGCTGTCGTTCGTGATCTTCGCGCTAGCCTTCGTGGCGCGCCCGTTCGGCACCGCCCTGTTCATGGCCATCCAGCGCCGCTGGAGCCGCGGCACCAAGCTCACGGCGGCCTTGTTCCTGCTCGGCAGCGCTACGGTGGGCATGGCCTTCCTGCCTGGCTACGAGACCCTCGGCGGCCGCGCCATCGCCCTGCTCGCGTTCTTCCGCATTCTCCAGGGCATCGCCTTCGGCGGCTCCTGGGACGGCCTGCCCTCGCTGCTTGCCCTGAACACGCCCAAGGGCCGGCGCGGCTGGTACGCGATGCTCGGCCAGCTCGGTGCGCCGATCGGCTTCATGCTGGCCAGCGCCCTGTTCCTGTTCCTGCATACCGAGCTATCCAGCGAGGATTTCCTCGGCTGGGGCTGGCGCTATCCGTTCTTCGTGGCCTTCGCCATCAATGTGGTGGCGCTGTTCGCCCGCCTGCGGCTGGTGGTCACCGAGGAATACACCCAGGCGATGGAGGAGCGCGAGCTGGAGCCGATCGGCATCTTCGAGATGCTGCGCAAGCAGGACTACAACATCGTCCTGGGCGCTTTCGCGGCCCTGGCCAGCTATGCGCTGTTCCACCTGGTGACGGTGTTCCCGCTGTCGTGGATCACCTTAGGTTCCACCCAAACGGTGAACGACGTGCTGCTGATCCAGGTGATCGGCGCGGGCGTGGGCATCCTGGGCACGGTGGCGTCCGGTTTCATCGCCGACCGCATCGGCCGCCGCACTACCCTGGGCACCCTCGCCTTCCTGATCGGCATCTTCAGCTTCTTCGCCCCCTGGCTGCTCGGCGGCAGCCGCGCGGCGCAGGATGCCTTCATCCTGATCGGCTTCGCCCTGCTGGGCCTCTCCTACGGCCAGTCCGCCGGTACGGTGACTTCGAATTTCCCGATTCGCTTCCGCTACACCGGCGCCGCACTGACCACGGATGTGGCCTGGCTGATCGGCGCCGCCTTCGCACCGCTGGTAGCACTCGGCCTGTCCAGCAAGTTCGGCCTGGGCGCGGTGAGCGTGTACCTGCTGTCCGGCGCGATCTGCACCCTGGGCGCGCTGCGCCTCAATAAGGCGCTGGAATCGCGCGACTGAGCTCGTTTCATCCCCGAAAGCTAAAGGGCCCGGCAATGCCGGGCCCTTTGTTTATCAAGCTGGTAAGTTTCATGCTCTCCAATGCCAGCGCGACGGAAGCGACAGCCGGTCATCGTTCGCCAAGACGATCTCCTTGGACCGATGCGTCCGGTGAAACCCTCGCGATTTCAACAACCGTTGCATAGCTCGCGACGCCTCGGTGCAATAGCACTCCACCCCGCCCGCCGGACTCCGCCGCTTCGCATACTCAACGAGCATCCGGCCGATGCCTTCGCGGCGCGCCGACGACGTTACCGCCAAGTATTCGATCAGAAGTGTAGGCGTACCGTCTTCCGCCGGAACTTCCTTCAGCAGCATCGCCCCGCAAGGCTTGCCGGACCGACGGACGACGACGAAACGAGGCGAATCAACCTTCCGCCACCCCAGTCGCCTGCCGACAATCGCTCGTACGCAGGAAAGCCCAACGCAGCGCAAGACGTAATGCATCGACTCGTGCGCCCGATTGAAATGCTGCTTGCGTGCCCCTTGGACGACCTCGGAAACGAGGAAAAAAATTTCCCACGGCCCGCCCGGCCCGAGGACGATCTTGTCCTCCACCAGCGAAGCGGTGTTGTCGAACAGCATGACTTCCCCCTTGGGCATTTCTCTGCATATCGGCTTCCTAGCCAACGCGTCACCACGCGGCGATCCATGCCTGGGCAAGCCCAACTATGCGTCTTGGTGCTGAGGTTACGCTTACGGCGTCGCAATGGGTTACGCGGAATGTGTTCCCATTCAGAGGCCGCCCGTGCTCGCGTCGAGGAAAGTCGATCCGCAACAAAAAGCCCGGTCAATACCGGGCTTTTTTGTGAGCGACACTGTCAGTCTATCGGTTCTCGCACACGCTGCAGACTGAGCAGAAGCAGCACTGCCGCCAGTACGCCGTAAGCTCCTGCGAACTGCCAGACCCGACTGCGCGATGTCGCATCCAGCAACCAGGGCAGATAGATGCCGCCCGCGGGATCCACCGAATGGACTAGGCCGAATAGCGTCAGCCCTGCACCCATCAGCAGGATCAGCGCCGCGCGGCCGGTCTTGCCATCGATCAGTGCCACCACGAAGCTGGCCCAGATCATCGATGTGATGATGAAGCCGTTACCGAGCAGAGTGATCACCGCCAACTCGGCGATGCCATGCGCGTCGTGGCCGAAGAGCGCGCCGAAATGCTCCGGCGATACGTAAGTGGGATCGCTCAGTTTGATGGTGACCATGCGTGCGATGGCCGGAAAGAAACTGAACACCACCGCCGGCGCGTAACGCATCGGCGTCGCCTCGAAGGCCTGCACTGTGATGCCGATCGCCACGAAGACGAGAATCGGAGCCAACACGGACAGCGGCACCAGCTCCACCAGGTTGGAGAGATAGCCGAACACACCACCTAGTCCGATCACGATGCCGGTCAACAGCGTGTAGCCGCTGCGCGCCCCCATTGCCTTGTACGAGGGCTGGCCGATGTAGGGCGTGGTCTGTGCCACGCCTCCGCAGAAGCCCGCAACCAGCGTCGCCAGCGCTTCCACCAGCAGAATGTCGCGCGTGCGGTAATCGTCGCCCGCCGCGCGGGCACTCTCGGTGACATTGATGCCGCCCACCACCATGAGCAGCCCGAACGGAAGAATCAGCGGGAGGTAAGGCACGGTATAGGCGAGGCCGCCCACCCATTCCAGATTGGGCAGCGGCATCGCGAAACGCCACGTCCATGCCGCTGGAGCGTGATAGCCAGTGCCCAGCCAGCCCAACGGTCCGAGCCCGTAGTAGAGCGCGGCGCCGATCACGAACGCAGCGAGCACGCCCGGCATGCCGAACGGCAGCTTCCCACGCGCCACCAGCGCGTAAAGCACCACACCCAGGCCCGCGAAGCCCACGACCGGCACCTTCATGATTTCCACCAGCGGCAGGAACCCCATCAGCACCAGCGCAATCCCGGCGATCGAACCGAGCAGCCCCGCGCGCGGCACGTGGCGTTGCACGGCGCCTCCGAAGAAAGACAGTACGAACTTGAGTACCCCCATCACCACCAGCGATGCCATGCCCAGCTGCCAGGTCGCGTGCGCGGCCGCCGACTGGTCCATGCCGATCTGCTTGAAGTGCAGGAACGCGGGACCCAACACGAGCAGCGCCATGCCGATGCTGGTCGGCGCGTCCAGGCCCAAGGGCATGGCGGTGACGTCGTCGCGGCCGACCCGCACGGCCAGCCGACGCGCCATGCGCGTATAGGCGAGGTTGCCTAGCAACACGCCCAAGGCGGTACCGGGAAACATGCGCAGAAACACGATGTCCGGCGGGAAGCCGAACAGCCCGATAAGGGCGGTGGCAAGGAAAGCCATGATGGAGAGGTTGTCCACCACCAGGCCGAGGAAGCCGTTGAGGTCGCCGGGCGTCAGCCAGCGGCGCGGATGCGGGTCGTTCACGGGGAGCATGTCGCCTTTGTGGAATCGCCGGCATCATCGCGCGGCGGCGGAAGGTCCGGAAGAATCCGGGCTTTGCTTGAAGCCGTGCCTCAGAACGAAACGTCCGCCGGCTGGGTCACCCGCAGCACCGACTGATCGCCCGTGCGTTGTTTCCACGCCGAGCGAATCGCCTCGACCTTGGCACGATTCGCCGGCGTGTCCGGATAGTCGATCACCAGTTGCTTCGAGCGCAGTCGCTCGGGGGCGGATTGACCCTTGCCCTGCCACTGGCCGTATACGTCGATCACGCTCAATCCGTCGGGAAAGCGCGGCGTTACCTCGCCATCCAGGAAAGCACGCCAGGTCTGTTCGCTCACGCCACTCTCGGGCCGGTCGACCGAGCCGAGCCCGAAGTACAGCCGCGTCTCCACCCACCCCGCCGTCGCCGCCGGATGCGCCGAGTCGCCCTGCAAGGTAGCGCCAGCCGGTGCGGACGGTTGCGACACACAACCCGAGATCATCCCGAAGGCGAACAAACCGGCGAGCGCGCGATGGATTGGCATCGATATTCCTTGGTCAAGTCATTTGGACGTCCAGACGGATAGATCCTCAGACGCCCGAAGAAGATTCGCAAGAAGTATTGACACGAACCTTCCGCAATGCAACAAATGCCGAACCCCTCCCTGCCATCGCCGCCTCGCGCCCGACCATCGTGGACACATCGCTCAACGGCATGCTGCTCAAAAGACGGCACTCCCAGCCGCGCACCATGCGAATGCGGCGATGTTGTCTGCGATGAGACGCCTCTCCAGGCGTTGACCCGCGCAATCCGCACACCCTGACGCCGCCCGCGCATGCGGCGTGCCAGGCCGTCTCTACATCGAGGAACCCGCATGTCCGTCCATCTCCGGAAGTATCGTCGTGCCCGTCTTTCCGCTGCCGTCGTCTTCGCCGCGACCGCCGGCCAGGCCGCGCATGCGTGGCAAATCACCGAACAGGCGCCGGCGCGCACGCTGGACCAGGTCGTGGTCACCGGCGTGCGCGCCAGCAGCCGTACCGCGCTCGAATCGCCGGTGCCGGTGGACGTGCTGAGCCAGGACGACCTGCGGGCCGCCGGCGCGGTCAACGGCGAGCTGGGCCAGGCACTGGCCACTCTGCTGCCCTCGTTCAACTTTCCGCGGCAGTCGAATTCCGGCGGCTCGGACCACGTGCGCGCCGCGCAACTGCGTGGGCTCTCGCCCGACCAGGTGCTGGTCCTCGTCAACGGCAAGCGCTTCCATACCTCGGCCCTGGTCAACACCGACACGAAGATCGGGCGAGGCACCACGCCCGCGGACTTCAACGCCATCCCGATCAGCGCGATCAAGCGCGTGGAGGTCCTGCGCGATGGCGCAGGTGCCCAATACGGGTCGGACGCCATCGCCGGAGTAGTCAACATCATTCTCGACGACGCGCCCGAAGGCGGAGAGGTAGTGGGCACGTACGGCGCGAACCACACCCATTTCCACCCGACCGACCGCACCCTGACCGATGGCAACAGCAGTTATGCCTCGGCGAAATTCGGCACGCGGCTGGCCGGCAGCGGTTTCTTCCGTGCCGGCCTGGAAGCGGGCCACCACGACGCTACCAACCGGGCCGGCACCGATACGGTGCCCGATTGGTTGGCGGACCCCACGCCGGCCAACCTGGCGCTGCGCGGCAGGCGCAACTACGCCGCCGGCGACCCGCGCTCCGAGAATTACAGCGGCTGGCTCAACAGCGAGATTCCGTTGGGCGGCGACGCCCGGCTCTACTGGTTCGGTACCTACACGCAACGCCGTACCGTTGGCGACAATTACTTCCGCTACCCGGACAGCAGCGCCAACGTGCCGTCCATCTACCCCGACGGCTATCGGCCCGAATCGCTGGGCCACAACCGGGACGTCCAGACGGCCGCCGGCATCCGCGGCAAGCTGGCGGACTGGAACCTCGACGGCAGCCTCAACTGGGGCAGCAACGCTTTCGACTACGACCTGCGCCACTCCCTGAACGCGTCGCTGGGACCCGAGAGTCCGACGGCGTTCCACATCGGCAGCTACCGGTTCGACCAGGGCAGCGCCAACCTGGATGGCCAACGCGAGTTCCCGCTCGGCGAACGCTACTTCACCCTGGCCGTGGGTGCCGAGTACCGCCACGAACAATTCCGCACCCTGCCCGGCGATCCCGCTTCCTATGCCGCGGGTCCTTACGTCGATGCGCCCGTCGGTGCGCAGGCGGGCGGCGGGCTGCAACCCCAGGATGCGGCGAGGCTGTCGCGCCACGTCGGCGCGGACTACGCGGAAGTCTACAGCGATGTGACCGACCACGTCTTCATCGACGCTGCCGCGCGCTACGAGCATTACAGCGACTTCGGCGGCAACTGGAGCGGCAAGGTCAGCGCCCGCTGGGAGTTCGCCCCCGGCTTCGCCCTGCGAGGCGCGGCTTCCAACAATTTCCGTGCACCGTCGCTGAGCCAGATCGGCTTCGAGTCCACCACCAGCGGTTACGGCGCGGACGGCAAGCTGGTGACGGGCCGCATCCTGTCCGTGCGAGACCCGATCGCGCGGGGTCTGGGCGCGCAGGCGCTGAAGCCGGAGAAGTCGCGCAACTTTAGCCTGGGCGTGACCGGGCAGATCGGCGAACACTTCGACTTCAGCCTCGACGCGTACCAGATCGCCATCGATGACCGTGTCACCCTCTCCGAGACCATCGACAGCGCCGGGCTGGAGGACTACATCCTGCGCCGCTTCGGCGTCCCCGGCGTGCAGAGCGCGGCGTTCTTCACCAACGCCGTGGACACCCGCACGCGCGGCGCCGAGCTGGTGGGCAACTACCGCACTCCCTGGGCCGGCGGCGACCTGGTGCTCACGCTGGCGTACAGCCGCAACCGCACCGACATCCGCGCCGTCCGCCCCACGCCGCCCGAACTCGCCGCCACCGGAGCGGGCAACGTGCTGTTCGGCGACGAGGAGCGCAACACGCTCACCGACGCGGCGCCACGGCAGCGCGGCTCCTTCACCGCCAACTGGAACCATCGCCGCTGGTCCCTGCTCAGTCGCGTCACGCGGCAAGGCTCCACCGTGCGCGTCTTCGACTTCGGCGGCGGCTTCGAGCCACGCCAGGTCTATGCGGCGCGCTGGCAACTCGATGCCGAAGCCGAACTCCACCTCACGGCGCGGCTGAGCGTCGCGCTCGGCGGGTACAACCTCACCAATCAATACCCCACGCGTTCCAATCACGACATCGACTACGCCGGCAACTTTCCCTATGACGTCATTTCGCCGATCGGCGTGAACGGTGCCTACTGGTACGGACGCGCGCGCTATGCGTTCTGACGGACGTCCGAAGCGTCTCTGGCGCGTGACGGCCGCGTCATCCGAACGTTACCGACCGACGCGTGCGCCATGCATCGGTCTCGGCGAAACGCACTTGTTCATCGACGGCAAGCCAACTCGATGTAGGCAAAAGTATTGACATCGACCACATGCAATGCATCACAATGCGCCACCCGCGCACCAAACACGCGTGGGCCCACTGCCAAGCTTCACCCGCAACACCCATCGCCGCATGCCTCATCGCATGCGGCGATGTTCGTTTCGGGGGATGCGCGGCGAACACGACGCGCAGGCGCGCTCGCCGCTTCGCCCATTGGCATCCGCATATCGATCAGCTGGGCGCACGCAAGGGCGACATCGCCGGCATGGGAAACATGAGCGGAGCACCGACACGGCGGGGCATCCACCGCCACTCGCCCGCTCACCCGATGTCCGCCACAATTCGCCTATGACCTCTTCTTCGCGCCGCCGGCCGTGACCGCCACCCTGGCCCTGCCTCTCGACGTCCCGATCGAACCGGGCCTGATGGTCATCCACGGCAACCGCCTGGAAGACCTGCGCGATCTGCTCGTCGCCTGGATCCGGCGCACACCGCTGCGTCCGCTGGAAGACGAACTCATGCTGGTGCAAAGCAACGGCATCGCGCAGTGGCTGAAACTGGCTCTGGCGCGATCGCCGGAGGAAGACGGGCTGGGCATCAGCGCAGCGGTAGAAGTGCAACTGCCGGGCCGCTTCCTCTGGGATGCCTACCGTGCGGTGCTGGGCCGCGACGCCGTGCCGTCGACCTCGCCGTTCGACAAGTCACGCCTGACCTGGCGGCTGCTGCGGCTGATCCCTCGCCATCTCGACGATCCCGACTTCCGCCCGCTGCGCGACTTCCTCGGCGAAGGCATGGACTGGCGCAAGCGCTATCAGCTCGCCGCGCGCATCGCGGACCTGTTCGACCAATACCAGGTGTATCGCGCGCATTGGCTGGCCGACTGGGAGCGCGGCATCGACGAGATGGCCGACGACTGGCGCGGCCGCCGCACGCCGCTTCCGCTCGGGCAGTTGTGGCAGGCGCGGCTGTGGCGACTGTTGCTGGACGACGTCGGCCCTGCCGCGCGCCATAGCCATCGCGCGGCGGTGCACGAGGCTTTCGTGGAGCATGCGTCCGCCGCCGAACGGCCCGCGCGCCTGCCGCGGCGCATCGTGGTGTTCGGCATTTCCTCGCTGCCGCTGCAGACGCTGGAGGCGCTCACCGCGCTGGCCAGGCATTGCCAGGTCCTGCTGATGGTGGGCAACCCGTGCAGGCATTACTGGGCCGACATCATCGAGGATCGCGAACTGCTGCGCGGGCAGCGGCGGCGGCAACCCGCCAAGCCCGGCCTGCCCGAGCAGCCGCGCTACGAAGA
>JBCNOA010000016.1:0-34413 GCA_039594095.1 Dyella sp.
GGTGATGCGCGTGCCGTCGACGACTTGCACATGCGCGCCGCTGGTTTCGATGAAACCGCCATCGCCGCCGCTTGGCGCACTGGCATCGAGCGTGCCGCCGGCCTGCGTCGTACCGGCCTGCATGCCAGAGAGCAGCAGGATGTGGCCGGACTGACCTTGCGCGGTTCGCGCTTCGACGATGCCGTCGTTGTTGACCGTACTGGCGAGCAGGCTGTCCCTGGCACCGGCGGTGAGAATGACCTGGCCGCCACCGGCCTCGATCAGTCCGCCGTTATGCGCCAATGCGCCGAGAACGTTCTGCTGGACTTCGAACCGGATCAGCCGGTGGTCGGCCAGCGTGAGCTGCGCAGTGCTGCCTGCACCGAGCACGACGCTGCCGAGACTGGCTTGCATGCTGCCCAGGTTGATGGCCTGGTGACCGAT
This sequence comes from Dyella sp., assembly GCA_039594095.1. Classification (GTDB taxonomy): domain Bacteria; phylum Pseudomonadota; class Gammaproteobacteria; order Xanthomonadales; family Rhodanobacteraceae; genus Dyella_D. Next base: position 424 of record JBCNOA010000016.1, read on the forward strand.
CAGGGCGAGGACACCGCCGTCGCTGGCCTTGAGCTTGCCCCGGTTGACCACGCTGCTGGTATTGCCGGGATCGAAGAACACATAGTTGCCGGCCAGGAAGTTCTGGTCGGAGAGGTTCAGCGTGGAGGCCACCAGGCCGCCGGCATCGACCTGGGCACCGCGACCGAACAGGATGCCATTGCCGTTGATCAGGAATACCCGCCCGTTGGCGACGAGGTTGCCGTAGATCTCCGACGGGCTATTGCCGACCACACGGTTCAAGGAAATGCTGGATGCGGAGGGCTGCACGAACTCGACGGTGCGGCCTGCGCCGATGGAGAAGCTCTGCCAGTCGGTGATCGCCTTGTCGGACGATTGATGAATCTCCAGCCGGTTCGGTGCGGATTGAGCGATCGTCACATTGCCCGCCACCACGGTCGCGCCTTTGGGCAGCGACTGCGCCGCGGTCATCAGCGGTACCGAAGCGAGTGCGGCTGCAATCATCCGGGCGAGCAGCGTTCGGCGATCAGACTGAGCGAAACGATTCATGGGCGCCTCTAAACGGAGAAATGCAGATGAGCGTGGAGCGGACGGAGATCACTCATGGCCAGGCCGATCGCGGGCAACAGTCGCCCGTGCCTTGGGCGCGTTGGACGCGCAGGCCCTTCTGACGACAGCGTTGAGATCGCGGCGCGCACTGGCCGCTTATGGCTTTTCGCTCGCCCCCTGTATGAGCAGCATCCGGCTCGCTGTGTATCGTTTCACGGAATCTCGCCACCCACTCTGAAATTTCACTGAAATTTGCTGAAATCCAGTCCCCATAGGCGGTATCGCACCCGCCATGAGATGCAAAAGCTTTGCTGATATTCTCGCCAGACCAAGGGGGCAGGAAGCAGGGGCCACGTGCTGTATCTGGCAGGCTATGAACTCGATCGGGAGCGCGGCGAACTGCGCGGTCCGGATGGCGAGGCGATCAAGTTGCGGTCGAAGTCCTTCGACATGCTTTGGTTGTTCGCCACCCGTGCCGGACGCGTGCTCGGCAAGCGGGAGCTGATCGAGACGATCTGGCCGAACGTCCATATCAGCGAGAATGGCCTGTTCCAATGTATCCGCGAGATCCGCGGCGCGCTGGGCGACGATCGCCACGAGTTGCTCCGCCAGCTGCCCGGGCGGGGTTATGTGCTCGATGCCGAGGTAACGCACGGGCTTGAACGGATCGCGGCGAGGCGCGAGTCCGCCGCCGGCACCCTTACGATCGCCGTGCGCCCGATGAAAGCCGCGGCTGACGCCGCATCTTGGGCTGACGTGGCGAAGGAAGTCGGCGAGCGCCTCGCCGACGGTCTTGCCAGGATCGAGCGCATTCGCGTGATTACGCTGGCGCAGGACGCAGACGCTGATGCGGCCGTGGACTTCGTGATCAGCGGTGAGCTGCATAAGAGCGCAGCGGCCTGGGAAGCGCATGCACGCATGAGCGCCACGGCCACCGGTGAAGTGCGCTGGAGCGGCTCGGTAGTCGTCTCCGCCGCAGAAGGCGATGCGGCCTTGCAGCGATCGCGCCTTGTCGCCGGGCTTGGCCATCCGCTCGCGCTGCGCATCAACGCCCTGCAGAACTGCGGCGCGTGGATGCAGGGTGGCAGCGAGGACGAACTGCCGGCCGGTTACGCCAAGGTAGTCATCGAACAAGCCACGGCCATCATCAACCAGACCACGCGCGAACGCTTCCGCGTGGCACAGGAGATGCTGGAAAAGGCGCTCGCCGATCATCCCGACGATGTCGACCTGCTGGCCGCGCTGGCCGGGCATATGCTGCGCGGCACCCAGACGGCCTGGTACGACCCGGCCGATGCCGGCGCCATCGAGAGCCGCGCACGGGCCCTGCTGGAGCGAGCCATGCAGGCGAAGCCGCACTACATCCCCGTGCTCGAAGCCTATTGCCGGCTGCTGACGATGGCCGGCCAGTTACCGGAGACCCTGATCGCCTGCGGCAGAATGCTCAGCTTCGATCCCTGGCACGGCATAGCGCTGTTCCATCTCGGCATCGCACAGACCCGGCAGGGCCGTTTCGAGGAAGCGCTGGCGACCTTCAGGCAGGCCGATACCTTCGATACCCCGGCTTTCGCGCGCTGGACCTGGCTGCTCGGCGTAGGCATGGCGTACACGCTGATGGAGCGTTACGCCGAGGCCTTGCCATGGCTGGAACGATCGCTTGCGGTCACGCCGGGCACCGGACGCACGCACTTCGCCCTCGCGGTCGGCTATCAGCAACTCGGCCGCCACGAGGAAGCCAGAGCGGCTTTTGCCAAGGGCCTGGAACTGCGGCCGGGCTCGACCACCGGTAACGTTCCGCTACCCAGAAAGAACGGCAGCCCGGTTTTTCTCGCGGCCTTCGACCGGTATGTCCAGATGCTTGCCCAACTGGGCCTGCCCACGGACTGAAGTCAGCGCCGAAGCGCTCAAGCAAGTTAGCGAGCGTGACTAAGGCGCACATGGGGGGCAGCACATGCAGCATCCATGCCCGCTACCGACAGTGATCGATTGCGTACTGTGTCGTTACGAACGGGATCGGATAGAAGAAGGGCATGCCCGAGCGGCATGCGAGGGGGAGCGCTATGGGTCGGATTCGGCGTCTCACCAGAGACGGCGCCCCAACCATGGCACCTCTGGACGTGATCCATGGTCTGTCCGATTGAACCCAGCTGCGGGCGTGGCGCTGATGGCCGCCGACTGTCAAGAATCGACCAGATCAATGGCGGCATGGCCGCCATTACGTGACCAGACAACCCTCCCGCTCTGCCAACTGGATCGTGGCTTTCATCCCCGCGTTGAATTCAAGAAAGTCCGCTTCGATCCCATCGCTGAAAATCACCCCATAGCCCGCCATCTGGGAGACCAGCGTCAGCGGATGTTCTCGTGTGATCTGGCCAAACACTAGGCCGACCTGGGTCGTCCGGCTCGGGAAGGGTTCCCGTACGGTGAACTGCAGATGGTCAGCGTCCCAGGCAAATCCTTGACCTCGCATGGCGTCGACAGACTCGGGCAGGGCATGCCCACCGATCGCAGCGGCGCCGGCGAGCAGGCTCTGGAACCACCCCGTGGAACCCAGGCCGGTGGAGACGATCAGCCCGCTGGACGAATGGGTTTCGACGTGCGCCCCAAGGTGTATTTCGTAGCGCGCCGACACATGGGTGCGGGGCCCGACGAAAAGGTCGTTGACCGCATAGAGCTCCTGACCGTCGCTCAATGAGGCCTGCGCCATGGTTACCCGTTTCGCGGTGCGCCGCTTCGCCAGGGTCTCAGGAATGAGCCGCTCGAGATCCCGTACCTGGAAAGGCAGCAGCACGCCATCCCAGCGCCTGGGATCGGGATTGACGCCGACGACGGGCTGCTCGTCCTTCAGGTACTTGAGCGTATTGGCCACCAGGCCGTCCTGGCCCAGCACGACGACGAGGGCATCCGGCGCGAACAGGTAATTCGCCAGGAAACCGCGGTCCAGGCGCTGGACGCGACCGAAGCGACTGAGCGTCGCTTCGGCGTGTTGCACTGCCAGTTGGTAGATCCGATGCTCCTCGGCGTAATCCGAGAAGTCGGCGCCCAGGTGCTCCACATAGAAGCGCGCCTGCTCGATAGTGTTGAAGCGCACTATCAAGTCTTCCAACCGGGTGCGGCGAGTGACCAGCACGATGCGCTGTTCGAGCGCGTTCATGGCCTCAAGCCTTCGCCGCCGAATGGGGGCGCGCCTGGGTCAATTGCTGCAGGAGGTCCGGCGAAATATTGAGCTCGCCGATTCGCTCGGCGTTGGAAGCGAGGCCTTGGAAGGCCTGAGCGATCAGCACGCCCGGGTCGGCCTGTCCCACCATCAGCGTCTGCAGTACCCGCGGGTCGATGCCCTGCACCGCCTTCATGATGGCGGCGACCGCGTAGGCCTTGGCATCGGCCTCGGTGCGGGCGTTGTCGCCGCGAAGTGCGGTCAGCCCCTTGTTCTTCTCCTCCATTGCGATCTTGCCGGCCATTTCCTGGTCGCGGATTGCCTGGCGCTTGCTGAGCTCCGCCTGCTCGGCCTCCAGCTGTGCCTCGCGGATCTGTCGCTTCTTCGCCTCCACAGCGATCTCGGTGTTGAGCTCGTTTTCCTTGACGGCGCGTTCCTGCTCGATCGCGGCGTTGCGGCGAGCGTAAGTGGCATCGTCGGCGCGTTTGAGGATCTGTTCGCGCACCTGCGCTTCCAGAGCGCGAGCCGTCTCCGGGTTGGGCTTGACAGCCAGGATCGCCAGGTTAACCAGCTCCAGGCCGAGGCTCGGCAAGCCTTCCGGCCGCTGCAGGCCATCGCGCACCGCTTTCACCAAGTGATCCGAGCCTTGCAAAAGTTCCTGAAGGGCCTTGCCTTGCAGTACCGAGCGCAACTGCACCTGCACAGCGTTAACGACACGCTGAGGCAGCTTGCTATGGTCCTCGGTTGCATAGCTTCCATCCGGCTTGAGCGTGAAGTTCATGAGGCCGGCCAGCGTGGTGGGGGCGGCCACGCGATAGGTCACCTGCCCTTGTACCGTGACTACCTGGAAATCGCTGCTCACCTCTTGAAACATGAAAGGCGCATCCACGCTTTCCAGCGGGATCGACACCAGCGAGGCATTGGGCGCGAAGTACCAGAACGACAGGCCGGTCCCCTCGCGCACGGCCTTGCCGTTCTTGTACTGCAGCAGATAGGTGCTGGGACTGGCTTTGACGTAGCGGAATCCAAACATGGCAATGCTCCTTCCTTGGGGTTAGATAAGGTGGCTACGTGCGCGGACTTCGTCGAACGACCAGTCGCGGACGAGCTGGCCGTTCTCCCAGACGGTTTCCAGCGCATGGACCCAGCCCGCGGGTGGCCGGTACGCCTCCATGCTGGGCGCGTCCACCGGGACAGTGATGGTCTTATAGGTGCCGTATTCGCGGTGCCGCAAGAGTGCGAGGCGGCCGCGCTGCGAGGTCTTGCCGGCGTCGGTCGCCGGCGCCTTGTAGACGTCGATCCATTGGCCATCGACCCGGGCGGCCGAGCACTTCAGCGCAAACTTCTGCGTATCGCGATTCATGTGCTGGAGCAAAGCGCCGCCCATGCCGAAGGCGAGGTTGTCGGTGGCGTAGCCGGCTGCGGTCACACGCTCGAGGATCGCTTCGATGCTGCGTGGATTGACGCCGTCGCCCTGAATCAGGCGTACGTGATTGAGTGCGCGGTAACCCTTGCCATTGACCGTGCTGCCGAAGGCCGCCTCCAGGCGCATCATGCACTGGTGAACCACCTCCACCGGATCGCCCGAATCGGGACGGATCACCAAGGTCGCACCCGAGCGGATGACTTCGTCCTTGAGCGCCCCACCCCAGTATTCGTCGATCGCGCGATAGATGTCGTAGCTGTCGGACACCACGGCCAGCAGAGCGCCGGGCTTGGCAAACTGCGTGAGCATGTTGCGGAACGCGGCGACTTCGCCGTCACAGCCCCAGCTGGTGATCGTGCTGTGCTCGGCGGCAGGGATCGAGAATCCGGCCATCGGAGCGTGGTAGTACCGCTTCGCCGCCAGCACGCCGGACACCGTATCGGTGCCTTGGAAGTTCACTAGATGCGCCATGCCTCCCAGCGCGGCCGATTCGGTGCTGGACACGCCACGGGCGCCGAAGTCATGCAGCTTGAACGGCAGTTGCTCGTCCGGGGCGTCGCTGGTCTGGCTGAGGTACGCGCGCAGGGTCTGCTTTACGTGCCAACTGACCGTCGCGACCGTCACTGGATACCACAGCCGCAGCAGCAGGGTTTCCAGATAGCTGGGCAACCAGAAGGCTTCCGGATCGGTCGATTCGATGGTCACTAGAGCCTGATGGGTGGGCACCACGCTGCCTTCCGGCACGGCGCGGATGCGCAGGGGCAACCGCCCGCCATGGCTGTCGACGATGCGGCGCCATCCGGCTTCGTTGAAGGGCTCACCGTGCAGCGCGAAGAAATCGCGCGCCTCGTCCACGTCCGCGTGTGTGATCGGAGTGCTCAGGTATTCCTTGAGGATCGCCTGCAAGCCGAAGAAAACCGTCTTGTCGTACTCGCCGCCGCGCGACTCGATATAAAAGAAGGTCTGATCGGTACCCGGCGGGTACTGCAGCCAATGGCTGGCCTTGTAGCTGTCGGTATTGAGGAGAAGGTTGTTCAGGTAATGCATGACGGAAGCTCCTTCGCGTCAGATGAACCGGCGGTCTATCCGCCGGTGGGTAGACGGGGTATCAGCCCCGCCCGAGGAAGAACTCCAAGATATAAAGGTGGTCCTCGAACAGCTGCGGCCCCATCTCCAGCGCCTCGCTCACCGGGAACCAGCGTGCCTTGTCCGCATCATCGCCGCCCTTTACGGCCGGGAGTTCCCCAGCGGGGAAATCGAAGTGGAAGGCGTGGGTGATCGTGCGACCGCGCAGCGAGCGATCCGGATGATCGAAGACATGCTGGCTCTTGAGCGATCCACGCAATACCGGTACCGGGATCTTCAGCCGAGTCTCCTCACGCAGTTCGCGCAAGCAGCTGCTGAGGATCGTCTCGTCCTGCTTTATGAAACCACCGGGAAGCGCCCATAAACCCTTGCCGGGTTCCGAACGGCGGCGGACCAGCAGCACGTGGCCCGAATGCACCACCACCGCATCCGCGGTGACGAAGGTCGGCGCATAGGGCGCCACCGACCAGCCCGCGCGGTAGTTCTCGATGAAGTGGTATTCATTGAGCAACTGCTCGAAAGCCCCACCGTTCTTGCGGAACGCTTCGAGCATTTCGAACACTGGAGCCGGCACGTTGCTCCGAAGCATCAACAGGCCGCCGTGGAAGTCGAGCTTGCCCGCCTCGAACAGGTAACGTCGCAGTTCGGTCGCCGAGAGCGTCTCGGTATGGCGCACGTCGACCAGCGACCACTGCGGAAACTCTTGCAGGTAATAGCTGCTGGCGTCCTTCTCCTGGCCGATCAGGCCGATCCGGCTGTCCGCCGGGCCGCCATCCTCGCGAATGGCATCGTTGACCTTGCGCTGCACCGTGGCGATCCACTGCGCCTCGTTGTAGAGGTGATCGCGCAGCGGCAGGATGATCAGGCGATCCGCCGCATCTTCCAATGCGGCGCGAATCATCACCGAGCGTTCGGCGACGGTCCAGGGATTGCGGATGGAGCGGGGGGTGTCGGCAGAGCCGATCAGGAAGATCAGCTTCTTCGCCTTGCTCAGCGCATGGCGAGCGACGGCGGCATGTCCTATATGGAAGGGCTCGAAACGGCCAATGAAGACCAGGTAATCGAAGTCCATGAGAATCCCTCACGGTAGTTGGCACTTCCGGGTCTGTCCCAGAAGCTGAGACGAATGCTACGCCAACGCATGGGCATGTCAACGAGAGGCTGCATCCATTGACCACTGGTCGCCTCGCTCGAGTGCTGCGCACTATCGGGCGAGGGTTCGGAATGTAATGCAGTACAAAATCGTCCAGTCTTGAAAAAGAAAACCCCCGACGAATCGGGGGTTCGCAAGCCAAAACCGTACAACGACGGTCTGAGGCGTTCTTTAGAACGGTTGTGTACACCTTCTAAAGAACTGAGATCACCTCAAAATCGTAAATGAATATTAGAATTAAGCAAAAACGCCAGCGTCCAGGGCACGCTATTCTCAACAATATTTACGTGAGCAGTAGAGAAACGATCAGGTCAAGACTAACTTTGCGTCCTTTTTCACCGCTTTTCTGACTTGGCTACGATTGCCCTTGGATCGTCCACGGCCGCGCTCAATTCTTTCCGCTTCGCCGTGTCCGCAGGTTCGCCCTACTAACGCATCATGCCGGTCACTTGCAGATCCGCTTCGCAGATTGCGACATGAATGTCCGACAGTTTACGTACCACCTCTGCCGCTGCCGGACGCTTTGCCGGATCGTACTGCAGCATGCCGTGAATCAGCATATTGAGCTGCTCGCTAGCCGCACCAGTAATTTCGCGAAGATCGAGCTCAATGTCGTCCAGCTTGTTGTCTTTCGGCGGATACTGCGGATTAAATCCGGTGACTGCCTGGTAAAGCACCAGCCCCAATTGATAGATATCCGACGCCGTCGTTAGAGCCACCTTGTCGCCGCGGGCTAGTAGGACTAGTTCTGGTGTTCGGTAGAAGCGCGGCATGGCCATGTAACCCTGCATATCCTCCGAGCTCTCGTCCACCTCACCCATCATGGCTTTAGCTAGCCCAAGATCACCAAGGCGCGCAGTACTGCCGGTTACAAGGATATTTGCGGGCTTGATATCCCGATGAATGATGGGGGCCTTCTGCGTATGCAGGTACTGAATTCCCGACGCTACATTGAGTATGTAACGGATCGCTTCAAGACGCGTGATCCGCAGTGATCCATTACCGAGTTTCTGATCGAGATTGGTGGCTGCGAAGTCCACGACCGCGAACGGGTACTGTCGTTCGGAGGCCACAAAAGTACCCTCATCATGCACGCGAATGATCGAGGGATGTGACAGCGTCCGATAATGACGCACTTCATCGAGGAAGCGTTGCCGCCGGCGCTGGTCGCTAATCTTGTGGAATACCTTGAGAGCAAACTGCACCCCGCAATTGGGGCCCGACGTGCACGTGACATAGAACGTCGTGCCATTGCCGCCCCGACCAAGGAAGCGCTGGTTGACGTAATAGGCGCCGTCGGCGCGAATTTTCTGCAAGTGACGAAGAAAGAAGCGATCGTAGTCTTTGACCTGTTCACTCACTACCATACTGCCGCCCCCTGAAATGGGACGGCTGCGCGACACCGTCCCTGGACATGTTAACAGGCTATCCCTTTCCCCTAATCACACGGGTATAGGGACTGCGCGGCCCGGCTACGAACAAGCATGGCGCCATCACCCCCAGCGCCGCCGTAAAGAGTGCCAACAATTCGGATACGCGTATCTCTTATCGAGTACTGCGACGACACCGGCGCTGCCGCACCGATGGCGCGGCGGCAGTTCCCGGCCGTTGCGAAGCGTCGTAGTCCGGGCTACTCAGCCCGGACTACGACTAACGATTAGCCATACCCTGGTGCCAGATGCCGTAGTCGTTGCGAAACGCTCCCCAATTTTGAGGTCCGCGTGGACATGCTCAGTCTTATTGATTCCCTTGGCTGGATCCCGGAGGGTGTAGATCAACTCGACGCGGGCCGCACCTGCCGAAGTGACATCGGTTACGACGTAGCTCACCATCCAGCCATCAGTAAGATTGCCGTGACCATCGCTTGTGCCATTGAGCATGGCGCCTGCCGAGCCTTCCATGGTGAGGTACTGCCAAGTTTTATCGTCCACACCGATCTCTAGCCCGTACTGTTTCCGGGCCGGATCAGCAAGATTCACGTCCGCCTCATAGATGACTTTATCGTCCATGGTCATCTTTTGATGTTCCATCAGCTTAAAGCCGGGCACGCTCTTTGTTGCATCAGGTGCAGCTGCCAGGGCGGCCCCGCTGAGGATGGCCGGGATAAGCAGCAAAGCAATTCTTGATATGCGCATGGGGAACGTCCTTTGTTGGGGTAGATACCGCTGTGTATGACTTCCGCATGTATGCATCGCTCATCCATGCCCGACCATAAGTCCAGGAATGTAATAGCATAAGATTGCCTGAACCGTCCGTGCCCGCTCTGCCATGCTGACTACTAGCCCTTGCTCTTCGACACCTCGCGACGCTGTGCCGGCTTCCGGCGCGGCCCATGTGGACGTCACAGAGCAATTTCTTCGCGACCTCGTTAAGTCAGAAGTGCCTCGGCTCGTACGCAGTCGCTCCCGCGCCCTACTGGTAGAAGAAATGGAGGTCTGTCTTGGTCGAGCGCGAGTCGACTTAGCCATCATCGCTGACTTACTTATTGGGGTCGAAATTAAGGGCCCGAAGGACAATGTTACCCGACTACCGCACCAAGCTCTTGCGTACTCCAGATGCTTTGATCGAATGGTCCTTTTGGTGGACGAGTCACTCGTTGATAAGGCACGCCCACTGATTCCGACCTGGTGGGGAGTAGTTGTGGCGATGCGTTGCCAAGGACAGTTTGAGTACCGATTTGAGCGCCGCCCCCGCCTAAATCCCGACCTCGATATGGAGGCGCTCTTGTCCTTACTTTGGCGCGATGAAATTGACTTACTAAGCCGGGATTTACTGGGGACGTCCACCAAGCCACGGTCCACTAAACGCGCGATTCGCATGGAGCTTCGCAAGCACATTGCCGCAGACGTACTCCACCAAGCCACTTTGAATAAGCTCCGTGACCGTAGCGACTGGCGCACCTTGTCTATTCACGAAGGACTTGTAGCCGCATGAGCGCGCGCAGTTAGAGACATATGGTGACTGACGCAAGCCGTGATCCAAGTGGCTGGACTACCGGGCTTTTCAGTGGCTGCCACACGATCGGCAATATATTGATCTCCCGGACTGAAACCTGGGCCTGAAAACTCATCCAGAGCAACGATCTCACTGGCAATGTCATGGTACTGACCATAGCCCTTTGGATGACTAGCGAAGGCGCCTCCTCGAACCACCAACCACGAGTTATCGAGGGTATATAACGCCTTAGGTGCGATGACTCGACCAATCAAGCGCCAATCGAGTTCCACCACGGATGGTGGCAATATGGTGTAGTCCGCAAACCATAACGGTTGATTCGCAACCTTCGCGCGAACCTCAAAATAGACATCCTGTTCGATGCGTGGCAGATAGTCTTGACTATTGGGTGTTACAGCGGTCGATAGCTGCTCAGGCACGCCATAGCCACCAATGACTATCGCCGCCCAAGGGTCAGTCTGAAGCATGCCAAGCAACCGGATAACTGGCGCAGCAACAACTTGAGCGTCAGCACCATGCAATCCCTGCAGGTCCAGGAGCAGCAGAGCACGATCCGTAGAGAGGCCGAACTCAGATAAAAGCACCTTGATACTTCGCAAGGACATTGTCGCCGTACTCACATCCGTTGCATCCAAGCGCACGCAAAGCCAGGGCTCATCTGGGTGCATGACTGCTTTGGCCGCATCATGATGTGCCTGATCGCGATGCAGGCCAGTCACAGGAACCGGGCGGGCGCCGCCCTTCGCCACAGCCGCCGCCATAGCCATCAAAGGGTGCACGCCGCCGATCAGGCGAAAACCAGGATCAAGCTCATTGGAATCAACGAAAGCCCAAGCGATACCGGCAGCGGCCTTCTCGGTTCGCGCGATGTTATTTCCCACATACTTTTCCGCCGTAGCTTGATCGGCACTCTTCGTCGGTGCCGCCACATCGAAAAGCGGCATCATCTGCTCACGCACGTCGGAAGGAAGCCCTCGGAAGGCGAGCATTTCGCTTTGACGATTCCTAAGCATCGGCGTGTACATGAATGCCTATCCCCCGAAGACCGCCTCGCGAACCTGACCTCGGCCGATGAGGTCGTTGAATATCCGGAAATCGCGCCGCTCGTAGCGAATGCGCCCCGCCACAATCGCAGGGTGGATGCCCAACTGCTTAGCAAGCGCGATCACGCTAGCCTCACTACCTAATCGATAGGCGTCACTACGGAGCCATACATTTCTAGGAATCAAACCATCCTTTGCAAACGCATTCGCCTCGGCCTCCGCTTCGTCCCCTCCAGCCTCCTCCTCGGAATCAACGAAGATCTCCGTACTGGCATCACCCAGGTGCAATGCTATGTGTCCAATCTCATGAAATAGAGTGAACCAGAAATTATCCAGCCGATCATGACGCGCGGTCATCGCCAGAACTGGAGGGCAGCCCGCAACATGGAACGACGCCCCATCGACCGACATGCCTGGAAGCCCACTTTCTAGGATCACGCAGACCCCCAGTTCTTTCACAGCATCCAAGGCAAGCGCCGGTCCATCTTCGCGCATGCTCAGTTGGGCCAGCGACTTAAGAAAGCGACCATCAATACTCGATGGTCGAAACTGCGTCGCCATTGGACATTCATGAGCTAATTGAGTGAGATGACTCACCCAGGCGCGTGTCGCAAAGTCATCCAACAACGACTGCTTCGCACTAGGACGCCGCCCCTTAAACATGGCATACGCCGGGGTGATGGTTTGCTTGGCCACAAGAAAGTCCAATAAAGCATTGCTGCGCTCGCCCAGTCGGTTCTGAAGCTTGGTCGCAGCTGGCTGAATCCACTTCCGACGCGCCATTTCCCTTACCGTTTCCGAACGCGACAACTCTTCTAGTATGGACTTTAGATCCTCCTTACTTGGCATCGGAATAGGTGCAGCACCAACCACCGCCACGTCCGGCTCCTCGGACATCGTGACTTTCGAGACCCACTGCTGACCTAATGCAAATGTCGCCATGGTGTCCTCCTCAAGCAATGAACGCGTGCGCAGCGGCCGCGTCAAATTCGAAATAGTGCAGGTCGTAGTACACCGGATCAGCCCCCAGATCCCGCATCCCCGCCTGTCGATAGAATCCCTCCGCGGTCGGCAATGAGTGCAACCCGCAGCGCCCTTCAAGACCCTGCATTTTGCTTACTGCAACGGCAGCACCGAGGAGCAACGTGCCCAAGCGCCGAAAGCGCTCGGGGTGTTGAATGGCAGGCCGGTTCCAGGGTGCAGTGGCTAGAAAGTCCACGTAGACAAGGGGCATACCGGAAGGACCGAGCTTTGTCCGGCGATCGAATGCCAGCATCATGGCCGCCTCCACCTGCTCGCCATTCAATAGCCCGTACGCCTGACGCTGCGAACCGGGCGCAATGCTGCATTTGAGTCGCCAATCCCAGTGGCTATCAGGAACGCCAAGACGTCCTAACGCTGAAGCAAATGCCTCTTGGGTTCGATCCTCTTCTGCCAGTTCCGTGAAAAATTCGAGAATCGCCTTGTCGCGTTGCCGCTTCATGAGTGGCTTCCATACCCGTTCTATATGATCGAGATGGATCTCATCGAGCCCTTCAGAGATATCGATCTTATACAACCTTCCATGTTCGGGGCTGTAGACGTCATAAGACCCCAGGATCTTTGCCATCCCACAATCTCCGCTTTGTAGACCGCAATCAGTCAACGTGACTGCGGATATTGGCCGACCCAAACCCAAGGAGGATGCGTTTTGCTGTTAGCGCCTTAGTGACATGAATGAGCACGAAGACTTGGTGCCCGGTACTGAATGACTCTGCGACGCAATCATGCAGCGTGCCATGAGCATCAGCCAGACCCAACTGGCGCTTGCCTGATGCCCGCCTGCCATTTACCGGCACGAATCGACCAATATCATCACCAGGAGTGAACACCTCAGGCCATACCTTCCCAGCAAAAATCTGTAAAAAACTTTCCGACCCCACTACGCGTCGCAACGTAGCTCGAAATCCCGTTAAAGGATCGAGCTCCGGCATATTGAGAACAACAACAGCGCAGTTACGATGGTTCTTCGAAACATATTGTCGAATAGCCGCATAGTTCGAGGCGTTGAACTTTTTGGCCAGCCGCACCGGCGTTAGGATGTCAAAAGACATTTCCTCCGCCTGATCACGAAACGTGTCGAGCTGAAAAAGGACCTCAGAAGCGAAGTTGTTGGCTTCACGATCAAATAGGTCTGCGGTATCGGGATCGAGCGCGTTCTCGCCATCTTGAACGAGTGAGTACATCGGGCGTTGCCAGGGAAGGAAGCCATGCGCGGATTCGTGCAATCGCACAAAACGCTGCTTCACCTTCATCAGAGTGCGGTCGATGAAGATCAACCCCTCGGAAGCATGGAAGAGCCCCATTACCTTGGACAGTGCACGCCTGATCGTCTGACCGGCCTTCTCCGCCTTCGCCATAATCCTCGCGATGAACGACGGATTATGGATGTCCTCTTCGATTTCCGCGACTCTCGCCACGCGCATGATTTCGTCGATAGGCGTGGGTAGAACACCCAGGGCGCCCGCCTGCTGCAACGCGCGTTCGGCTTCTTTGCGAACCCGAGCCAACTGGCCGGGCGTGAGTGTCGAGTCGTCCGGCCGAGGCATAGTTATTTCTTCTTTGAACGAAGAAAGGTTAGGTATTCGAGCAACTGTGTTTCTTCATCTGAAGTCAGATTATCAATCGCGAATGTTGCCGCCCGACCATGCTTGGCTCCTTCTACCCGCGGCGCAGCACTGGGCAAGATGTAGCCGGCGCGCTGCATCAGCACCTCATAGTCGACGCTCAACACCGTCGATAAGGTGTGCAGTACGTGCGGCGAGGGCTTGCTGATCTTGCCGCTTTCCAACTGGCTGAGATAACCGTTGGAGACCTCCTTGTTTGTGGCCTCCTCTACATCCCGCAGTGTCATCGACACGTCTTGGCGCGCCTTACGTAGGTATGCGCCAAGCGGATTAGCGGCTGTCGCTTCCGACGCCGCTCCCGTATCTCTTTTCCCAGTCATGTAAGCCACCTGCCGCGCATCGGCGCGGCCTTCCGATGCACTAAGGGTAGCAGAGAAATCTAAATTTGTAAAGCATGCTAATTTATTGCTTTACAGGCTTAGCAAGCGCTATATAATGAGCAAAACCGGCACTGGGGCCGGCACGGAGTTACGAACAACATGAACACCGACGCCAATAGCAACAACACCGCGTACCAGGTCATCCAGATTGCCGACCTCTCCCTCACCTTTCACGAGAGTCACGTGCCGACGAGTACGCCCTTAGGCGCACAGATCGCTGAATCCGCCGGCTTCGCCGCGGACCAGGACGCAACGGTGCTCGCCGTCCTCCCGAATGGCGAGCTAGAGGACATTCGAGCGACGGAGCGGGTAGACCTGGACACGACGTCGCGCCAGTTCGTCGTCGTGGTAAGCGACCGCCTCTATAAGCTCGCCATCAACGGCGTGACCTATGAATGGCCAGCCAGGCTCATTTCCGGTGGCCAGTTGCGGAAGCTCGGCAGCGTGGAGCAGGACAGCGTCATCTATCAGACCTTGCCTGACGGGGTGGAGCGCCACCTCGCCTCACACGACCTCGTCGACCTGGATGGCTCTGGCATCGAGCGGTTCGAGACAAAGGTGCGAGAGTGGAAACTCAACGTGCAGGGCGTCCTACTAACTGTTCCACACCCCACCATCACCGTTCGCCAAGCGATCACCGATGCGGGCTTCGATGCCAGCAAGCCCTGGATCATCGTATTGCGCGTTCGCGGTCAGCCCAATCGACAGGTTGGCCTTGACGAGACCATTGACCTGCGGACGCCGGGCATCGAAAAGCTGCGACTTACCCCGCGAGAAGTAAACAACGGAGAGGGGGCCGCGTCCCCTCTCCGCATGTTTGCGCTACTTCCAGCAGACCTTTACTTCTTAAACAGCCAGGGCTGGCTCTGGGAAACTCGAATTGAGAGCATGCCGGACGGCCAGAGTCGTCGCTGGCTACTAATCCATGATTACCCCTTGCCAATCGGGTTCACGGCGGAGCGCACATTGCTCGCCCTGGAAATCCCATTGACCTACCCGAATGCGCAGATCGATATGTTCTACACGCATCCGCCATTGGCTCTGACGACTCACCAGCCGATTTCCAATACCCAAGTATCCGCTTCCATCGGCGGCACCACCTTTAACGGCTGGTCACGCCACCGCGGCGCAGCTTCGGAGTGGGATCCTCAGACGGACAACGTCGCGACCCACCTGGCGCTGGTCGAGTCCTGTTTGTTGAAGGAGACTCGGGGATGAACACACCGCGTACCCTCGCCCTAGCTGGCGTCCAGCATGAAAAGCTGTGCGCACACCTTTTCCCTGGCGACGGACTGGAGGCCGCAGCCATCCTCCTCTGTGGCCGCTCGGCAGGGCACCGCGTACGCCTATTAGTGCGAGAGATGATCCTCATCCCTCATGAGGCATGTTCCGAGCGGCGCCCGGACTCCATCGCCTGGCCGGGCGCTTATGTAGAAGAGGCGCTAGCGCGTGCAGAAGGAGACGACCTAACGCTTGTGCTCATCCATTCTCATCCGGGTGGCCACTTCGCCTTTTCCGATCTAGATGACACGAGCGACCGCCTGCTGATGCAAAGCATCCTCGCCAACCACGGAGCATTCCACTGTAGTGCAGTTATGGTGCCTGGAGGTGCCATACGCGCCCGTTGGTACGGTCACGACATAACACCCCAACCGATCGAACTGGTCACCGTCACAGGTCACAACATCAGTTATTGGTGGGAAAAGGATGCAGCCGCAGGGACCCCGACTCGACGCCCTGCCGCGTTTACTCAAGCAATGACAACCGAGGTCGGGCTGCTCACCGCGATGGTGATCGGCGTTTCTGGCACCGGTTCGGTCGTTGCCGAGCAACTCAATCGCATCGGCTTTGGACGCGTGAAGCATACTGACTTTGACGTCGTCGAGCTCAAGAACCTCAACCGCATTCTCAACTCCAGGACGGCCGATGCCGTCGCGCGCCGGCTCAAAGTGGAGATGTTTGTCGAAGCTGTGAACGGCTACCGAACCAACGGCGTGGCCGAGGCGCTTCCATGCTCAATCCTGACGCGAGAAGCCATTATCGCCGCGGGTCAATGCGACGTTCTCTTCTGCTGCGTTGACTCTCTGGAGGCGCGACTCGTCCTTGATCTAATTGCCTCCGCGTATCTCCTTCCCTTGTTTGACGTTGGAGTGGTTATCCCGACACGTCGCGATGGAAATGAAATCGCCATCGCGGATGTGTGCGGGCGCATTGACTATGTTCAACCTGGGCTCTCCTCGCTTAAGGATCGAGGTGTCTACACACCAGAAGGCTTGCGCGCTGAGTATCTACGACGAAATGCGGCTGGATCTCATCAGCAAGAGATTGACGCAGGGTATATCCGCGGCTCAGTCGATGAAGCACCCGCGGTCATCAGTCTAAACATGCGTGCCGCAGCGACCTGCGTTAACGAGTTCATAGCACGCGCATATCCGTTCCGCCATGACTCCAATGAACACTACGCGCGCACTCAATTTAGCTTGGCAGCATGTGAGGAAGAGCATGTCGCCGAGGAGGCATTCGACACACACGCCTACGTCCACCTCCTTGGCACCGGCTCCCAGGAGCCTCTGTTAGGCTTGCTCTTCCTTGCCGAATCTCAGTCGCAGGGCACTATATGAGAATGCCACGTGGGATTCGTCGCCTAGTCGATCGCATCATTCCTGCGCGACAACTAAAGATTGTTAAGGGCGATGCTTTGCCAAAATCTTTACCTCGCCGCGATCTGGTTCTTGCGCTTGATGATGGAGAAGCATGGTGCGTAGGGATGCGCTGCCCCTGCGGCTGCGGACAAACCATTGAACTAATGCTCATCCGAGAGGCTAGACCACGCTGGGATCTCGACGTGGATGAAGCCGGACACCCATCGTTACACCCTTCTGTTTGGCTTCAACGAGGATGCCGGTCGCACTTTTGGCTGAAGCGTGGACGAGTTCAATGGTGTGATTGATCAACCCAACGCTATCTGCCGGGAACATGTTCAAAAGCTGGCAATGGCATTCTCTTGCAATGCGAGTCCGTCCTCTAATCACCAGGCCAATCCAGCCGCGTTGAGTAACGAAGGGGACCAAACCGGCATTCCCGCGCCCAAGCTGGAGACTCGAACGGATCCTCCAGCCCAACACCGAGACCAGACGGATGGCGGAACAGCGCCATAGTCGACACTTGCTCAATAGTGGGAAAATGTCGCCCGATCGCCACCGCTTGCTGTCTGATGGCGAGGGGCAAACTTTCGTCGCGCGCAAGCTCAATCAAGAATCCGCCCGCCAAAATGAGTGATCTCGTTCGTTCATCTGGCATCGTCATGACTGATTTGTCCTGAGCGAATAGGCCTAGGGTTTTTCCAACGTACTGAGCAACTAATCTTTTCTTTCTTCGCTGGCCGAGAGCTGCTCAAAGGCCAGGATCATTCGGGCAAGGCGTTCGTCTTCGGCGATAAGTACGCAACACCAAACGGCGCCGCAATCGACGTAGAGCTCCAACCGCCTTACACGCTCCCTCCTCGTTTTTGGCGAAGCGCCTCAGCGAAGCGATCGATGAACTCGCCCATCGAGCCGCGGAATCGAAGCACCTCAGGAGGCAGGGGGATGCCTAACTGACGCGCGATGTCGGTGGCGTACTGCACCTGCGCCGGAGTCGGCGGTTTCAGGTCAGCATCCAGGCATTCGGTCAGGCTCACGGCAAAGCACTGGGCTAGCCGCGCCTGAAAACTCTCGATGCTGCCCGAGTGAAGAGCCCGATCGTACTGAAGGGTCCAGGCCTCGTGGATAGGGTCATCCAAGGGGATCGGGATGTCCTCGTCATCATTGAGCACCAGGCGCATGCCGTGAACCCAACCGCCCCGGGAGAGGGCTACTTGCCCTCGATACTACGAAACTCGTAGTATCGCGAGCAAGTCAATATTACGAATCTCGTAGGGGCTATCCCCGCGAAGGTTCGTGACATGGCTCGGAAAGTAGATGTCCGGCTGGTGTTTCAGCGGCGCCTTAAACAGGCGCGGCTGACTCAGGAGCTGTCCCAAAGAGATCTCGGGATCAACGCAGGGCTGGATCCATTTGTGGCGTCCACACGCATCAATCGCTACGAGAAAGGCATCCATGAGCCCGACATGGCGACCGTGGCTCGCCTGGCCGCCGCGCTGAAGGTGCCGACGGCCTACCTGTTTGCCGAGGATGAACGTCTTGCTCGGATGATCCTGGCCTTTGAGCAGCTCTCGGCGACCGAAAAGGATCAGCTACTCAAAACGGTGGAGAACCCTTAGTCCACGTGAATAACGAAGAGCGCAACGAACGCCAGCCCGCACGCGAGCTCCTGGAAGCACTATGGCTCGATGCCGGTCGCAACGCACAGACCGAGGCGGCCTTCTTGCGCGAACTGAGCCGCCAGCGTGTAGTGACGATCTTGCGACAACCGCCGGCCGTCGGACCTGACGAGCCCGAGCACAACCTGGTTCAGTGGCAGCGTCCTACTGATGGCGTGACGTTCGTTCCCATTTTTACGAGCGCGCAGCAACTCTCCATCCCCGTACCTCCGCCTGCCAAGGCGGTACGTGTCCCCATGCGGTTGCTGCTCGCTGTCATCGATGGCCAATGTTGTATCGTCAATCCGCTGTCCCACGCCCCCTTCAAGCTTGAGAAAGCGCACGTCGCTCGGCTGCTCGATTACATGGCGGACGCGCATCAAGAAACCGGGAGCCCGTCCCGCGCCGTCCCTTGGGCTTTTCGACTCCCCGACGATGCGCTGTTTAGCGTCGCGGTTAAGCTGGTCGAGTGGTTTAATCAGCACGGCCGCGTCGATCGCGCGTATCTCTATGAGCTCTTGCGAGGCGACAAACCCCAGGCTGACATTGTTCTGGGGCTGGACGAGCCAGCGGATACCACGCTGGCAGATACGCTAACTACCGTTGCCATTCAGGCGGGCGTAAATCCAGCGCACTTCATCGTTCGCTTCCTTCCCGATGAGGCGGCGCATCGCGAAGGCGTCCTTCGCGGCGGCATCACACCGTTCTATCAACGCCCTAAGTCGCAGCTCCATTGAGCTAACCCGGGTTGGTCGTAAAAGAGCGTCAGCGTCTGGGCAAGGGCGTACCCTCGGACTGGTATCCGATCGCTTGCAGGATTCACCATGCCTCCGACAAGGACTACAAGGAACCAACAGAGGAGCAGATCAAGGAACCCTATCAACGATACACGCTCGGCCGTTGCGATTACTACTAATCTTCGATAACTATTACGGCCAGCGGTCGGGAATGGCCAGAGTCGTCTCGGTCCAGCAACGTACGCACGTCGATATACCAGCAAAGGAGATGCGCGTGAACGACCCAGAAAAGCCAGCGGACAAACCGATATTCGTGTGGTGCTTGCATTGCGAACGCTCCTATCAACACGGGGAAAGCCGTCGCGCCAACGGCCTACAAATGTGCCCTTATCCTGACTGTGATGGCGACGTTGTCCTCGACCAATGGAAGTGGTCCCGAGTGCGCAAAGCTAATCCTTCCTATCCAGAGACCCCCATCAGAGGCGAGACCTATCCACTGTATGGGACACCCGGCTCATGAGCGCTCCAGATATCCCTCAGCGCCTATGGCTTATCCAGGCCCCTATCGATTGGCGTTCTGTGGCTCTCATCGAGAGCCACAGGCCAGAAACAGCCTGCGATCAGGTCGCCCGCCGGCTTGGATTGAACGTTGGAAGCTTTCGCTCCATGGCGACCGATTCAGGGCGCCGAATCGATGCCGAAAGCAAGGGCGAGGTACTGTTTGCAACGAATGTCACCGGCATCCTGGACCTTGCTGACGCCACCCGCCTCGAATCACCGGAGGTCCTGGCCAAAATCGAGGGACTCGACGACATGGAGGCCTTCATCGCCCCTGTCGAGGATTAGCGACGCCGACTCATCATCACACCAGCCTGCGTCTAACTCCCAATATTGCCGGATCGCCATCAGCGTTTACTTTACGGACGCCCAATCGGAAATGCGCAAGCAACGGCGCTACAACGGGCGGCACTGAAGTCGCTTCTTTCGCTTGGCCAGACGAACATGACCCGATCGATCTACGACCGGTAAAGCTCGATCCAGGTCCAGCAGTTCCATGCGTACATTGTTTGCGTAGGCGTTGTATTGCCAGCGGCGAAACTGATCCAGAAGCAAATCATTTGTTTCGTGAAGTCGTTTTACCTGTGCCTCCAGATCCGCAATTCGGCGCACCGCGAACTCCAAAGTGAAATCGCTCCGAACGGTCTTAACCGCCGACCGAATGTCCCGCTGGCGTTGCTGAAATCGCTCCTTGATCGCGGGGTATAGGTACATGGTGTGCTTAGATACAGAACCCACGCCGAGAATCGCCGCGATACGCTCGCAAAAGAGCGGCCACGTGAGCCTTCCTTCCCAGCGGTCCAGTTCCCGCATAATTCTCGGAAGCGTCGACTTGGTAACAATCTGCTTAGGCATCGCCTTCCCCAGGTAAGGCATTGGCCAAGACGGGAAGCGCAGTGAGCTCTGAAGACGGGGACGGCGCCACCCCCAAATCCATCAAAGCGCGCTGCACCGGCGAAGGATCGTGCCCCTCCGGTACGCGAAGTACTGCTCCATCTGGTACGTCGACCCGCTCGAGCAATATCCGCATGGTACGCGCATGGGCCAGCACCCATTTATGGTTATCGACCCATCGGTCGGCGCCAAAGACACCATCCTCATGAGCACGTTGTGCGCGCTCCAGCTGTAATGTTGTCTGATTCTCAAGGACCCTGATCCGCTCCAGCGTAATATGATCACCCTTAATGCAAATGTGTTCTTTGCACGTCATGCACTCCCGTTGCTTCTGGCAAGGCGTCATCGCATAGTCGTGCACGCACATGCCGTAGAGCGTGGCTTTAGCCGTTCCAAGGCGGTCCACACCAAGCTCTTCATAGGAAACGGGCAGCCGGTGCTTAAATCGCTCGAGTAGCGAGGGCCGCTCCCTCTGAAGGATCTCTCGCGCCATCCCCAATTGCTCTTCCGGCGTACGGTGATCGTAGTGCCGGTTATGCTTCGCGTCTGCACGGCCGGCCCATTGGGCCAACGTATAGTCGTCCATTCCAGCTCGCTCGGATAGCGTACTCAGCCAGTGGCGTAGCTGATGTGTCGTCAGTTTGATGCTCGAGCCATCGGGGTTCCTAAACCCATGCTTTTCGAACAGGGATAGACCCTTCGAATCATCGAGACGAACATTCACTTCATTCGCTCGTGCGAGTCTCCATGAGAACAGCTTTACCGGAAACTCATCATGAAATTCATTTTCGCGATGTAAACACAGCGCATCCCATGCCGGGACAGTCTTGGCCTCATCAATGAAAGGCCAGGTATATCCGCAATAGGTTAGATGGACATAGTCGGCCAACTTTCCGTAGGTCACTAAGCCATCGGCCGCAAGATCCATGATCCATTTTGTATTTGAGAATATATTCCACCTGGGGGTGCCATCGAGGGTGCGGCATTTTTGAGGTGCCCGAAGCAACATAGCCGTACAAAATTCCTCAGGTGTCAAAGGCTCATCCTCGGGCACCTGTTCAACAGACGCACATTTCTGATGTCGCATAAACTTGCCAGGGTTCTCGAAAGCGAACTTCGCCGCGTTACGGGCCGGCGCACCAATCTCGGTCAGGCGCCGCACGGCTTCTTCAACCACATCCTGCATGGCAGGGACCACCCACTTCTTCATGGGCCCTTTCCCCTTCGCCGCTCGCCACCGTAGATACATCTGGCGCTCTCCTTGGCCATCGTCTTCCCATCCGAGACAGTCCACAGGAAGGGCCAGCACCTCCGAGATACGATTCGGCGCCGCCATCAAAAGTACGAGTATCGCCGTGTAGTAACGCGTCTCTATGTCATCCGCCGCGGCAAACAAGTCCGCTACCGCCAGCATGGCCACGTTCGTTGGTAGCTTTGCGTCGCGATGGGCCTTCCCGGCCTCCCCGATGTCTTCGGTAAGGATGGTTGGTTTCTTAAAGGGAGACTTCCATTGGGGCAGGGCCCGAGCGAGACCCTTGGATCGGCAAAATTCAAAAATGTGCTGCATCACGAGCCCCGTCTTATGCCACACATCCTCGGACTCATAGAACTCGCGGCACTTCTGCGCGCTTTCATCCATTACCGCACCGCGCAGCAGCAAGATGTCCGCACTTCCACAGCACTCCAATAACGCAACCTCGAGACAGCGAAGCGCCTGAAGCGGCATCGCTAAGGAGACAACGGGCCGATGGCTGTAGGTGTAGCGAATGTATGCCTTGGCGAACTGCTTAAAAGGATCCGCCATCGGCGTATAGGCATAGGGATTATTTGTTGTGGACTTCGACGAAAATACCGCCACGGTCTTACCCTGCTGCCATCGGTCGCCGTCCCACGCTCCGTCAGATCCAAAGGCTGTCAGATCATCCCTCGCCAGACGAATGAATTCCGCCAAATTGGCCCTGGCGTCTCGGTCCGCACGCGGCACAAACTCAACGACGCTATCCATGACCATCGATCCCCGGCCGCTCCACCGTGGCTGCTTCTTTCAGCGCCTCCTTACACAGAGCGACGCAATGCTCCACCGCCAGGATCAGCTGGTCGTTCGCGTTAACGACTAGTTCCGCACACCCTGCCTGTCGCGCCAGCTCTTTCTCAGCGTACAACTCTGATAGCACCTCAGCGTGCGGTCCATGTATCCACGGCTGGAAGTGATGACACGTATAGCAGGCGCGGTATCCGCTCGCGCAGAATCCATAGTTTCCACAAGTCCCCACGGCATTCTGCTGGTGGTTGGGGACGCGGCTCCTGGGATCATCACCACGAACGGCCTCACGCTCGGAGCGGACAAGCCGCCCCATGCAGGCTTGCGCGAAGGGCGCCAGTTGCGCTCCGACCAATTCGTTAATGACGACTGCCTCCTGGGCCGTGTTCTCCGTGTAGACCCGAACGTTCTGGATGTCGGAATGATCGAGCAGCTCGGCGATGACAAACGCGCCAAAGCCCTCACGACGCAGCGTCGTACCCCGGGTGTATCGAAAGCGTGTCGCTGTTAGGCGAATGAACTCGCCCGTCCGCTCAGAACGTGCCGTCGATAGCCTTGCGCAACCATGCAAGGCTTCCGCAAAGTTACCCGTCGTCTCATGCAGACAATCTGGCCTTGCACCTAATAGCAAATCACGCAACCCAGCAAGGCTGGATACCGCCCTGATCGCTCCCTTGTTGAGAAAGATCGGCACCTCGCCGCGAAGCTGCTCATCCACAGGCTCGCCCACTTGCCTTTCTACAGCCGTCAATGATTGATGATGAGCTTGCCGAAGAACTAAGTAGAGATCTCCCACGACAGCGAGCGAGCGGAACGATGCCCTGAATCCTCCACCCCGTTGCTTGGCGCGGGGAAAATGGATTCGGTGGAGCGCCGCACCGTTCTTACGATCCACTTCCAGATCCTTACCGCGGAGCGCTGCAATCTGGATGGGCCTGCGTGCCGTCATCGCCAACGTCAATAAGTAGGCATAGTCCATGAAAGGAATCAGCCCTTCAGTGACCGCCATGTTCGCCCAGCCAAGGATCGCTGCAACTTCCAAGTCGGTATATGGACCACTTTCCGGACAATCGATGGAGACCGCCACACCCTTATCGTTTCCTTTGATGCGCCAGCTCTCAAGCAAATCGATAACATCCTTAGAAACGCCATCAAATCCGTAGTCGTTCCAGGCAATCAGAAATCCCTTCAAACCACCTAGCTGCCATTGTTCGTGCTCTCCAAGCATCACTCGCCAGTTCATTAGGCTGCCGGCATCAACAGATGTCGCACCTGTGTCACTCAAAAATCGATGAAATCGAGTTGCCATGTTCCGCGTGTGCGTTGCGGACATCTCTTCGGCATATCGCAGAAGCGCTCTACGAAAACCACTTTGCGTCGGCTCCGGGAGCTGAGCCGCCAGACCAAGTCCCACAATGACGTCTTTGTTCAGCTTCCAATGACTGGAACCTGGATTAAAGACGTAACCGTCTTTAGACGTGGCTAATGCCGCAGCGTCTATTCGCTTCTTCTTAGCGATCGCCATCGCCCGATTTCCCATCTTTAGAACCGATGGAGCGCATCCCACGCTGCAGCTCCCGAATTGCCCGGTCGGCTACCTCACGGACATGGCGCTGGTTATAGGTGCCTGCGGATGCCTTGCTCCGGTGGCCGTTGACGAACGCCCGCACGTCCTGCTCGCGTGCTTCAGAGATGGGAAGCAGGCCTCCGTCAACGCCATGCTCTCGTACACGCACGTTGTGCTCATCTACGCGCCTGGACAGTTCGTAATTGAAGTGATGACGGAAGGAATGGGGGTGAATATCCGCGAAGGCGGGGTCCACGGACCGCATCTTGGCCATAATCTGGCTTCCCAATGCAGTCTGAGAGAGCGGCTGACCGAAAGTGGAACCCTTCTTATGCGAGACCAGCAAGTAACCATGCCGACGCGCGGCAGGAATCTTCGCGCGATGATTTAGAACGTAATCCTGAATTTGGATAGCCAACTCGATGGGCAGCGGCAGCGGGCGCTCCTTGGTTTTCGCAACGGGCTGATGACGGCGAGGGTCTGCTGCATCGTCGTGGTTGCGTCGCACCCAGACCGTCGGCTCGTGGCCCACGTCAACATCCCCAACGCGCAGGCTAAGAAGCTCACCACGGCGCATCCCCGTATGGCGCAATAGGCCGAACAGAATCGCATTGCGTAAACGAACCCCGGGATCCCGAAAGGGGTTTTTCGGGTGATCGACAGCTGCGATGTCCATGAAGCGATCGATCAGCTCGGATGGCGGTGATTTGATATGCGGATCGTCGTCCAGACTTCGGGAAAGGCCTCTGGGGCGGTGCTTACGAATCCGTTCCGCCATGCGCTCGATCTGCGTGACGTCTTCCGCTAAACCTTTGTGCTGCGTAACGACGGCTGCTACAAAGGCAAGATAGTCCGCAATGGTCGTCAATCGGTTGTATTGCTGCGGACCGCCTACCGCGGCACTCGGCATCGATTGAGCTGTTCGCCCCTCAAGGAGCGCCACGCCATGTCGATATCCGCCACTTACGGGCTTATTCGCCTCACGCACATCCCGCATGTCTCTTTGGGTGAAGTCACGGAGCGAGACGATATCTGCCACCGTGAGGAATCGACCGCTGCGAAAATCATCCACAAGGTCTCGCTTTCGCTCGTCCTGCCACCGAAGCAGAACGACGATATGCGCGAGCTTGTTCTTGATCGTGTTGGCCGGGGCTCCGGCGTTTCGAAGCTGCGAGGTCACAAACAACGTCGGGTAGAACAGTGGGCAACCGCGGCTATCCAATAGGAATAGCGCGCGTTCGCCGCTAGCAAGAACACGAACCGCGATCTGATACACGATGCGCACTCGTTCTCTACTGTTCTCGGATGTGTAGCACTTCAGTTCATGGTTTTCCACCATAAAAAAGCGGAGAAAAGAAAAAAGCCCCTGCAAATGCAGGGGCTTTTTAAATCTAAATCAACCTTTCCGAACATGTGTCCGCTAGAACGGAATATCGTCATCATCAAAGCTGTTGTTCTCGACCGGCGGGGGCGAGGACTGGCGCGAGCCGTAATCGTTGCCGCCGCGACCGCCACCACTGCCGCCGCCGAAATCGTTGCCGCCGCCACCGCCGCCACGATTGCCGTAGCCGCCACCGCCGCCGCCCTGGCGCTGACCACCGCCGCCACCGCCCTGCGAGCGCTGGAAGCCACCGCCACCACCGCCGCCACCTTCAGCGCCACCGCCGCCGAGCATCTGCATCTCGTTAGCGACGATGTCGGTGCTGAAGCGCTCGACGCCGTCCTTGTCGGTGTACTTGTCGGTGCGCAGCGAGCCTTCGATGTAGACCTGGCGCCCCTTCTTGAGATATTCGCCGGCGATCTCGGCGAGCTTGCCGAACAGCTTCACGCGGTGCCATTCGGTGCGCTCCTGACGCTCGCCGCTCTGCTTGTCGGTCCACTGTTCGGAAGTGGCGATGCGCAGGCTGGTGATCGCCGTGCCGTTGCCGGTGTAGCGGGTTTCCGGATCCGCGCCGAGATTGCCGACCAGGATGACCTTGTTGACGCCACGTGCCATGGGATGTGTTTCCTCTGTTGGCCGGCCGTAAGTGAGGGTGAAGTACGGCCGGGGTTGGTATGGCCGGCCATGATACTGGCCCGCAGGTCTCAAGGGCAGCGACCCGGACCGCCGCCCCCCCGTCCGCCTCAGGCGGCGTGCTGCGTAGGCAGATCGCCCTCGACGGTGTCGGGGCTTTCCGTAGGCAGGCGATGGATGGCGAAGCCGGCGGCTTCCCAGGCGTCCAGGCCGCCCAGCAGCGGCCGCACGCGCCGGTAGCCTTGCTGCATGAGGTTACGGGCCGCCACGGCGGCGGAGGCCTCGTTCGGGCAGCTGCAATAGATCACCAGCTCGGCGTCCAGCGGCACGTCGTGCACGGCCCGGTCGATGCCGGCGACGTCGGCGAGCAGGGCGCCGGGGATCACTCGAGTGTCTACCAGGCGGGCGGCGGGAGAGCGTACGTCGACGAGGACGGGCGTGGCGCCCTCGTCGATGGCCTGCTTGAGGTCGCCCACTGTGATGCGTGCCATGCGGAGCGTGGCGATCAGCCGATGGCGCTGCCACCACTTGGCCAGGATGTAGAGCGCCAGCAGGCTGCCGACCACTTCCAGGGCGATGGTGCCGGCGTTGCCCAGCGCCACCAGTACCTTGTCGATCTCCGGCGCCAGCGCGTACCCCAGGCCGACGGCAAGGCCCAACCAGAGCAGCGAACCCAGGCCATCCATCAACAGGAACGCGGTGGGCCGCAGCCCCAACGCACCGACCAGGGGCGGCGCCACGGTGGAAAGGCCGGGTACGAACTTGGCAACCAGCAGCACCTGCCCACGCCAGCGCTGGAAGCGCAGTTCCGATTGTTTCACGCAGGAATCGGGCGACAGCGAAACGCGGCAGATCGTGCGCATCACGCCCGAACCGAACCGGCGGCCGGCCCAGTACCAGGCCAGGTCGCTGATCAGGCAGGCAAGGAGGCCGAGGCCGACCACCCCCGCCAGCGGCAACTGGCCGTTGGCGGCCAGGGCGCCGGCCACGACCAGGGTCGGCACGGCGGGCACCGGAGCGCCGGCCTGTTCGACCAGAACGTTGAAGAAGACCAGGACCAGGCCGTATTCGGCCAGCAAGGCAATGATTTCATGGGCCATCGTCGGCACCTACGGGCGCGCGGCTCGCGCCGGATCGAGAGCGCTGATGATTGGGGCGCGGCGGCCGGTTTGCAAACGCCCGGCGGCGCAGGCCCTAGGCGGCCGAAACGGCCGCGCCTCCGGCGGCGATGCGGCGCGCGCCGAGCAGCACCAGGGGTAGCCAGGCGACGGTCAACGCCGCGGCACAGGCAAACACGCCGGCCGTCCCCAGCCGCCCGAGCGCGATGCCGCCTAGAGCACCTCCGATGAAGGCGCCGATGAACTGGCTGGTCGAGTAGGCACCCATCGCGGCGCCGCGCAATGAGGCCGGCGCCAGCCGCGAGACCAGGCTCGGCAGGGCGGCTTCCAGCAGGTTGAAAGCGGAAAAGAACACGGCCGCCATGGCGCCCAGCAGGGCGACGCGGTCGCCTGCCAGGGCAAAGCCCAACAAGGACAAGCCGATCGCCACCACGCAGACCGCGACGATGCGCAGGCTCTGGGCGACTTCACGCATGCGGTGCAGGCAGGCTCCCATCACGAACGCGGCGATGGTCATCACGGGGAGATAAAGCTCCCAGTGGCGGTTCACGGGCAGGTGCAGCTTATCCGCGAGCAATAACGGCAGCCCGACGAAACTGGCTGTCAGCAAGGCATGGAGGAAGAAGACGGAACCGTTGAGGACCAACATGCGCCCGTCACGCAACATGCCAAGCACATGGCCGAACGACGCGGCGGCCGGGGCTTTCGGGCGCGCCGGCGTGGGCACCACCAGCCACAGCAGCGCCAGCGAGGCCAGCGCGAGCACGGAGGTGGCGCCGAACAGCCCCGGCAAGCCGTGCCACGCCTCCAGCGGCGGCCCCAGAATCAGCGCGAGCAGGAACGCCACGCCGATGGACACGCCGATGATGCCCATGACCTTGCCGCGGTTCTCTTCGGCCGTAAGGTCGGCCGCCAACGCGGTGCCCGCTCCCGCCACCGCGCCCATGCCTTGCAGTGCCCGCCCGGCGACGATGCCCATCAGGGTGTGCGAGCAGGCAGCGACCGCGCCACCCGCGGCGAACACCAGCAACCCCAGGGTGATGGCCGGCTTGCGGCCGATGCGGTCGGACAGCAGGCCCAGCGGAATCTGCAGCAGCACTTGGCCGAGGCCGTAGACGCCCAGGGCCAGTCCGATCAGCAACGGTGCGGCGTCCGGCATGCGCTGCGCATAGAGCGAGAACACCGGCATGATCAGGAAGAGCCCGAAAAGGCGCAGGCTGATAACGCAGGCCAAGGTCAGCGCGCTGCGCAGTTCGAGGCTGGAAAGTTTGCTCACCGGAAGACCACAGAAGGGAGACGTCGCGGCGGCCAGGAGGCGGCCGGCGGCGATTATAAGGGGACGACGCGACCCGTCCCCTGTGGTCCGGCGTCGCGCCGGAGACCGGACGGATCGCGGCCCGGCGGCGAAACGGCGCGGCCTCCCCGTATAATCGTCCGCTACGAAGCCGCGACGCCAACATGACCACGATGCCCGCCACCGCCATCCGCCCGACCGAGTTCGCCGACGTGCGAGCGCTGGCCGCCGACGACATGCAGCGCGTGGACGGGTTGATCCGCCACCGGCTCTCATCCGACGTCGTGCTGATCAATCAGATCGCGGACCACATCATCGCCGGCGGCGGCAAGCGCCTGCGCCCGATGCTGCATGTGCTGGCGGCCGGGGCGGCCGGCTATCGCGGCGACCAGCACATCAAGCTGGCGGCAGTGATCGAGTTCATCCACACCTCCACGCTGCTGCATGACGACGTGGTCGACGAGTCCGACCTGCGCCGCGGCCGCAAGACGGCCAACGCGCTGTGGGGCAATGCCGCGAGCGTGCTGGTGGGTGACTTTCTGTATTCCCGTTCGTTCCAGCTAATGGTGGAACTGGACGACATGCGCGTGATGCGCATCCTGGCCGACACCACCAACACCATCGCCGAGGGCGAGGTACTGCAGCTGCTCAACATCGGCAACGCCGACGTGGACGAAGCCGCCTACCTGGCGGTGATCGAGCGCAAGACCGCGGTGCTGTTCGCCGCCGCCACGGAGCTCGGCGGCGTTCTGGGCGCGCTTCCGGAGGAGCAGATCGCCGCGCTGCGCCGCTACGGCATGGAACTGGGCTATGCGTTCCAGATCGCCGACGATCTGCTGGACTACGTCAGCGACGCCGACACGCTGGGCAAGAACATCGGCGACGATCTGGCCGAAGGCAAGCCCACGCTTCCGCTCATCTATGCCATGCAGAAGGCCGATCCGGAGCAGGCGCAGTCGCTTCGCCACGCCATCGAGCACGGTGGGCTGGATTCGCTGGAGCGCATCATCGCCGCCATCCGCGATTCCGGGGCGCTGGATCGCACGCATGAGCGCGCGGTGCAGCACGCGAACGCTGCGCGTGAGGCACTCGATGTTCTACCCGCTACAACCTATCGGGCCGCATTGACAACGCTAGCCAATTATTCGGTTCAACGAACCTACTAATCTCGAATTAATCTCGAAATATCTGATTTCCGCACCCGCAAGGGACGGCCGCGCAACAGCACATCCACAGGGGACTCATTGGTGGAAAGCGCTCTATCCAATGGAAGGCTCCGGCTCATGCATGCCGGCATGACGGGAGTTATCACACTCTTAGCTTTCTCCTCAAACTTCCAGCCCGGCAACGCATTAGCGGCAACCAGCTTGGATGCATCGTGGGCTTCGGTAATCGCACATGATGCCATCGCAGGAAAGCAGTGGGGTCAAGAGACCATTTTTACTTATGGCCCGCTAGGCTTTCTCTCCCCATATCTTGGCTATTCACCCGACACCTTCAGTCTTCAGGCTTTAGGCCAAGGGATTTTCGCGACGCTATTCGCCTTAACGGTTCTTTATACTGCCCGCGGATTAAATATTATTCGCCTATGCGTGCTGCTCTGCACCTTCGTTTTCTTTTTCGACCATCTTTCAGGGGACGCCGCATGGCTACTTAGCTATTGTCTTAGCGCCTACAGTATTCACACCCTGCTCGCCCGAGACGAAAAACGCTTCAACAGTGCAGCAATCGCTTTTTTTATTATCACCCCATCAGCCCTTGTCGCCGCAAAGGCAAGCCTTGCCCCCGTCTTCGCGGCATGGCTTCTTTGCATTATAGGAGTCTGTATTTCACACAACAAAAAATATTACATCCTTCCAATTATCTTCACCTCACTTTGTATATTAGTTCTGCCTTGGGCGATCTTTGGCCAGCATGCAGGAGCAGCATTCGATTACTTTCGCGCCACGATGGAAATTATTCATGGCTATCAGTTAGCGATGAATTTCGCACCCGTCAGTAGACTAACTGATGTGCTGGGCCTTACTACTTTGGCTCTGATGCTGGCAGCTCAACTAGCATGGAAAAACAAGGAAGGTCCACAAAAATTTCTGTCGCTGCTCTTTTTTATCGCCATTCTAGTGTCATTCAAAGCTGCGTACATTCGTGCCGACTGGGCTCACCTTCCGATATTCACCATCACCGCGGCGATAATTTCTATTCTGGCGACCGGAAGTCCTAAGGAAACCGAGACTCTCGGCAAGCTGGCCCATGCGGTACCTGCAATCATCATTTTCGCGGCCTACATGTATTCACCGGATACTCGCATAAGCACACCACCTATCGCTGCCGTGACAGGGACCGTCAGAGCAGCGAAGATGCTGTTTATGCCTAAAGCGGTCGAGAAAGAAAGCAATAATGATTATGAAAAAATCAAACAGAGCGCTGCTCTTCCGGCAATTAGCCGCATCGTGGGCAATAATACAGTGGATGTTTTTTCTTACGAACAGGGTGTTGCATATTTAAATCATCTAAATCTACACCACCGCCCTATCTTTCAAAGCTATTCGTCCTACACTCCGTTACTAAATGAGATAAATAAAAATTTCTTTGAGCGCAACAACGCCCCTCGGTGGCTTATATTCAAGCTCCAAAGCATCGACAATCGCCTTCCTTTAGAAGACGACGCCCTCGCCCTTCCTTACGTATTAACGAATTACCACCCTGTCCTCGCCGAAAAAAGCTATTTATTACTCGAGCAAAACGAGACCACCCATACCTGTAAACCAAAGTTTGAAGTGACGCAGGAAACCCGCTTTGGCGAATGGACTGATGTTCCCGGCAACGACACCAGCACAATATGGCTTCGCCTGAACATCGAATATTCCATGCTGGGAAGGTTCCAGACGCTCATTCTTCGCGCCCCTCCCTTGGATATCGAGATCGCAACCGCCGATGGCTGGATTAGGCGAACTCGTCTCCTTCCAGCGGTAGCTCAAGCTGGCTTTGTTGTTTCCCCAGCACTGTTCTCGACGCAGGACTGGGTGGATTGGCTGCAAGGAGACAGATCAAAAAGCGTGCGCGCTATCCGGCTGCTGCCTGGACAGCACGCCATGGCCGGGGATTTTCGACTTAAAGCCCAGGTCGCGTTCATACAAGGCGACTGCCATATGGGCGCCCAGGCCATCGGCAGATGAGCAGATGATCGGCTCAATACTGCCTAGCAAAAGCTGATTTAAGCCAATCGCTCATCATGCGGTAGCTACGCTTCGCGGCGCGTTCGTCGTAGGCGCAGCCTTCCTTGTGCTGGTCGGTCTCGGTGAAGCAATGCACTGCGTTGCCCAACACCACGAACTGCCAGTCCGCCTTGCTGCCGCGCATCTCGTCCATGAATTTGTCGGCATCGGGCATGGTGCCCTTGTCGTCGGCGCCGTTGAACACCAGGACGCGCGCCTTGATCTGCTGTGCCAGCTCCGGCTTGTCGGTTTGCAGACCGCCGTGGAACGACACGACCGCGGCCACGTCGGCGCCGGCGCGGGCCAGATCCAGTACCGCCGAGCCGCCAAAGCAGAAGCCGATGGCGGCCAGCTTCGTCAGATCGATCGGCGCGTCCTTGGCCTGGGTCTTGAACTGGTTGAGGGCGTAGCTGACGCGCTTGCGCATCAGCGCGCGGTCGGCATACAGCGGCTTCACCGCGGCCAGCGCCTGGTCGTCGCCGGTCGGACGGATTTTTTCGCCATACATGTCGGTGACGAGGATCACGTAGTCCTTGCCGGCGATGCCTTCGGCTTTCTTCACGGCGGTATCGGTCACGCCGTACCAGTTGGGCACCATCAGCAGGCCGGGCCGCTTGGCGGCGACAGCATCGTCATAGACGAGCACGCTGTGGAACTTGGCACCGTCGAGCGTCCATTCGACGGGCTTGTGCACCATCTTGGCCTGCGCGGTGAAGGCCATACCGGACAGCAACAGCAGACTACCGAGTCGTGCGATACGCATGGTCTACCTCTTGGGTTCGTGAGGGAACGTTCCGGCGACAGCGTGACAGCGAGAAACGGTGAACCGCGGGGTCAAAGCCCCGCGGCGTGGTTTGCCAGGCGGCGCTTGAGCGGCGTCAGGCGATCGATCAGGGTGACGCCCAGGCCGCGCGCGGCCACCAGTGGCGAGGCGCGCCAGCCATAGATGCGCGCCAGCGCGTCGAAACCGAGCGCATCGAGGGTGTCGGCGCTACGGCGGCTGCGCGCGTAGCGGCGCAGCACATGCGCAGCGGCGATGTCACGCCCGGCCTCGCGCGCGGCGAGCAAGGTATCGCGCAGTTCCGCCACGTCGCGCAGCCCCAGGTTCACGCCTTGCCCGGCCAGCGGATGGACCGCGTGCGCGGCATCGCCGAGCAAGACGAAGCGCTCGGCCTGATAGGTCTGTGCCAGCTGCAGCTTGAGCGGGAATGCCGCGCGTGGCGTGCAGCCGACGATGCGCCCGAGGCGGAAATCGCTAGCCGTGCCGAGTTCGGACAGGAAAGCCGCATCGTCGAGCGCCAGTACGCGCCGGGCTTCGTCGTCGGGCAGCGACCACACGATGGAGCTGCGCCCATCGGCCAGCGGCAGCAAGGCGAGCGGACCGTCCGGCAGGAAACGCTGCCATGCGGTGCCTTGGTGCGGACGCTCCGTATGGACGTGCGCGACCACCGCGCGCTGCGCGTAATCGCGCCCGCGCGTGTCGATGCCGGCGAGCTTGCGTAGCGGGGAGCCGGCGCCGTCGGCGGCCACCAGCAAGCGTGCGGCGATCGACGAACCGTCGGCCAGATCCAGTTGGATGCGGTCGTCATGCGCCTCGAAACCCTTTACTTCGGCCGGGCAGAGCCGCTGCACGCCGGCAGCATCCAGCGCCAGCCAGAGGCGCCACTGCACCAGGTTGTTCTCGACGATATGGCCGAGCAGATCGCGCCCTTCTTCGGCCGCGTCGAAATGGATCGCTGCGCCGTTCTCCGCGTCCCATACGTGCATCTGCGCATAAGGGCTCGAACGCGATGCGCGGATCGCAGCCCACACGCCGAGTTCATCGAGCAGCGCGATGGACGAGGGCGCCAGGCCGACC
>JBCNOA010000160.1:0-10081 GCA_039594095.1 Dyella sp.
GAACACGAGAAGAACTTGGGCGTCGAGCAGTTCATGCAGGGCTATTACCGCGCTGCCAGTCAGGTGGAGCGCCTGGGAGTACAGATCGCCGAACGTTTCGAAGAAATGCTCGAGCCGCCGACGGCGCCCCAGCCGATCGGTGAGGATTTCCTGCGCTTCGGCTCGCGCATCGCCGTGCGCGATCCCGACCTGTTCGTACGCCGTCCTGCCGCCCTCGTCGAGATATTCATCCTGCGCCTTGGCGAGCCGGGCATCGTCGGCTTCACCGCCGAGACCATGCGTCGCATCCATCAGGCCACGGCTTTCTTCGGCACGACGCTGGCGGACGATCCGCAAGTGCTGAGTGCATTCCTTCGCCTGCTGCGCCAGGGCGCCCCGGCCGTCGAGGCGCTCTGGCGGATGAATCGCCACGGCCTGCTGGCGTCGGTGCTGCCGGCATTCGGCAAGGTGTTCGGGCGCATGCAGTACGACCTGTTCCACGTCTATACGGTGGACGAACATACGTTGCGCGTGCTGCGCAATGTGGCGCGCTTCGCCGACCCCGCGGCCCGCGGCGATTTTCCCATCGCCTGCGGCATCTGGCCCACGCTGGAGAAACCCGAACTGCTGCTGCTTGCCGCGCTGTTCCACGACATCGCCAAGGGGCGCGGCGGCGATCACTCCGTGCTGGGCGAAGAGGACGCGCGCGCCTTCTGCACGCGACTGGGCCTTCCGGCGGAAGACGTCGAGCTGGTCGCCTGGCTAGTGCGCTGGCATTTGCTCATGAGCGTCACCGCGCAGCGCCAGGACATCACCGACCCGGACGTCGTGCAGCGCTTCGCCGAAACGGTGGGCGAACGCGGGCACCTGGACCTGCTCTACCTGCTCACCATCGCCGACATCATCGGCACCAGTCCCAAGCTGTGGAATGCGTGGAAGGACCGCCTGCTGGCCGACCTGTACACCGCCACGCGCTATGCGCTCGCCAGCGAGGACGAATTGCCGCGCGACGCGGCCGCGCGCGTGCGCGAATGCCGCGAAGCCGCGCTGGCGCTGCTGCTGGCCGAAGGCTTTGCTGAGGCGGAGTGTCAGCGCGTCTGGCACGACTTTCCGGAGCAGAGTTTCCTGCGCCATCGCGCGGAGCAGATCGCCTGGCAGACCGCGGCCATACTCCGCTCGGGCGGCGCGACGCCGCTGGTGGAAGTGCATCCGCAATCGATACGCGGCACCACGGAACTCTTTGTGTACACGCCGGACCGCGACGGCCTGTTCGCCTCGGTCACGGCGATGCTCGATCGCCTGCATTTCTCGGTGATGGAAGCGCGCATCCTCAACAGCCGCAACGGCATGGCATTGGACACTTTCCTGCTGCTGGAGTCCGACAGCCAGCAGCCGGCGAGCGCCGACCGCGCCGAAGA
The DNA here is from genome assembly GCA_039594095.1 of Dyella sp. Lineage (GTDB taxonomy): Bacteria > Pseudomonadota > Gammaproteobacteria > Xanthomonadales > Rhodanobacteraceae > Dyella_D. The sequence continues at coordinate 1,398 of JBCNOA010000160.1, forward strand.
ACTGAAGCAACGTCTGCATCGGGCGTTGTCGCAGCCCGCGCATACGCATCAGCCGTCGCGGCGAAACATGTCTCGCCATCTCAAGCACTTTCAGGCCGCGCCGAAGATTGCCTTCAGCGCCGCCGGCGACCGCACGCGACTCGCATTGGTATGCAGCGATCGTCCCGGCCTGCTCGCGGCGGTATCGCAGGCCATGGTCGACGCCGACGTACGCGTTCACGATGCGCGCATCGCCACCTTCGGCGAGCGCGTGGAGGATTTCTTTCTGATTTCCGACCGGCGCAACGCTCCGCTCGGCGTCGTCCAGCAGGATCGTCTCCTGCACGCGCTGCTCGACCGTCTCGGCGCCGCCAAGCGCGCCGGCTAGCTGGCTCCCATCAGCTTGCGTCAGCCCGGTACCGCTGGAGCTGCCGCGAGATCGAGCGAACCTCCGGGCGCGGGGCCGGAGAGCGGCAAGGGGCACTCCAGATCGATAGACGGCCAAAGCAGCCGCGGCAGTCGCTCGCCCGTGGGAGGCAATCCCGCTAGCATGGCCGGGTTCTCCTCCTGCCTACCTATGCAAACCATGCAAAGCATCGAATCCCTGATCAACGACGCTTTCGAGCGCCGCAACGACCTCACCCAGTCGGAAATCGAGACGCACCTGCGCCCCGCGGTGGATCAGGTCATCGGCCTGCTGGAATCCGGTGAACGTCGCGTCGCCGAGCCGGACGGCAATGGCGGCTGGACGGTCAATCAGTGGATCAAGAAGGCGGTGCTGCTGTACTTCCGCCTCAACGGCAACCGAGTCGTCGATGGCGGGCCGGCGCTCGCTTTCGACAAGGTTCCGTTGCGCTTCGCTCACGGCAACGATGCCGAGCTGCAAGGGCTGGGTGCGCGCGTGGTACCCGGCGCGCTGGTGCGCCGCGGCGCGCACGTCGCCAAGGACGCCGTGCTGATGCCGAGCTACGTCAACATCGGCGCCTATGTCGGCGCCGGCACCATGGTCGACACCTGGGCCACGGTCGGTTCCTGCGCACAGATCGGCGCGAACGTGCACCTGTCCGGCGGCGTCGGCATCGGCGGCGTGCTGGAACCGCTGCAGGCCAATCCCACCATCATCGAGGACAACTGCTTCATCGGTGCCCGCTCCGAAGTGGTGGAAGGCGTGGTGGTAGAGAAGGGCAGCGTGATCGGCATGGGCGTGTTCCTCGGCCAGTCCACCCGCATCTACAACCGCGCCACCGGCGAAGTCAGCTACGGCCGCGTACCGGCCGGCAGCGTGGTGGTGGCCGGCAGCCTGCCGGCGAAGGACGGCACGCACAGCCTCTACGCCGCCATCATCGTCAAGCAGGTGGACGAGAAGACCCGCAGCAAGACCGGCATCAACGAACTGCTGCGCAGCGCCGAGTGATGTCGGCGGTAGCCGGGGCGGGCATAAAGGCGGCGCGCGGGCGTGCGCAAATGCTCGCGCTGGCCGGTGCGTTGCTGGTCGTCGCGGCGTTCGCCTTGCCACCGGTGGCACAGCCGCAGACCTATCACGACTTCGCCGACCAGCGTGGCTGGATGGGGTTGCCCAACTTCGGGGACGTGACGTCCAATCTCGCTTTCCTCGCGGTGGGACTGCTGGGCTTGTTGGCGATGCACGCGCCGGCCGTGCGGGCGATGGACGGGGCCACCCGGCATGCCTACGGCCTCGCTTTCGCCGGTCTGGCGCTCACCGCCTTTGGTTCGGCTTACTACCACTGGGCGCCTTCCGACACCCGGCTGGTGTGGGACCGCCTGCCGATGACGCTGGTCTTCATGCCTTTGCTGGCGGCGACGCTAGCCGAGCGCCTGCGCTGGCGCTCGGACCTGTCACTGCTGGGCCTGTCGCTGCTCGGCCTGGGGAGCGTCGTTTACTGGAAAATCACCGGCAATCTGCTGCCCTATTTCGTGGCCGAGGGTGGGTCGGTGCTTTTGCTGTTGCTGGCGGTGACCTTGCTGCCGACGGCATGGAGCGGACGCTCCCGCCTGTTCGTGGTGCTTGGCACGTACCTGGTGGCCTTCGCCTGCGAACAGGGCGACAAACTGGTGTTCCATGCGACGGGCGGTAGCGTCAGCGGACACACCATCAAGCATCTGGTCGCCTCGCTCGCTTTTTACGTGCTGCTGCGCATGCTTCGCCAGCAGCGACTTTCGACGGATAGCAACTCATGAGCAACCCCACGCTTTACGGCCTGCCCAACTGCGACACCTGCAAGAAGGCGCGCAATTGGCTCAACCGCTTCGACGTAGGTCACGCCTTCGTCGACTACCGCGCCAATCCCGTTCCCGCTGACACGTTGAAGGATTGGGCGCGCCAGTTGGGCGGCTGGGAAAAGCTAGTCAACAAGTCGGGCACCACGTGGCGCAATCTGCTGCCGCAACGCAAGAACCCGGGCAGCGATCCGGAATGGACACTGCTGCTGAAGGAATACCCCGCGCTGATCCGCCGGCCGGTGGTCGTGCAACCGGACGGTTCGGTCAGCGTCGGCTTCACCGACAACGGCTTCAAGAAGCTCTTCGGCCGCTGAGCATGCCGCTGCGTCTGTCCAAGATACTGCTGGTCGCCGGGCTCGCCTTGCTGGTGAGTCTGGTGGCCTTCGGCAACGTCACGGACTACGGCACCAACTTCGCCTTCGTCCGCCATGTGTTGGCGATGGACACGATCTTCCCCGATGCGCGCATTCGGTACCGCGCCATCACCTCGCCGCCGCTGCAGCACGCGGCCTATGTGCTGATCATCGTGACGCAGATCGCCACCGCTTCGCTGTGCTGGGCGGGCATGTGGCGCATGTGGCTGCGCCGGCGCGCTCCGGGCGCGCTCTTCCAGCGCGCGAAAGGGCTGGCCGTGGCCGGGCTGAGCCTGGGCATCGCGCTCTGGCTCGTGGGCTTCATGGCGGTAGGCGGCGAATGGTTCGGCATGTGGATGTCCTCACAGTGGAACGGCATCGAGACATCGTTCCGCCTGGTGGCCGTTCTGCTCGGCGCCTTGATCTACCTGGGACAGCGCGAGGGAGAGCCCGAATGAGCCATCCCCACAGCGACCCGGGCAAGGCGCGCCGCTTCCTCGCCAACCTGCGGATCGAGCGGAACAACGCCGAGCTTTACGAGCGCCTGGCCGATCTGGCCAGCGACGAACGCAAGCGCCGCGCCTATAGGCGCATCGCGCTGGCCGAGCAGGCCAACGCGGCGTTCTGGGAGACGCACCTGCATGCCATGAATGTCGACGTGCCGGCCCACGTCGTAGGCATCCGCGTTCGCGTGCTCACCTGGTTCGCGCGCCGCTTCGGCACCGAGTTCGTGATGCCGACGGTGGTGCGCCTGGAGCACGCCGATCATGTGGAGCCCTCCGTCGACCGCAAGGAGCTTCGCAACCATTTCGGCGGTGCGGAATCAGCGAAGTCGGGGAGGCGTGAACATCGCAGCCAGAGCGGCAACACTTTGCGTGCCGCCGTGCTTGGAGCCAACGACGGGCTGGTATCCAATGTCAGTCTGGTCATGGGCATGGCTGGCGCGTCGAACAATGACCATGCGGTTCTGATGGCTGGCATCGCGGGACTCGTCGCCGGCGCATGTTCAATGGCGTTGGGTGAGTGGCTCTCGGTGAACAGTTCGCGGGAGTTCTATCAAGCGCAGATCGCCGTACGCGCGGAGCGCCTCGCTGTCGCGCCGGAGGATGGTGCGCGCAGCATCGCAGGCATCTATCGCGACAAGGGATTGGAACCGCAGGTGGCCAATACCGTGGCCGAACATCTGACCGAGACTCCACGCGCCGCGCTCGACACGCTCGTGCGCGAGGATCTGGGCATAGACCCTGAAGATCTAGGTGGTTCGGCATACAGTGCGGCGATTTCGTCGTTCTGCATGTTTGCCACGGGCGCAGCTTTCCCGGTAGCGCCTTATCTACTTTTTCAGGGGCATGCAGCGATGCTTGGGAGCGCTATTGCTACTGTCTTCGCGCTGACCCTGATCGGCATCGGCACCTCGTTGTTCACCGGTCGCACGCTGGTGTTTTCCGTTGCGCGGCAGTTGGTAATCACGCTGGCTGCAGCCTTGATTACCTATGCCGTCGGGCACACGATTGGTGTGGCATTAGGTGGCTAGCCCGACGGCCACAAATATTTTTGGAATCCTTATGTCCGCCGTCTTCGACCTCGCCGCCGACCTCATCCGCCGCCGTTCGATCACACCGGACGACGCGGGCTGCCAGGCCCTGCTGGCGGAGCGGCTGGGGCGGGCGGGGTTCGAGGTGACGCATCTGCGCTATGGCGAGGTGGACAACCTTTGGGCGACGCATGGCAAGGGCGGCCCCCTGCTGGTATTTCTCGGGCATACCGACGTCGTGCCGACGGGGCCGGCGGAGAGCTGGCACAGCGATCCGTTCGAGCCGGTCGTGCGCGACGGCCATCTCTACGGACGGGGTGCGGCCGATATGAAGGGATCGGTGGCGGCGATGGCGGTGGCGCTGGAAGCCTTCGTCGCGGCGCATCCGGACCATCCGGGTCGCGTCGGCTTTCTCATGACCAGCGATGAAGAAGGGCCGACCAACCTCGATGGTGTACGCAAGGTCGCCGAGCACTTCCGCGCCATCGGCGAGCGCATCGACTGGTGCGTGGTAGGCGAGCCTTCGTCGAAAGAACGTCTGGGCGACCTGATCCGCGTGGGCCGCCGCGGTTCGCTCTCGGCGACGTTGACGGTCCGCGGCGTGCAGGGACACGTGGCGTATCCGGAGAAGGCGCGGAACCCCATCCATGCCTTCGCGCCGGCACTGGCCGAGCTCGCCGCCGAGCGCTGGGACGAGGGCAACGCGGATTTCCCGCCGACCTCGTTCCAGGTGTCCAATCTCAACGCCGGCACCGGAGCGACCAACGTCATTCCCGGCGCACTGACCGCGCTCATCAATTTCCGCTATAGCACCGCCAGTCGCGCCGATGCGTTGCGCGCGCGTGTCGAGGCGGTGCTGGATCGCCATGGCTTGGACTATGCGATCGACTGGAATCTTTCGGGCGAGCCGTTTCTGAGCGCCGCGGGCGGGCGCCTGCGCGAGACCGTCGCCGCGGTATGCCGCGACCTGTGCGGGCTGGAGCCGGAGCAGAGCACGGGCGGCGGCACCTCCGACGGGCGTTTCATCGCCCCCTTGGGCGCCGAGGTGGTCGAACTGGGGCCGGTCAACGCGACTATTCACAAGGTGGACGAATGCGTCGCCCTTGCGGACCTGGAGCAGCTGCCCGCGCTGTACCTTGCGATCTGCGAACGTCTACTGGCCTGATCTTTCGCCGCACCGCGGTTCGGGTCGAGGCGATCGAGCGGCCATCGCGGACGATCGAAACCGACTCGCCGGACCGCACAAGCAAAAGAGCCGCCCTGGGGCGGCTCTTCTTTTCTGCAGTGAAGGGCGTATCGCTTATTTGCCGCTCTTGGGCGGCGTCGTCGCGGCGGGCGATGCAGGTGCTGCGGCGGCCGGCTGTTGCTGCTGCACTGGGCGCACCACATAGCCCACCGGCACCCAGCTGCTGCCCGACTGGGTCAGCGAAACGGTTTCGACGGCCTGCGCGTTGGCATGGCGTGCCACGAACACCACGTTGATGTAATTGCCGGCAGGAAGCCCCTGCGGATTCTCCACCCGCCCGAGCTGAGCCCAATCGCGGCCCTGCGTCGCGCCGAGCTGCTTCTTCACGTTGTCGAGATATTTGCCCCAGTCCGCCTTGCTCACGCTCTTCTGCATGATCGGGCTGCTGGCCTGCCACATGGCATCCGCCTGGCTGGCGTCGGCCTGCGCCGCCCAGCGCGTGGCCACGGCCACCGCGCTGTCCAGCGAGGGAAGTTGCTGCGCATGGACCGTACCGGCTGCGAGCGATACCGCGAACGTGGCAGCGGCGAACAGCGCGGACGAACGGTGATTGCGGTTTGCCATGGGTCTCTCCTTTGCGGGTTTCGAAATGGCGCCGCCGGGTGGCGGGCTCGCCTTGCATCCCAACATCGAACGGTGCCGCCGCCTACCCCTGAGTGGCACCGCTATGTGTTTTTCCGCACAAAATCCGGCGAATCCAAGAGAACTATCCGAACGCGAGGCGATCGTAGCGCGCTTCACGTGCCCGCCGCGGGTTTCAGCATCAGGACATGCTGGTCCGGCCCGGGTAGGAGAGGCGTCGGCCGGCCATTGACCCAATCTTCGTGCCCGGCGCCGTAATAGGGCGACAGCGGGTTGCCGCTCTGTCCGCCGGGCAGCTCCAGGATGCCGTCCGCCTCGTGCCCCGGCATCACGTCCAATCGCTCGGATGCGCCGAAGCCCGGACGCGCCACGCGCGGCATGTTGTCGTCGCCGGGCAGCGGTTCGTCGGGCATGTCGAGCCAATGCCCCGCGACGGCCGGCAGCGCGCGCGACAAGGGATGGCGCACGCCCGTGCGGTTGACCTCGCCCCAGCTGCGCGCGGCCAGTCCGCCGGGTTGCTTGCCGAGCTCGTCCGCCACTTGGCGGGCAGCGTCCAGCAGCAACGCGTTCCAGTCCGAATAGTGCGGATCGAGCAGGTGCGCGGGACGATCGCGGACGAGCGCCCATACGGCCGCTTCGGTGTGGCTTGGACGCGGCCACGAAAAATCCTTGTATCGCTCGGCGACTTCCGCCGCGAACGGTGCCAGCACGGCGGCGTGCACCTTCTCGCGGAACGCACGCACGAGGCGGTAGTCGACGCTGTCTGCCGCGGCGCGTCCGCGCCACGTGGCGGTCAGCTGGCGAAGCTGCGTGAGCGCCGGTTCGTTCGCGCCGGCGAGCGTGTCCTGCAGCAAGCGCTGCCAGCGCAGCAGCAACAGCGCGCGATGGTCGAGCTGGATGTCCAGCAGATTGCCGGAGGCGAAGCTGCTGCGCGCGCGCAGGTCGTCGCGGATCTGTTGCGCCCGGGCACCCAGATCGTGGCCGCCCTCGCCGAGCAGGGCCAGCGAGGGGCCATCCACCGTGCGGTTGTTGGCGGTCCACAGGCGGCCATCGGCAGGATTCTCGATGCGCGGGTACTGCGCGGGCGTGGCCCAACCCTGCCATCCCGTGCCGGCGACGGACCAGTCCGCCGGCAGCCGCGGATCGAAGCCGGCACGCAGCGGAATGCTGTTGCCGGTGATGGTCCAGCCGATGTTGCCGGCGCTGTCGGCGGCCAGCAGGTTCTGTGGCGGCATGCCCATGGCCGGTGCCATATCGAGCGCCGCGTTCGCGCTGGTGGCATGTTCGAGCGCCATCACGCCGAGGTTGTAGCCGCGCGGCATGCCACCGATCCAGGCCAGCGCGAGCGGGGTGCCATCGACGTCCTGCGCGAGGATCGGTCCCCAGCGCGTGTCCTCCACCTTCAGCGTGCGTGACGGACCGCCTTTGACGCGCACCACTTCGTCGTGCGTCTCGATCCTCGCCCAACCCTCCGGCACCTTGTAGCGCGACGGATCGCCCGGATCGCGCTGCACGCGGACCCAGTCGAGCCAGTCGCCATAGCTGTTGGTGAAGCCCCATGCCACCTGTCCGTTGGAACCGGCGACCAGCGCAGGCGTGCCGGGCAGGGTGACGCCGCTGGCATCGCGTCGTCCGTTGGGTGCGGCGGGATCGGCGTAGCGTAGACGCGTACGGAACCAGATGTCCGGCACGCGCAGGCCCAGATGCATGTCGTTGGCGAGTATGGCGGCGCCGGTTTCGGTGAGATGGCCGGAGACAGCGAAGTTGTTGCTGCCCGGCCGAGCCTCGTCCAGTGCAGAAGCCAATGAGGCGAGCGCCCTCGCATCGGCGCTCGATGCCGTGGGGCGATTGCGCAGATCGAAGATGTCGGGGCCCGGAATGACTGGCGGGTGCGACAGATCGCCCATGAGCGGAGCCTCCCATTCCGGATCGGGGGCAAGAAGAAAATCCACGAGCGGCGAGGGCAGCGCGGAGCGCATCTGCGCGAAGCCGAGCTCGCGTTCGTTGCGGCCGTCTCCATTGAGGTCCAGGTACATCGCCGCGATGACCAGGAATGTGTCCTCGGGCCGCCACGGCTGCGGTTGCGTGCCGAGCAGGAAATACTCCCAGGGCTTGACCCGCAGATCGGCCAGGCCGCGATTCACCCCCGCCGCGTAGAGATCCAGGGTGTGCCTGTCCTGCGGGGAAAGCTGCGCCACCGCGGCCTGCGCAACGGCGCGCAGGCGGTGGCGCCGATGCTCGACGTCGGTGTCCGCGGCGGCCGAACCGACCAGCTCGGCCAGTTCGCCGGCCGCGACACGGCGCATCAGGTCCATGGGAAAAAAGCGTTCCTGCGCGTGTACGTAGCCGAGCGCGTACGTCACATCGTCGCGGTTCTTGCCATCGATCGTGGCCGCGCCCAGGGCGTCGCGGGCGATGCTTACCCCTTCGCTCAGGCCGCGGACGGAGACATCTCCGTCGAGCTTCGCGCGTCCTCCGGCGAGCAGGAACCATCCCGCGGCCAGCACGCCCAGCACGAGAAAAAGCAGCGACAGAACAAGGGCGCGCAGCCAGCGGAAGCGTCGGACTCGGGGCATCGGTCGGCAATCCTGTGTGGGCGATGGACCGAGTGTAGTCCCGGGCACGGCCCGCAAGGCGGATCAGGGCTTGGCCGTGGTGAATACCGCGAAGATGCCCGCATAGGGCTTGACCATGAACGTTGGGGCGCCGGCATAGCCTTCGCCTTCCACGTAGAACTGCGAGATGGTGC
>JBCNOA010000161.1:0-10013 GCA_039594095.1 Dyella sp.
CCTCATGGAAGACCGGTTTCCAGATGTGGATATCCGGCGAGTGGGTGGCGACGAAACCGCTATAGGGGTCGTTGGTGATGCAGATATCGCCCTCTTCATATTCCTCGAACATGGAAAGCAGCGGCGCGTAGTCGATGCCGCTATACCAGGGCGCGCCGAATTGCCGGGGATTGGCGAAGGCCAGCCCTTCGCGCGTCACCACCTGGCAGGAAAAATCCTCGGTTTCCTTGACGAAGGCGGAATGGGCGGTGCGCATCAGCGTAAAGGCCATGGCGTCGGCGGCGGCCGAGCAGAAATTGGCCAGCACCTTGAGATTGCGGCGATCGATGGTCATGGGTCAAAACTCCCGCTTGGTAATGACGAGATTGCCGAAACGGTCCACATGGACCGTAAAGCCGGGCGGCACGACGGTGGTGGTGTCGTCCTGAAGGACGATGGCGGGACCGTTGAAATCGTGGCCGGCCGCCAGATCGTCACGGTGATAGATCGCCATGTCGTGTTCCATGCCGCCAAACCAGCCTTTCGTGTGAAAGCGCGGCTTTGCGGGGCCTGTGGCCACGCCTGTCTCGCGAAGCGGCGGCTTCGGTGTTTTCCCGGAGACGACGAGCCTGAGATTAACCATCTGCACCGCCGCCCGCTCATCGGAATGACCGTAGAGGCGGGCATGTTCCTCATGGAAAGCCCTGTTTATCGCGCCGGCGTCGCCGCTGCCCAGCCATTCCGGCTGGAGCGTGGTTTCGATTTCGTAGGATTGGCCGCGATAGCGCATGTCGGCGGAAAGCCGCATCTCGCAATCGCCGTTAAAACCCTGTTCTTTCAACCAATTGCGGCCGGTTTCCTGCATTTCGAACATGGCCCGCCAACGGCGCCCGTGCCTGACGATGCGGAACAGCCCCGCCTTGGCGGGATAAACGTATTGAGCCAGCATGATGCAGTCTTACGAGGGGACGGTGCCGGCATAGGCTGCCCTCGGCAAATGACCGGATCGTGATCCGTCGAAGACGGCTTCGTGGCGTTTGTGTGAGTGCCGCGTCAATGTACCCATTCGCCCGAAAAGGAACGGCCCGCACAGGCGGGCCGTTCGCTTTTCCCAATGGGCTTCTCTGGTTTTACTTGCGATCGGACGCGGTCGCGTCGCGTGCCGCGCGGAATTCCGAATCCTTGCTCCAGTCAGGCCACTGGTTCGAATTGGCGAGCTCGCTGCCGAGGGTGTAAAGGACCTGCAGATCGCGCGCCATGCCGGTGAACGACCAGCCGGCCTCCCACTCGTCCGAAGGCTGGTGATAGTGCTTGTCGGTGTACTCGTCCTCGGCCTTCTTGCCCGCGGCAAGACCGCCATCCATCCAGTCGTTGCCCGAGCCGAAGGAGATTGCCGGAACGCCGCGCTTGGCGAAGGAGAAATGGTCGGAGCGGAAGAAATGGCCAGCCTCAGGTTTCGGATCCGGCGAATAGACCAGATTCCAGCGCTTGGCCGTGGCGATCAGATCGTCCAGGAGGTCGAGCTTGGCGCTGCCGGAAATGGTGAAGTTGCGCGCCGGACCATGCGGGTCGAGTGCGTCGAGATTGATCACGCCGACCGTTTTGCCGAGCGGGTAGAGCGGATTGGCGGCGTAGTATTCGGAGCCGAGCAGGCCCTTCTCCTCGGCCGTCACGTTGAGGAACACGATGGAACGCTCCGGCTTCGGCGCGTTCTTGAAGGCGCGTGCCAGCTCGACAAGCGCCGCCGTGCCGGTGGCGTTGTCCACCGCGCCGTTGTAGATGCGGTCGCCCTTGGCGTCGGGTTCGCCTACGCCTAGGTGGTCCCAGTGCGCACTGTAAATGACTGTCTCGTCCGGACGCTTGGCGCCCTCGATGCGGCCCGCCACGTTGTGCGACGTGATGACCTTGCTGTCCACCTTGTAGTTGGCGGAGAAGGTCTCGCCCTTCAATGTCACCGGCTGGAACTCGCGCGTCTGCGCCTGTTTCTTCAGCGCTTCGAAATCCATGCCCGCGCGCTTGAACAGGCTCACTGCGAGGTCGCGCTGGATCCAGGCTTCGACCTGCGGGTGGGTCTCTGCCGGCTTGTCGCGCACGATGTCGAACATCGCGTTGGTATTGGAGTTCTTCACGGTGTTCCAGCCGTAGGATGCCGGCTCCGTCTCGTGCACGATCAGCACGCCGGCAGCGCCCTGGCGCGCGGCTTCTTCGTACTTGTAGGTCCAGCGGCCGTAGTAGGTCATGGCCTTGCCGCCGAAGTCGCCCTGACCGGTCTCGAAGTCGGGGTCGTTGATCAGCACCACGGCGATCTTGCCGTGCAGATCGACGCCCTTGAAATCGTCCCAGCGGCGCTCCGGCGCTTTCACGCCATAGCCGACGAAGACCAGGGGCGCGTCCTTGATCGATACCGCCTTGGAGCCGTCCATTGCGGCGCGCACCGCGATCTGCTCGCCCTGGGTCAGCTTCTCGTCCTTGCCTCCGACCTTCAGCGACAGCGCGGGCGTGCCGACGATTTCAGCGCGCAGCAGCGGCACCGCCTGCGTCCACTCGCGCTTGCCGTTCTTGAGGTCGCCGCCCGGCTGCAGGCCGGCCGCCTTGTACTGGGCGATCAGATAGTCGACGGTCTTGGTTTCGCCGGCCGTGGCTGGGCCGCGTCCCTCGAAGGCATCCGAGGAAAGCGTCTTCACGTCGGCCGACAGCCGTTGCGGATCGAAGCTGGGCGCCTGGGCCGCCAGTACGGCGGAGGAGATGGACAAGGCGAGGAACGAAAGGGCGAGTCGTTTCACGGGCGGTACCTTTGGGGGAAACGCGCCGATAGTAGATAGCCCGCAGCGGAACGGTCCACTCCCTATCGGCGGCCCCGCATCCGCGTCGGCACGGACCGCGCGGCGAACCCGGCTCGGTGGACGGTGCCGGGCGTACGCGCTCAGTCGGTGCCGATGATCTTGCCCGTCCGCGGATCGATCTGCAGGCGCACGTCGGCACCGGCCGGATTCTCCGCCTTGGCTCGCCAGACGCCGTCTTTGAAGTCCACGTCGTGGACGTGCGTATAGCCGGAGGTGGACAGCGAAGCGCGCACGTCCGTCTCGCTCAACCGGGAAACCTGCTCGTCCGGATAGGCCTCGCCCGTGCGCGGATCGACTTTCACCGTGACGCGCCGGCCGTCGGCGCTCTTCGCGTGGGCACGCCACATGCCGTCGCGGAATTTGAGGTCGTGGATCTTGGTGTAGCCCTGCTGCTCCAGCTGGTTGTGCACCTGCCGTTCGGTCAGTGCGTCCTGCGCCATCGCCGTGGAGGCGCCGAGCGCCAGAACGATGGCCAATGAAGTAAGACGAATCTTCATGGACGTCTCCTCTTTGCGGTAGGGACCGTCGAGTTTTCTCCGCCGGACGCAACCTGCCATGAACGTCGACAGGGCATACACAAAGCGAAAATGCCGCTGAACGACGCGAAGACGCAAATAAGAAGGGTGGCGGATCGCCCGCCACCCCAAAGAGAAAAATCTCCTGTAACCGAACTCGCTCAGGCTGCCTGACTTTCCAGCTGGCGGACCCGCGCGGCGGTGTCGGTGCCGTCGCCGATCTCGACGCGGCGAGGACGCAAGGCTTCCGGCACCTCTCGCCGGAGATCGATGGTCAGCAGGCCATCCTGCAGTCGTGCCCCGGTGACCTGCACATGCTCGGCCAGCTCGAAGCGTCGGCTGAAGGGGCGATTGGCGATGCCGCGATGGAGCACTTCGCCTTCCTGATCGCCCCTGCGCTCGCCGCTGACGGTGAGCAGGTTCGCCTGCACCGAGATGTCCAGTTCGTCGCGCGCGAAACCGGCCACAGCCATGACGATGCGGTAGCGGTCCTCGCTGAGGCGGATGGAATCGAAGGGCGGCCAGTTGTCGGCCGCCTGGGTGCGGGCGGTGGCCTCGAGCAGATCGAACATGCGGTCGAAGCCGATGCCGACGCGATGGAGCGGAGCGATGTCGATTGCGGTACGCATAGCCATATCCTCGATAAGCAACATGGTTGGACGGATCGCCGCGCCGCGCATGGCGCGGCGACGCCGGGCCCGAAGCGCCCGGCGTCGCGAAGATAGGGAGAGAGCGGCGCGCTTTCAAGGCGGGCCTTTCAGATTCCGTTTAGCCGTCTGTACGGCTGCGGCCAAGGCACGGACCGTGCATCGGGAAGTGGCGCCAGCGCGCATCGCCGGAACGCATGACCATGAAACGCTACGCTTCATGGCGACCTTTCGGGGCGGGATAAAAATCCCGGCGGCGAGTCGCTCCGACGACCTCGCCGCCGCTGGCGTGCTCGCCAGTACGGGCCATCCCCGGCGTGTAGGAAAGGTGCCCACGGCAAGGTTCAGGCTGGCAAGGGGGGCACGTGCATTTCGCCTTGCCGCGGGCATGGCGTGCATGGTGCCCACGCGCGGTGGAGGCCGGAATCAGAAAAGTCCTATGAGACGAGGACGCAGACCGATTGAATGCCGCGTTCGTTATCGAACAGGCACCAAGGTCCTCGGTCGAAGACGCCGGCCGCCGAATACCCAGCGCCCCGCATGTGCACATCGAGATTTACGTGCGGACAGTCGTCGCGTTCAACTTCCGATCGAAGGCCGCTTCGTCTTCCACGAACCAGAACGTGCCGCCCTGGTTGGTTTCGCGTGCGAAGTCGCGCAAGGCCTGGCTGCGTTCGAGCCACGGCGCGATGTCACCGATCAGCGCCAGCTTGATGCCGTAGTTGACGAACTTCTGTAGCACGGCGCCCGCCAGCTTCGTTTCCAGTCGGAAGAAGTCCTCATGCACGCGGGCGATGGGCAGGGCGACCCAGGATGCCTGCTGGTTCCACGCTTCGCCGATGAGATCGTTCGCGTGGCTCTCGCGCGCAATGGTGTCGCCGAGTTCGGGCAGCCACAGCACGCGCTGGCCGGCGACGAGGGAAATCCTTTCGTTCATGCGAGTGGCTCCATGTGCAGCCGCGATTATCGAGCAATGCAGGCCTCGTGCCCCTCACGCTGCCGAGCCGGTCCAAAAAGAAAAGGCCCCGCATCGCTGCGGAGCCTTCGAAATGGTGGCCGGGGACGGAATCGAACCGCCGACACGGGGATTTTCAATCCCCTGCTCTACCAACTGAGCTACCCGGCCGTAGTGCGGTGGCCACAGGGGCCATCCTGTACTTCGTGGAGCCGCGCATTAAACCGGACTTCGCGACGGTCGTCAAGAATGCGTGTCGGGCGCTACGTAGCCTTCGGGCCGGCTCGACTCGCCCGCGAAGAGGAATTTCTCCATCTCCTCGGCCAGGAACTTGCGGGCCTTCGGATCGAGCGGATTGAGGCGGTATTCGTTGATCAGCATGGTCTGGTGCGCCAGCCATTCCTGCCAGGCGGGCTTGGAGATTTCCGCATAGATGCGCTGGCCGAGCGGGCCGGGCCAGGGGGCGAAGTCCAGACCTTCGGCATCGATGCCGAGCTTGGCGCAGCGGACGGTACGGCTCATGGGCATTCCTCAAAGGCTCTGCAGCAGGGTGCGCACGGGAGCCGGCAGGCCCATCGCGGCGATATCGCCGGTATCGCACCAGCGCAGCGAAGGATTATCGGCGATGGCGCGATGCGCTGTCGCGCCATCGAACAGCAACGGCTCCACCTGCAGGCGGTAATGGCTGAAGACGTGCACGAACGGCGGGAGCGGTTCCGCGTCGTCGATGCGCGCGAGTTGCTGCGCCTTGCGCCACGCATCTCCCGTGCCCTCGGCCTCCGGCAGGCTCCAAAGGCCTGCCCACACGCCCTGAGGCCCGCGGCGCTCGAGCAGCACGCGCCTGCGAGCATCGCGCAGCAGCAGCATGACGGTGGAGCGTGTCGGTACCGTTTTGCCCGGCTTGGCGCTCGGGAGCTGGGCCGTGAGCCCGTCGCGCCGCGCGATGCAGGTCTCGGCCACGGGGCATTCCTCGCAACGGGGACGCGAGCGCGTGCACACCGTGGCGCCGAGATCCATGATCGCCTGCGTATAGTCGGCTACGCGCTCGGCCGGCGTATGCGCATCGGCATGTCGCCAGAGCTCCTTCTCGACCGCGCTCTGGCCCGGATGCCCGTGGATGCCGTGATAGCGCGTCAGCACACGCTTCACGTTGCCGTCCAGGATGGGGAAACGCAGTCCGTGCGCCTGCGCCAGGATCGCGCCGGCGGTGGAGCGCCCGATGCCGGGGAGGGCGGCCAGCGCCTCGAAATCGCGCGGCAGTTCGCCGCCATGGAGTTCGACGCAAAGCTGCGCGGCACGATGCAGAAAACGTGCGCGGCGGTAGTAGCCCAGCCCCGACCACAGCGCCAGTACCGCGTCTTCGTCCGCTTCGGCGAGGTGGCGCAGGGTCGGCAGCGCGTCGACGAAACGCTGGAAGTACGGGATCACCGTAGCCACCTGGGTCTGCTGCAGCATCACCTCGGAAAGCCATACGCGATAGGCGTCGCGCGGATGCTGCCAGGGCAGGTCGTGCCGGCCATGCCGGTCGAACCACGCCAGCAGTCGGGTGGCGAATGGATTCGACGCGGTTCGGGTCATGGCTTGGTCTTGGATGGGGCGGACTTCCCCGCACCGGCAGCCGGCGCAGCGGCGGACGATGCGGTCGCCGGCGCGACGCCGGCCTGGATGCTCAGCCCTTCGATATGCACGCTGCCAGCATCGAGCGTCGCGATCTGGGCGCTGCCCACGCCGGGCGGAACGCTCAGGCGCGGCGTCTGCGGATGGTTGAGCTGCGTCCACCAGTCGGCGAGCGCCAGCGGCGGCAGGCGCAGATCGGCATGGTTGCCCGGGCCGTCGAGCTTGATCGCCAGCAGCAGCGGATCGACCTGATTGGCCGGCGTCAGCAGCAGCGAAACGTCATAAGCGCCAGCGTCGGCATGATCGAGCTTGCCGCCCAGGCGCAACGAGGCGTCGGCGGCGCCGTGCCAGTGCGCGTCACCGGACAGCTGCAAGGTCAGCGTCGAGCCCTGCGAGAAGTGCAGGCCGATGTTGTCCAGTTGCAGCGTGTCGCCCTTCAGCCGCGGCGTGGCGGTCAGGCGCAGCTGCAGCGGTTCGGCCTTGGCATCCTTGGCGGAAATGGAAAGCGGAAAAGGCTGACCGGGAATGAGACTGCCCGCATCGAGCGATACGTCGCCCAGCAGCATGTCGTTTCCGCGCACCAGGCTGCCGCGGGTGATGCGCACGCCGGCATCGATCCGCGGGATCTCCGGCGGCGTGCTTTCGGGGCTTGGAGGCAGGCTGGCCAACCAGGCTTCGAGCGCGTCCAGATCCACGCGGGGCGAGTCGATCTCCAGCCGTGTGATGGCCGTTTCATCGCCCAGCAGCGCGTGCCACGGCAGCTGCAGCCGGCCACGTGCGGCGAGCAGGATGGGCATGTTGGCGCCCTTGGCGCTCAGCGTGAGCCCCTGCAGTTCCAGGGCGGGGCGGGGGAACAGCGTGGGGCTGGCCGGGCTGGCGAGGTTGAGGTCCAGGCCGGCATGGCTGGCTTGGCGCTGCAGCATCGCCGTGAAACGTCCGGGCTGGAGCAGCAGGTAAAGCGAGATCACCGCCGTGGCCACGACGGCGAGGGCCGCGCCGGCCACGCTCCACAGGGTGATGCGCAGCCACCGCGGCATCTTCACTCCCATGGCTCCGGCATCGCGCTCAGCCCTGTCCCAGCGACGCGGGGAGGAGGCCGTCGACGTAGGCTTCCGCGTCGAACACGCGCAGATCCGTGGCGCTTTCGCCCAGGCCGACGTAGCGGATCGGCAGGCCGAACTCGCGGGCGAGGGCGAACACCACACCGCCCTTGGCCGTGCCGTCGAGCTTGGTCACCACCAGTCCGGTGACGCCTACGATCTGACGGAACTGGCGCACCTGGTTCACCGCGTTCTGACCGGTGGTGCCATCGATCACCATCAGCACCTCGTGCGGCGCTTGCGCGTCGATCTTCTTCAGCACGCGGGCGATCTTGCCCAGCTCGTCCATCAGGCCGCCCTGCGTGTGCAGGCGGCCGGCGGTGTCGGCGATCAGCACGTCGGCGCCGCGCGAGCGAGCCGCCTGCAACGCGTCGAAGATCACGCTGGCCGAATCCGCGTCCTGACCCTGGGCAATCACCGGCACGCTGTTGCGCGCACCCCAGGTCTTGAGCTGCTCCACCGCGGCCGCGCGGAAGGTGTCGCCCGCGGCGAGGATCACCGCGTGCCCCTCGTCGCGATAGCGGCGCGCCAGCTTGCCGATCGTGGTGGTCTTGCCGACGCCGTTGATGCCCACGGTGAGAATCACGTACGGCTTGTGGCCGCCCACGTCCAGCGGGAGCTGCACGGGTGCGAGCAAGCGGACCAGCTCCTCTCGCAGCGCCTTCAGCAGCGCAGGCGAGTCGGCGAATTCGCGCTTGTGCATGCGCTTGCGCAGGCTTTCCACCAGCGCGGTGCTGGCTTCGACGCCGACGTCGGCGGTGATCAGCGTGGTCTCCAGTTCGTCCAGCAGCGCGTCGTCGAGTTTCGGGTGGCGGCTGAAGAGCGAGCTCAGCCCGCGCGCAAACCCGCTGCCGGAAAGGCGCTCGCGCCAACTGCGCTTGGCCGGCGCGGCCTCGGCGGCCGGCACTTCGAACGGCTGCTCTTCGCCCGGCTGCTCGGCCGGGGGAGCGGCTTCCGATAGGGCCTCGCCCAGGGCGGGGGTGTCGAGCGAGGCGGCATCCGCGTCGTGCGGCATGGCCGCCGCCGGAGCGTCCTCTGCCGGCGCAGGCGCGGCGGCCGGCGGCTGCGGGGGCGTCTCGGCGGGTTTCTTCTTCCAGAACTTGAGCATTGCGGCGGGGATTCGAAGACAATGCCGCGCATGCTACCACCCCAGCCTTCCACGCCCCGTCAGCGCGACGCGGCGCGGCGCCTGCCCGCATGAGCGCACCTACCGGACGCATCCGCATCATCGGCGGCCATCTGCGCAACTCGCGCCTGGACGTGCCGGGCATCCCCGGACTGCGCCCCACGGCCGAGCGGGTGCGCGAGACCCTGTTCAACTGGCTGGCGCCCGTGATAGCCGGAGCCCAGTGCCTGGACCTGTGCGCGGGAACCGGCGCGCTCGGCATCGAGGCGCTGTCGCGCGGCGCGGCGCGCACCCAGTTCGTCGAGCGCGATGCTCGAGCCGCCCAGGCGCTGCGCGACAATCTCGCGCGCCTCAAGGCCCAGGGCGGCGAGGTGGCGACGGCCGACGCGGCAGCCTACCTGCGCGGCGCCGCGCGACCCTACGACGTGGTCTTCCTGGATCCGCCCTTCGCGCTGGATCTGTGGGAAGCGTTGACCCTGCAGCTGGAGCGCGGCGGCTGGCTTGCCCCGGCGGCCTGGATCTACGTGGAGTCTCCGCGCGAGCGGGCGCCGAGCGTGCCGGAGCCGTGGCGGGCGCATCGCGAAGGACAGGCCGGCGAAGTGCGCTACGCGCTTTATCGCCGCGTTTCCTGACGCGTCCGGGCTATGCGCGGATCGCGCGCAGGTTCTAAGCTAGCCGCCCTTCCAGCCGCTGTGCCGATGCCCACGTGAATCCGCCGGTCAATACGCGTCTTGCCGTCTACCCGGGCACTTTCGATCCGATCACCAATGGACACGCCGACCTCGTCGCGCGCGCCGCTCCGCTGTTCGAGCGCATCGTGGTGGCGGTCGCCGAGAGCCCCAACAAGGGCAAGGGGCCCGGCTTCAGCCTCAACGAGCGCATCGCGCTGGCGCGTCTTGCCCTGGCCGACCTGCGCAACGTGGAAGTGCGCGGCTTCGACTGCCTGCTGGCGGATTTCGTGCGCGAGATCAACGCGGGCGTGATCATCCGCGGCCTGCGCGCGGTATCGGACTTCGAATACGAATTCCAGCTGGCGAGCATGAACCGCCATCTGATCCCCGGCGTCGAAACGCTGTTCCTCACGCCCGCCGAACAGTACAGCTTCATTTCCTCCTCGCTGGTGCGCGAGATCGGCCGCCTCGGCGGCGACATCTCCGGCTTCGTGCATCCGGCCGTGCAGCAGGCGATGCGCCAGCGCCGCCAGTGAGGCGGCGCGCCCGGCCTGGGCGCT
>JBCNOA010000162.1:0-9927 GCA_039594095.1 Dyella sp.
TTTCGGTCTTCCCGTCGCCACCGTCCCTTCGGATCGCAAGCGCGTGGAGCCGCCGCCGCTGCCCGGTGCCAAGTTCGGCTCGGATGCCCTGATGACCCAGGGCCCGGCCCCGCTGCCCAAGGCCGACGAACTCACCGCCAGCGTGCCGACCGAACCGCTGGCCGCGCCGCCGAGTGCGCCGCGTCCGGCTTTCCAGCTCGACCATCTCGCGCTGGCGCCGCTGGACGAAAGCTTCATGCCCGCCGACACGCCGATCAAGGTCGAGAAACTCTCCGCCGCCGAGGCGCTGCACAGCGGCTGGTCGCTGGTGGACGACGAGGCCGAGAGCCTGCCCGCCGACGTCGAGACGCACGATTTCGGCATCGAGAAAATGAGCGCCGAGGATTACCTCGCGCTCGACGTGGAAGAAGTCGACGCCACCGTCCAGCCGCGCATGACGCTGGAGCTGGTGTCCATCGAAGAAGCCATCGCACCGACCGATTTCGAAGCCGAAGGCCGCGAAATGCATCTGGGCGAGCTCGACAGCGCGCTCGGCCGCGTGCTGCTGCTGGGCGCCACGGTGGACAGTACCGACTCGGTCTGCGCCTTCCTCGCCGCGCTGCCATCCAGCCTGCGCATGGCCGTGCTGCTCACCCAGCACCAGGGCGCCATGGCGGTGGAAGCGCTAGCCGAACGCCTCGCCAAGCATTCGGCGTTGCCCGTGCGCATCGCCAGCCACGGCCATCGCGCGCGTGCCGGCGAAGTGGTGCTGGTGCCTGCCAACCGTCAAGTGCGTCTGCTGCGCGACGGCCGCGTGGAATGCGATGTGGTGGATGTGACGTCGTTCCAGAATCCGTCCATCGATTCCACCTTCACCACCGCGGCCAACGTGTTCGGTCGCGATGCCGTCGCCATCGTCTTCGCCGGCCCCGGCACCGATGCGGTCGCCGGCGCGCAAGCCGTGCATGACCGCGGCGGCAAGGTGTGGGTGGAGCTGGCCTCCGGCGACCACTACGCCGACATGGTGCACGGCGTGGAAGCCGAGCGCCTGGCAAGTTTCACGGGAACGCCGTTCGAACTGGCGGCACGTTTGATCGAAGAGGAAGTCCAGCGATGAGCGAGCAGCCCCTGCCGCGCGAAATCCGTTGCGTCCTGGTGCCGGTGGGCCATCTGCGCTTGCTGCTGCCGAACGCCACCGTGGCCGAAGTCATCACCCTGCCGACGCCGGAGACGGTGGAGAACGCACCGGAATGGCTGCTTGGCCGCATCGCTTGGCGCGGCTGGCGCGTGCCGCTGGTGTCGTTCACCAAGCTCGCCGGCGCGGAAGAGGGCGACCCCTCGCTCGCCATGCGCGTCGCCGTGCTGAAGGCGCTGGGTGGCAACCCGAAATTGCCGTTCGTCGCCGTCGTCACTCAGGGCTTTCCGCGACTGACCACGCTCAACGCAGAGCTGATCATCCCCACGCACGACGGCTCGCCGTTGCCTCCGGGCGTAAAGGCGCAGGTGTTGGTGCGCGATGACGTAGCGGTGATTCCGGATCTTGAGGGGATTGAGGAACAGTTGGCGGAGATGTTGGAGTTGGCGAGTTAGGTTTCATCCCGTGAACATGATTTCGCACCAACGCACTACTTGTGCGAGTTAGGACACAATTCTGAAGTCCTAAATTTTGATACTTCCCTTTACTAGCCTCTAGACCTTCTAGAGATACAGGGAAGTTTCTATGAAACTGCAGATACCAGTGCGCGGCACAGCGTATATCGTGACCTTGTGCGTTCTGTCAGTTTTCCTCCTCGTAGGCA
Source organism: Dyella sp. (assembly GCA_039594095.1). Taxonomy (GTDB): domain Bacteria; phylum Pseudomonadota; class Gammaproteobacteria; order Xanthomonadales; family Rhodanobacteraceae; genus Dyella_D. The sequence goes on from JBCNOA010000162.1 coordinate 1,779, forward strand.
GTGCAAGCGGCTCAGCTTCGGCGAGTGGGCTAGATAGGCCCGCTGCGGCTGCAAGTACTGCGTTGGCTTCCAGCCTGCACGTTGCGTGGCGTCTCCGGCTTCTGAGTTGCGCCGGGAGCCTCGGCCTGTCTCCGTACCTGAGAATGGGACTTCGTAGGCTGTCAGTCGCCTGATGCGGGCCACAGTTATCTATGCCGCGATCATCGGGCCATCGCATAGACATCTGCTAGGGACAGACGCGCCGCCAGGCGCCTAGGGAAGAGCCATGGACGGACCGGATTCGAGCGTCATCTCGACGCGAACCTCAGTGCTTCTTACCTGTATGCATCGGGTCGGCGGCCACCTCGGCCGAGGCGGCTTCGGTAGCGCTCGCCACGAAAAAACCAAGACATTGCGTCTTTGCTCGGACTCGACACTTCTTAGGGACTACGTATGAAGCGTTGGTTATTTACGTTGCTTTGCAGCCTGCTTGCCTTGGCGCCTGCTGTTTATGCGCAGAACTGGAACGCGTATCACTGGGGCAACCAGATAAATGACCCTAACAATCGGGTCATGTGGTCCGAATCGGCTGCAAAGGCCTATGACGCGCCGGCAGCTAATAGCAGTTACCCGTATGGACCGCAGTATTGCCACCCGATCGGGTGGAAGGTCGATGGCTACCCAAATACCAGCTACAACGATTACAGCCACACCTATCGGCGTACGATGATCGCTTATTCCGATTGCGGAAAGCTGGATACTTTTTCTGTAGCGTCATACACAGTATTTAGCTGCGATGGCGCAGCGCGCTGGTCTTACAACGCCGACTACAACGTGTGGGGTTGTTATGTTGGTTATTACGTCGCAGCCCCGGGAGACCCGGCAGGTAATGGGCAATGCGAGTGTGGCCAGGGGCGAGTGGCTACCGCTCATCCCATTGAGGTCGGAACGGGCAATATGTCCGAGTCGGCGGTGGATTTTGTCAGTGGCGATGGGCGATTACGGCTGGAGCGCTATTACAACAGCAATCCGCTGAATCCGGATAATGGCGCGCCTGGCTGGAGGGACGGTTATAGCGCCAGGCATATCTCCAGCCTAGACGCTAGCCTTAAGTCCGCCTTACCTACGGCACCGACTCACTACGCATCTTCATCCAGCGTTTATGGCTCCGCGTCGGCAGCTTGCGTGCAGGGCGTTGCCGACATCGCCAATAAGCAGGGCGACAACGCGGCAAACCCCAAGTACACCGGCGTGACCGCAACGTACCTCGGGAACGGACAGTGCCAACTGTCTAGCGGTGATGTCATCCCCGTGCTCAACACCGGCGGTCTCCAGGTGATTTCCGGCACGATCGCCGATGCAAGCGTTGGAGTCGCGGTATTCCGGCCGGACGGGAGCTATCACTACTTTTCCTGCCGCAGTGACGGGTGCGTCTCGTTTGACCAGAGCAAGCTGACGCTGACTGCTTCGGCGAGTGGTTACACGCTTATTGCCGAGAACGGAGATGTTGAGAGCTATGACGCCAATGGCAACCTGTCGAAGGTCGTCAGTCGCGATGGTTACGAACAGTCTCTGACCTACAACACCAGTGCCGAAAGCGATGTGGCGACGGTCAGTAGTGTGACGGACAGCTACGGCCGCGCGTTGTCTTTTACTTATAACGCAAACGGATTGCTTGGCCAGCTGACATTGCCTGATGGAACGCTCGTGAAGTACGGGTATGACGTCGCTGGTCATCTCACGTCGGTGACGTACGCAGACGGCAGCGCCATTGGTTATAAGTACGAGAATACGAACTTCCCTCACGCCTTGACCGCCTGGGTCGACGAAGCCCAACAGACCTACGCCACGTGGACGTACGACAACACCACGGGCATGGCCACCGGCAGCGCTCTCGCCGGCAACGTCGATACCAGCACGCTGAGCTACAGCGAGAACGCGACGACACTGACCGACAACCTCGGTACACAGCGCACCTACAATTTCCAGAACATCGCCGGCGGCACGCGTCTGGTCTCGGTCACAGGTCCTGCGTGCAGCGATTGCATGGGTCAGAGCATGACCTATGACGCGAAGGGTTTCCTGCAGACGGCTAAGGACTGGAATGGCGTTACTACCGGTTACACCTTTGATGCGAAAGGCCTCTTGCAGCAAAAGGTCGACGGCGTAGGGACGGCCAATCAGCGCACCACGCAAATCACGTGGAATGCTGCGCTTCGCGTGCCGCTGGCACGTACGGTGAGCGATGCCAGTGGCCACACGGTGGCCAGCAGCAGCTGGGTCTATAACGCTACGGGGCAGGTCGTTGCTCGCTGTGAGGTCGATCCGTCCGTGGCGTCCAGCTATGTCTGTGCTGCGACGGGCTCGGTTCCGGCCGGCGTGAGCCGGTGGACCTATAGCTACTGCAATGCAGTGGACTCGACGCAGTGTCCGCTGGTCGGCCTGCTGCTGAGCATTACGGGCCCGCGCTCCGATCTCACCAGCGCGACGCACTACAGCTACTACCTGAGTACGGACGAATCCGGTTGCGGCACCGCCGGCGGTGCGTGCCATCGCGCCGGCGATCTCTACCAAATCACCGACGCTGCAGGCCATGTCACCACCTATGTGGCTTACGACAAGAACGGCCGCATCGTCCGCCAACGCGACGCCAACGGCGTCGTCACCGATTCCACCTACCATCCTCGTGGTTGGCTGCTGACCCGCACTGTCCGCGCCAATGCAGACGGCACGCCCTCGGCCAACGACGCTGTGACGCAGATCGGCTACACGCCCTATGGCGCCGTGGCCTCCATGAAGGACCCGGACGGCGTGCAGGTAACCTACGCCTACGACGCCGCCCATCGCCTCACCGACATCATCGATGCCCTGGGGAACCGCATCCACTACACGCTGGACGCGGCCGGCAACAAGACCAAGGAAGAAACCTTCGACACCAGCGGCGCCCTGCGCCGCTCGCTGGGCCGGACCTACAACACATTGGGTCAGCTCACCGGCATCAAGGACGGCCTGAACCGTACGGTGTTCGACGCCAGCTTCAGCGACAGCTACGACGGCAACGGCAACCTGGTGCGCAGCGCCGACGCGCTGGGCATTCAGCGCAAGCAGGGCTACGACGCGCTCAATCGCCTGATCACCACCATCGACAACTACAACGGCACCGACACCGCCACGCAGAACACCCAAAGCGTGTTCGCCTACGACACGCGCGACCAGCTGCAAGGCGTGAGCGACCCGGACGGTCTCAACACCACCTACGACTACGACGGCCTGGGCAACGCCACCGGCGTGCACAGCCCGGACACGGGCACGTCCACCTTCGTCTACGACGCGGCTGGCAACCGCACCCAGGCCACGGACGCACGCGGCGTGGTCAGCCATAGCACCTACGACGCCCTCAACCGCATCACCGCCACCACCTATCCGCACAGCGACGCCAACGTCAGCTACCGCTACGACGAACCCGACAGCGTCACCGGCTGCGTCGGTTCCTACCCGATCGGCCGCCTGACCAGCATCGTCGAAACCGCCGTCACCACGGTCTACTGCTACGACGCCCGCGGCAATGTGGTGAAGAAGGCCCAGACGCAGGGCACCAACGTCGACACGGTGAGCTACACCTACACCCTGGCTGATCGACTGGCGAGCACGCGAACACCGGATGGCACGGCGATCCAGTACGCCCGCGACAGCGCCGGCCGCATCAGCGCCGTTACCGTGCTGCCGCCCGGCACCAGTGGCGCCGGCGCCGGCAACGTGGTCACCAACGTCAGCTATTTGCCGTTCGGGCCGATCGCCAGCTACACGCTGGGCAATGGGCAGACGATCACCCGCACTTACGATGCCAACTATGCGGTGACGGATGTCGTCAGTCCGGCGTTGAATCTGCACTTCGCACGTGATGCGATGGGCAACATCACCGCCCTAGGTAACGCAGCAGGTGCCAATCCGGCGATTGAGACCTACAGCTATGACCCGCTGTATCGGCTGACGGGGCTCAAGGATGCGCAAGGGCAGGCGATCGAGGCGTACACCTACAACAAGACCGGCGATCGTCTCAGTAAGACGAGCAATGGGTTGGCGACGGGTACCTACGGCTATCAGGCCGGCACGCATTGGCTGACGAGCATCGGCAACAGTGCGCGGACCTACGATGCCAATGGCAATACCACGGGTAGTGCGAGTGGTGGCGATACCTTCGGATATGGCTACAACGATCGGAATCGCATGGCGGTGCTGCAGCGGAACGGACAGACCGTCGGGAACTACACATACAACGCCATGGGACAGCGTGTGACCAAAGCGGCGGCGAGCAATCAGCGCTTCGCCTACGACGAAGGTGATCGGCTGATCGGCGAGTACGGTGTGATCGGCCGCAGCTACATCTGGCTTGATAGCTTGCCGGTAGCCATAGTGGATACGAGTGGCGCTGCCAGCATAGTGAGCTACGTGCATGCCGACGGGCTGGGTACACCGCGTGCGGTCACCGACGGGACAGGAGCTGCAGCTTGGCAGTGGAGCTATCAGGCGAACTCTTTCGGGGAGCGCTCGCCCACGGGTAGCGGCGCTCCGTTCAATCTACGCCTTCCCGGCCAGTACTACGATGTGGAAAGTGGGCTGATCCACAATGGTTACCGCGACTACGAGCCGGCTATTGGCGGGTACGATCAGCCCGATCCATCGGGGCTGGCCGCAGGACCAAGCCTGTATGCCTATGTAGGTAGCGACCCGCTGAGCTACGTCGATCCGGTGGGACTGCAAGCGGAAAACGAGCGTGACCTACTTGAACCGATCGATGTGGCAGGGCCGATCAATGCTGCCGCTTATAGAAACGTATTTACCCAAATCAGGCAGTACGATCCCAACTTTGAAGATCCGGTCATGTCTCGCGCCGAACCGGTCTATACGCGCGCTGACGTTGAGCGCTTGGATGAAGTGCTGCGCGGGAAGGTGATGGAAGGTTGTCGCGCACCGAATTCTGGTCCTAACTTTGTTGTCACTCCTTCAGGAACTGCATATCCGGTGCCGAGAGGTGCAACTGGCCCATCGCCCGCAAATAATGGCCGTGGAATTCAGTTCCAAGGTGGGTCGGGTGGCAATGGGCTGGATCCTCGCGTCACTGGTTTTAGGTTCATGGATCCAATCACGTCGGGTCCTTACCCGTATCCCAACGGATATGGTTCTTACAACAATGCCAGCGGCCAGACGGTAAATCCGTACACCGGCCAAACGATTAATCCATCTAATCCGTTGTGGCACATATCGCCCTAAAAATTGGTGTTCTATGAAGAAGACGAACCAAGAGTTACTCAATGAAATTCTTCGTGGCCGCGAAATATCGGCTATTACCTTCGTCAAGGGATATGTGCAGCTCCACTTCGACGGGCCATACATAAACGTCTACGGCGATCCTTCGGTTGGCCTCGAGGAGACTCTTGTCTCCAAGGGCTCCGCGAACTACTACGAAGCGCTTCTTGGTTTAATTGGGCAAACGGTCACCGCGATCGATGAAGATGATCTTCTCCTAAACATTAAGCTAGCCGATGGCGCATCTCTGGCAATATCCCTGGATCCAGCGACGCGCATTTGTGCGGAAGCCGCAATGTTCCAAGATGGCACTGGCAAGAATTGGGTTACCTGGTGACTGATCAGGAGCGCGTCATATCGGCCGCCGAAGCGGTATTTGGCGATCACGTCAAAGCGATCGAGTGGCTGAGCCAGCCACTCGATACGTTTGGCGGCAAGACGCCTCTGCAGCTGATCGCCGAAGGGCGCACTGAAAGCCTGATCGGTTATATCCAGTCCTTCGAGTCCGGCTTCGTCGGCTGAGCACGACGGGCACGTGACATCGGTAGCGCGATAATCCGCTACCGATGTCACGCACCAGGAGAAAGGCTGATGAGCTATGCCGCCGCCGACGCCGAGATGTCGAGCGCCCGGGAAATCCTCTTCCACTGCAGTGGCCAGCTCGCGACACAAATCCGGCAGAAGAAGTCCCGTAGCCAGCCGGATGCGCAACGCCTAGCCGACCTGGAGCTGGTGCTAGACCAACCGCTCGATGAAATCGACGCCGTCACGTCTGCGCTATTGGGCAAGACCTACTTGATGCTCATGCCTTGACAGCTCGACAGAAACCCTCAATCAGCATAGTCAGGCAATCCCTTGGAACTGCGCGCATCAGAAGGCATGGAGGTTGCCGCGGTCACATGCCGAATCGTTGCCTCCGCCTCTCCTGATCCACGATAGGCCTGACCGTTTGGTCCATAGGCATACTCGCGCACCAAATGCTCGGCGATCGCCTGCTCAGTCCAGCCAGACGACATCAACGCCCTCGCCTCCACCGCGACCTTCCACTCGAAAGTGCAGAACTGGAGCTTGTCGCTGTAGGCAATACTCTCGCGCCGGCGCCTCTCCACATCGGCGGCATAGGTGGTCCTAGCCTCCTCCGCCGCGGCTCGATCGATCCACGTGACCTGCAACGGCCGGCCAGCTCCTGGGTCGGTGATGCTCAGGATCCTGTTTTGGGTGGTGCCATCCTGTAAGTGCAAAAACGGGGTCAGGTTCACTTATTGCGAGCTACTCGGTGAGCCTACCGCGCGCGTGCGAAGCGTCGAGTCTTCGCCTTTACCAAGGTTCCGGAAAGAATCCTATCCAAGTGCGCATTGTTACCGTAGATAGGTTCGGGTAGCCTGGAGTTCGTCTTCTGGCAACGTCTCTTGGAGCGGATGGCGATAGTTGGCAGCACGCTCGGACGCGCTGACTCCCCGGTGCGTTATACGCGGGATGCTGCGCCAACGGAGAGTTGATGCGATGTCTGCTATGGAGGCGGCGCTTGACTATCAAAACGGCGGCGCACCGACGATGTCATTAGATGTCGGAAACTTATGTTGGTGTGCGCCAATGCGCCCCTAGCGGTGAACCTGATCTGCTTCTTGGTCTTCTTCAACAAGATCCATTTGGAGGGTCTCCCCCGCCGCGGCAGGAGGGTACATGAAGAAAAGGCGAAATCGTTACAAGTTAGAGGCATTGATAATGCTGTCTGTCCTTCCTTTTATAGTTCTGGTCGGCATCATTTTTGCGGCACTCATTATTTTTGGCTATTGGCCAATCAGGCACTGATGGCTTGGTATCCGTTGCCTAGTATTTAGCTCATACAGTTCGCGCTGCGCGACGCAGGACAAAGGGGAAATGTTAGCTGGCGAGGCGCTGACTGTGGTGATGCTAGGCATGGTGTCAGGCGCGACGTCGTAGCAGCCCGCCTCACAGGCCATCACTTGGCGTTAACGCACCCTTGCTACCCTCGGCTCCACCCAACACCAAGGAGTAGCACTCATGTCAAGGATCGCTCCCGCCGCTCTGCTCGTTCTCGCCGCCACGTCCATGCAGGCTTTCGCGCAGTCTGATCGCGAGGTTGTGGAGAGCATGGTCACCCGTTCCGCCAATGTCTGCCCCGGTCATAGCGCCGATCGCACGACGCCCACGGTCAAGGCCGTGCCTGTCGGCGCGTTGCGCGTGATGCTGGAGCGCGGTTTGGTGATGTGTCCTGATCGTCGCCTGGATGCCGACGCGCCTGCGGTGTTCTACGGTAGCTCGGGTGTTTTCGCGTGGAACCCCGAGGTGAAGGAAGGCTCGGGCGTGATCGTGAAACAGATCGATGCGATGACGCGCAAAGACGAGTATCCACAGGACACGCTGGTGTGGGATGCGAAGGGCAACCCGCTCAAGCAGCGCACCGTGCCGGCATTCGAGGCGAAGCCTGGTGCCGCGGTGCTTTATCGCGTGCAGTAAGCACGCAGTCTTTCGTAAGCGAGCCAGTCACGGCGCGCTAGGGGGCGCGCCGTGGGCTTGCATCGATTACACCTGCTCAGGCGTTAACGCCGGGCCGAGGCTGAGGGACTCGGCGTACTGGCTCAGGTAATGGAGAGCCAGGAAGAGCCCTTCCACGCACGTGGGTGGCAACGGCCATTCGCCGGGTTCGGTGGGCTGTGCGCAATTTTGCCGATCGCGGAAGGTTTCGCTGTTGCCGAGCAGGCCGGTGAGCACGTTCACCGCCATGTGGATGCCGGCGAGGCGGGTGAGCAGACGTTGCTGCGGATCTTCCAACGCGTCGGGGACGTCGTAGGGGCGGGCCAGCGGGTTGGTGGGGAAGTCGGCGTGAGAAAGCACCTCA
>JBCNOA010000163.1:0-9882 GCA_039594095.1 Dyella sp.
CGCTGGAGTTCGACCTGATCGGCGAAGATGTGCTGATCACCGGCGCCGGCCCGATCGGCATCATCGCCGCCGGCATCGCCAAGCACGTGGGCGCGCGCAACGTGGTGGTGACCGACGTCAACGACTACCGCCTGAAGCTGGCCGCGGACATGGGCGCCACGCGCGTCGTGAACGTGGCCAACCAGCCGCTGCGCGAGGTGGTGAAGGACCTGCACATCGAAGGCTTCGACGTGGGCCTGGAGATGAGCGGCAATCCGCGCGCCTTCAACGACATGCTCGACTGCATGTACCACGGCGGCAAGATCGCCTTGCTCGGTATCCTGCCCAAGGGCGCGGGCATCGACTGGGACAAGGTGATCTTCAAGGGCCTCACGCTGCAGGGCATCTATGGCCGCCGCATGTACGAGACCTGGTACAAGATGACGCAGATGGTGCTCACCGGCTTTCCGCTGCAGAAGGTGCTCACCCATCAGATTCACATCGACGACTTCCAGAAAGGCTTCGAGCTGATGGATGCCGGCCAGTGCGGCAAGGTCGTCTGCTCCTGGCTTTGAACGTGCCACCTGTGAGCGAAGCCTGAAAGGCCTCGCGGCTCCCGCGCCGGATGTGCGCGGGAGCCATGCAGAAAAGTCTCACGCACGAGTAAACTCCTCCCGCGACCGGCGCTTGATGAGGAAACGGTTAGGGAGTGCGCGGCCGGGGTAGGGTCGCTCGCCGTCGGGTCGCGATATCGACGGAGCATTGCCCGCATGGCAGATCAGGTTTCTCCCGGCAGTTCCCGGCTGGCGGCGGCGCGTTCGCGCGCGCTTGCCGTGTACCGCTCGCGGCGGACGCGCAAGACGGTGCTGATCCTTGCCATCGTCCTGGTGGTGTTCGGCCTGTTCGGTTTCCTGGCCGCGCCATCGATCATCCGCAGCCAGATCGAGAAACACGCCAGCGCCGCGCTGAACCGGCCGGTGACGCTGGGCGCGGTGCACCTGAACCCGTACACCTTGCGGCTGGAACTGGATCAGCTGCATGTCGGCGAGCGCGACGGCAAGGCCAGCTTCGTCGACGTGGACCGGGTGATCGCCGACACGTCCTGGTCTTCGCTGTTCCGCCTGGCGCCGGTGCTGGACGAGTTCTCGCTGCAAGGGCCGCGCATCCATATCGCGCGCACCGCGGACCAGCGCTTCAATTTCTCGGACATCCTCGACCGCTACGCGTCCCAGCCCGCCGATCCGAATGCGAAGCCGGCTCGCTTCGCGTTGTCCAATATCAGCGTGCACGGCGGCGACATCGTGTTCGACGATCAGGCGACGAAGACCACGCACCGCGTCGAGCAACTGGAAGTGGGCATTCCCTTCCTCGCCAACCTGCCTAGCAGCACGGACGTGTTCGTCAAGCCGCTGCTGGCGATGAAAGTGGACGGCAGCCCCGTGCGTATCGAAGGGCAGACCAAGCCCTTCGCCACCACCCGCGAATCGAGCATCGGCTTTCAACTGGATCGCTTCGACCTGCCCCGCTACATGGGCTACGTGCCGAAGCCGCTGCCGGTGGCGATCCCCAAGGGTCTGCTCAGCGGCACGCTGGACTTGAATTTCCTGCAGACGCCCGACGCACCGCAGGTGCGGCTGACCGGCCACCTGCAGCTGGACGACTTCGCGCTGGACAGCAGCAAGGGCGAACCCATTGCGCGCCTGGGCCACGGCACGGCGGAGCTGTCGGATGTGCAGCCGCTCGTTTCCCGCTACCAGCTCGGCGCCATGAAGCTGGACCAGGCCCAGGTCTACTACACGGCCAGCGAGGGCGGGCACAGCAACTTCGACACGCTGATGGCACCTTCCGCGCCGGCGGAGCCGAGCAAGAAGGCCACGCCGACGGATCTGCGTATCGCCTCGCTCACGCTCGCGGGAAGCGCGGTGCACTACACCGACGCGGCGCAGAACAAGCTCGATCTGACTAGCCTTCACGGCAATCTGCTCGGCCTGAGCATGCTCGCCGCGCCGGCGGCCAAGCTGGACCTCGCCGGCCAGTTGTTCGGCGGCGACATCGGCGCCAAGGGCACGCTCGACCTGGCGGCATCCAGGCTCAACGCCGCCCTGACGCTCAAGCAGGTGGACATGGTGCCGCTGCAGGCAATGGCCGGCTCCGCCATGGCCGCCCGCGCCGCCAAAGGCAAGCTCGACGCCAACGGCCAGTTGCAACTGGATTGGGGCAAGGCGGTCAACGTCCACCTGGCGGCCGCGCACGCCGTCGTCACGGACTTCGCCCTGGAAGCGGCCGGCAAGGGCCAAGCCACGCCGGTGGGCTGGAGCAAGCTGGACGCCGAGATCACCGAGATCGACCTGGCTTCCCGCCAGGCGCGGCTGGCCAGCCTGGTGGCCAGCGGCATGCGCCTGGACGTGCAGCGGGCCGCCAACGGCGCCATCAGCCTCACCCAGCTCTTTGCCCCACCCAAGGGGGCGCCGCGCGCGCCCGCCAAGTCCGCCGACACCGGCCCGGCATGGCAATGGAGCATCGCGCACCTGGGTGTGGAGGATGGCGGCATACGCTTCACCGACCGCACCGCCGGCGGCGGCAAGCCAGCAATCGTGGAAGTGACCTCGCTCAAGGGCGGCATCGATGACCTGAGCGACAAGTTCAACCAGCCACGCACGCTCAAGCTGGAAGGCAGCATCGGCAAGGGGTCGTTCTCGGCCAACGGCAAGGTGCAGCCTGCGCCGGCCCTGGCCGACCTGGACGTGACCGCGCGCGGCATCGATATCGCCACCTTCGCGCCGTACATCAGCGTGCCGCTGAACGTGATCATTTCCAGTGCGCGCATGAGCGGCAAGGGACGCGTGCATTACGACGGACGCGGCAAGGAACCGAAATTCGCTTTCAAAGGCAATGCCGCGCTGGAACGCGTGCGCGTGCAGGACAAGGTGACCGGCGACGACTTCATGCGCTGGAGCGCGCTCAACGCCGGCAATCTGGACGTCGCCTACGGCAGCGGCACGCCGCGCATGCACGTGGGCAATCTGGTCCTGAGCGCGTTCTACGCGCGCATGATCGTCAACGCCAACGGCCGTCTGAACCTGTCGGACGTGGTGGCCAAGCCGGAGCAGGAAGCGCCGGTGTCGGTGACCCGCGCCGAAACCCCTGCTCAGGCCGCCACGGCAAAGGCCACCGAGGTCGCCAAGCCGGTCGAACCCGCGGCGCCGGCGGCGGATATCCAGATCGGCCAGGTCACGCTGGTGAACGGCCAGCTCAACTACACCGACAACTTCATCAAGCCCAACTACACCGCCAACCTCACCAAGGTGACCGGCAAGATCGGCGCGTTCGGCACCGCGGGCGGGCCGCCCGCCGATGTGGCCGTGCAAGCGCAGTTGGACGACAGCTCGCCGGTAGACATCAGCGGCAGCATGAATCCGCTGACGCCGGTGGCCTTCCTGGACATCAAGGGCAAGGCCAATGACGTCGAGCTCACCAGGCTCAGCGCGTACTCCAGCAAGTACACGGGCTATCCGATCACGCAGGGCAAGCTCACGGTCGATGTGCACTACATGCTGGACCAGCGCAAGCTGCAGGCCGACAACCACATCTTCATCACCCAGCTGACTTTCGGCGACCGCATCGAAAGCCCCGGCATCTCGCACTTGCCGGTGAAACTGGCCGTGGCACTGCTGAAGGACACGCAGGGCAATATCGATGTGAACGTGCCGGTCTCCGGCTCGCTGGACGATCCGCAGTTCAGCATGGGCGGTCTGATCTGGCGCGCCATCGGCAACCTGATCGCCCGCGCCGCCACCGCGCCGTTCCGCCTGCTCGGCGCGGCCTTCGGCGGCGGGAGCCACGAGGACCTCGGCTACGTCGAGTTCGACCCAGGCTCGGCTGTGCTCAACGCCGCCGCTCAGGAACGTCTGGGCAAGGTGGCGGCGATGCTCAACCAGAAGACGTCGCTGACGCTGGATATCGTCGGCCGCGCGGATCCTTCGCAGGACCAGAACGGCCTGCGCAAGGTCACGGTCGACGAGATGGTGCGCAAGGAAAAGGTGCTCGACGAATCAGGCAAGAACGCCGACGTCTCCCCGGCCGCCCTCGCCGCGGTATCCATCACGCCCGACGAGTACGAGCGGTACCTGCGCCGCGCCTACAAGCACGCGGACGTGGAAAAGCCGCACAACGTGCTGGGCCTGAACAAGTCGCTCGAACCGGACGACATGCGCGCCCTGCTGGAGACCAACGTCAAGACCGACGATGCGGCCATGCGCGATCTGGCCGAACGCCGCGCAACGGCCGTGCGCGACTGGCTCAAGGGCAAGCTTGCGGACAACCGCTATGCCCTGAAGGACCCTAAGCCCACCCCCGATGGCATCGACGACAAGGGCAAGACCACGCGGGTGGACTTCGGGCTGCATTGAACCATCGCCAGATCGACCCGGTCGCCGGAAGGCCAGGGCCTTCCGGCGGTTTTCCGGCGCCCCGCAAAGGCTCACAATCGGCATCTTTCCCCCCAAAGGGCCGATCCCGATGACCTACTCCGACACCACCCGCGCGCGCTACGCCGCCGAACTGGACTCCATTCGCGACCAGGGCCTGTTCAAGGCCGAGCGCGTGATCGTCTCGCCGCAGTCGGCGGAGATCGAGCTGGAGGGCGGGCGCAAGGTGCTCAACTTCTGCGCCAACAACTACCTGGGCCTGGCCGACCACCCCGACGTGATCCAGGCCGCCAAGGAAGCGCTGGACAGCCATGGCTTCGGCATGGCTTCGGTGCGTTTCATCTGCGGCACGCAAGATCTGCACAAGCAGCTGGAGAAGAAGATCGCCGAGTTCTTCGGCACCGAGGACACCATCCTTTACGCCGCGTGCTTCGATGCCAACGGCGGCCTGTACGAGCCGTTGCTGGGCGAAGAGGATGCCGTCATCTCCGATGCGCTCAACCATGCGTCCATCATCGACGGCATTCGCCTGTGCAAGGCAAAGCGCTTCCGCTACGCCAACTGCGACATGGCGGACCTGGAGAAGCAGCTGCAAGCGGCCGATGCCGCCGGCGCGCGCACCAAACTCATCACCACCGACGGCGCGTTCTCGATGGACGGCTTCATCGCCCCGCTGGACAAGATCGCCGCGCTGGCAGAGAAGTACGGCGCGATGGTGCATATCGACGAGTGCCATTGCACGGGTTTCCTCGGCGACACCGGTCGCGGCTCGGCCGAGGTCAACGGAGTGATGGACAAGATCGACATCTTCACCGGCACCCTGGGCAAGGCCCTAGGCGGTGCGCTGGGCGGCTTCACCACGGGTCGAGCGGAAGTGATCGAGCTGCTACGCCAGCGCTCGCGTCCCTACCTGTTCTCCAACTCGCTGCCGCCGCACGTCGTGGCCGCGGCGCTGAAAGTGTTCGACATGCTGTCCAACGCCGGAGAGCTGCGCCAGCGCGTGCAGGAGAACACGCGCTACTTCCGCGAGCAGATGACCCAGGCCGGCTTCGACATCAAGCCAGGCGTGCACCCGATCGTGCCGGTGATGATCTACGACGCCAAGAAGGCACAGGCGATGGCGACCAAGCTGCTGGACGAGGGCATCTACGTCACCGGCTTTTTCTATCCGGTGGTGCCGCAGGGCCAGGCGCGCATCCGTACGCAGATGAGCGCGGCGCATACGCGCGAGCACCTCGACCGTGCGATCGCGGCGTTCACCAAGGTGGGGCGCGAGTTGGGCGTGATCGGTTGATCCCGCACAGGGAACCGTCTTGCCCAGGGCGAGCGCGGTTCCCTGCTTCGGTCACTGCAAGGCGCTGAGATCGGGACGGTAGCGCCAGGTTTCCGTGGTGGCCGACTGGACCGCGTCCGCCACGTCCTTGGCGGTGGCGGCGTCGCTGCTCAGCAGCGAGCCGAGGCTGCGTTCGAAACGGTCGTAACTGGCCCAGCCGTCGCGGGCCACCAGCAGCATGTATTGCGCGGTATCGCCGCCGGTAACCAGCCGGTACCAGGTATGCGCCGGGGCGCCCGGTATCCTCTGCAATGCCTGGTGCGCGGTGGCGAGTGCGTGTTCGAAGCGCGTCTCCATCCCCAAGCGGACGCGGACATGAGTCACCTGCATGGTGGCGCTCGGTTTGAGGTCCTCCAGAGGCGTGCCTGTGCTGGCTTCCCGCAACAGTACGTAGGCCGGCTGCCCCATGGGCATGGCGTAAGGCGATACGTTGGCGCGGAAGTCCGCGCCGTCTTCGGACACATCCACGCGGTGATCGAAGGCCTCGAACGGCTGGCCCACGCTGGCATCGACGAAATAGCCGCTGCGTTCGCCGTCCTCAATGGTCCAGCCGTACCAGGCCAGCGGATCGCGGTGGGCGCGATGCCATGCCAAATGCTGGCGGTAGCCCTCCTCGAACTTCCCGGCGGCGCCGGGTTGCATGCGATAGACATAGAAGTGCGCGGCATCGCCCGGCGCGGCGTGGGCGGACAGGGCAAGGCCAAGGGCCAGAAGAAGCGCGGACGGACGGGGTTTCATGGATGCTCCGTTGGGGCGGGTGGGGAGATTCTCGGCTTGCCGCTCCGCTCTCGGCCATGCGAATCTTTTTGTCCCTTTCGCGAAATTTTTCTCCCCCATCGGGCTGCGCGCATGAATGTGGAACTGCGTTACCTGCATGCGTTCCGCGCGGTCTGCGAAGGCGGCAGCCTCCGCGCGGCGGCCGCCGCGCTGCATCGCACCGAACAGGCGGTGAGCTATCAGCTGCGCCGGCTGGAGGAAGCCCTCGGCATGCCTCTGTTCCAACGCGGCAACGGCCCACTGGTGCCCAACGAGGCGGGCGAGCGTCTGCTGGCGTTTTGCCGGGACATGGGCCGCGACTGGGAGCGTGTGCACGAAGCTCTGCGAGACGGCGTCTTGCCGGAAGCACCGCTGCGCATCGCGGCCGTCAGCGGCTTCGGGCGCTACGAATTGCTGCCGCTCTTCCGCGAAGGGCCACTGGCCGACGTGGCCATCCGCATGAGCTTTCCCACGGCCGAGGAGGTCGTCCGACAGGTCGACGCGGGAACATGCGATCTGGGCTTCGTGCATCTGATGCTGCCCCACGGACCGTTACGCCTGGTCACCATGGGCATGGAAGAGACCGCATTGATCGCGTCGTCGCGGCAACCACCGCCTGCGCTGCAGGCCGACGCGCTGGCTCGGGCCGATTACGTCACTTACGACGAGAGCGACTACGTCTTCGCCACCTGGTTCACGCAGATGCTCGGCGAGAAGCCTGCGCGCCTGCGCAGCGTCGCGCACTTCGAGGAGCTCGAGGAGGTGCTGGATTGGGTGGCCGCTGGCCGCGGGCTATCCGTTGTTCCGCGAGCCAGCGCGCGTGACGCCGAGGCGCGCGGAGACGTCACCGTGGTGGGCATGCCGGGAAAGCCCTGCCTCAATAAGATTTATGCGGTGGTCGATCCGAAGCGCCCGCACCCTCTGCTGGAGCGCACCTTGAGCGCGGTGCGGGACCGGCTGAGCGCACCTATCGAAGGCTAAGGCGCTCCCGTCTCGTCTGCTCAACGTGACAAGGCAGCCACCTCGTCGGCATGCAGATGCCGCCACTGCCCCTTGGGCAGTTCGCCAAGCGCCAACGGCCCGATCGCCACGCGTATCAATCGCAGGACGCCGATACCGTGCGCGGCAAGCAGCCGACGGATGTGCCGGTTTCGGCCTTCGTCCAGCACGATTTCCAGCCAGGCGTTCTTCTCGCCCGTGCGCAGCAGGGCGACCTTCCTCGCGGCCAGGCGCTCGCCTTCGTCCGTCACGCCCTGCACGAGGCGGCCCAGCATGGCGTCATCCGGGATGGCGTCGATCTGAACGTGGTAGGTCTTGTCCACGTGATGCCTGGGCTCCGTAAGGTGGGCCGACCAGGCGCTGTCATTGCTCAGCAGCAGCAGGCCTTCGCTGGCCTTGTCGAGGCGGCCGACCGGACCCAGCCAAGGCAGGCCGGCTTCTCTGAGCAAGTCGTACACGGTATCGCGCCCGCGCTCGTCGGCGGCACTCACGACGATGCCGCGCGGCTTGTTCAGGACGATATAGACGCGCTTGACCTCGCCCACGGGCTCGCCGTCGAGCAGGATGCGCTGACGGGCAGGATCGGCCGGGCGCTCGGGGTCCAGCACCACGCGTCCGTCGATGCTGACGCGCCCAGCGCGCACCGCCTTTTCGGCTTGGCTGCGGGAGCACACGCCCAGCTTGCTCAGCACGCGGGCCAGCCCATGCCGCGGCGCGGACGGCGCCACCCGGGCTGTCGCTGTCTTTCTGCCCTGCCCTGTATGTCGGCTCATGCCGCGCATCGTGCCCGATCCTACGGTCGCCCAAAAGAAAAGCCCGGCTTGCGCCGGGCTTTTCCAAACGACCTTGCGGTCGATTACTGCTGAACCTGCAGCTCGGTACGACGGTTCTGAGCGCGGCCGCTCTCCGTGTCGTTGCTGCCGATCGGGTCGTTCTTGCCGTGACCGATCGGGCCCTGCAGGCGGCTGGCGTCGATGCCGTGAGCCGTCAGGTAGTCGTACACGATCTGCGCGCGACGCTCGGACAGGCTCTGGTTGTAGGCATCCTTACCGACCGAGTCGGTATAGCCGGCAACCGTGACCTTGACCTGCGGGTAACGCTGCAGGGTGTCGACGGCCTGGTCGAGGATGGCGATCGAGTCGGCGCTGGGCTCAGCCAGGGCCTTCTTGATGTCCTTCTCGCCCTTCTTCGGACGGTCGAACTTGAAGTTCACGCCGCGCAGATCGATCACGACCTTCTGCGGGCAGCCGTCCGGACCGACCAGCGTGCCGGCGGGCGTACCCGGGCACTTGTCGTCGCAGTCGTTCACGCCGTCGCCGTCGCTGTCCAGCTTGGAGCAGTCAGGCGCAGCCGGCGGCGGGGTGGCGGCCACCGGAGCAGCCGGCGGAGCGCCGAAGCGCGACACCACGCTGAAGCCCAGGAACCAGTCGCCGTAGCCGTTCTTGTTCGGCTGGGTCTTGTCGTCCCAGTCGTAGCGGTAACCGGCTTCCGCACGGATGTCGGAGCTGTCGGTGATCGACTTGGACACGCCCACGCCCAGCTCGGCAGCCGGCGACCAGCCGTTGTCGAAGCGGTTGTGGTGGTAGCTGCCCATCACGCCGGCCAGCAGGTACGGACGCCACGCATCGGCGGCGCCGAAGTAGTAGCGGGCGGTCACGCCGTAGTTGTTGTTCGACCAGCTGCCGCCACCGATCTTGCGGTCGATGTCGCGCTTGGTGCGGTCGATGAACAGGTCGATCGACGTGTTGGGGGCGATGAACTTGCCAACGCCCAGGCCGTAGTAGACCTGACGGCTGTTGGTGTTGCGGTCGGTGTCGTTGTAGTAGCCGCCGACGGTCGGGGCGATGTACCAACGGTCATCGAAACCGGCGGGCGCGCTGGAGCTGCTGTCCTGCGCGTGAACGGCACCCACGCCGCCCAGGGCCAGGGCAATCAGAAAATACAAGCCCTTACGATTCATCAGGTGTCTCCTCGTTTATTGGTTTTCGCGTCCGTTCCACCCCAGACGGAAATCGCGCGTCAGAACTTCAGGGTTCGACATACAGGGGCTTTCATGGCCCCTTGCTTGACGTTCCTAACAGCAAGCGGCGCAGAGTGTAGCAAAAAGGTTAAGAGATACGCACGTCCCTTAACAGGCAAACATGACAGCTTAAGCTTTTGGTGGGTTCGCGTTCAGGCAAAACCGCGTGAACCCCTGCCTCACCAACGCTTGCTGCCTACTCTCGCCGACGCAAAAGAAAAGCCCGGCTCGAGCCGGGCTTTTCCAAAACGACCTTGCGGTCGATTACTGCTGGACCTGCAGCTCGGTACGACGGTTGCGGGCGCGGCCGCTTTCCGTATCGTTGCTGTCGATCGGGTCGTTCTTGCCATGACCGATCGGGCCCTGCA
>JBCNOA010000164.1:0-9873 GCA_039594095.1 Dyella sp.
CACCTTGGGTTACCACTGTCCGGCGGAGATGTTCATGCGGGCCATGGGGCACGATGACCTCGCTCAGGCCATCGATGATGCACTTCTAGATTGACACCGCCTAACCCTGAAAAATCTCTTCGAGCTCGGCGGCTTTGCCCTCATCGATCAGCTTTCCGACATCCGCCAGACTCAGCGTGGCCAAATGCCGCCTGCCGCAATAGGCAGCGGTCGTATCCGGATGCCAGTGCGTACCCGGCGGGTCGGGATAGTGCAGGCAGCGCTGAAACTCGTCGGCGATCTCTTCGGCTTCCTTCGCCTTGGCGATGAAGGCGGCGTAACCATCGTCGACGCGCGGAGTGCCGGGAGAGGTCCGCGGGGACCGATGTTGAAACATGGCCCATGCTCCTGCCGTCACCAGCAAAACCAGCAGTAGAGCTACGCGAACTTTCCCGTTCATGCTTCCCCCTGATCCCTGATCCCTGATCCCTGATCCCTGATCGCCCGGACCTTATCCGTTAAGCAGGCGCCCCTTCAACATCCGATTGACGCGCTAGGGAGTAATGCTGAAATCCACTTCGATCGGATAGGGCGCCGGGCTGGCCGGTGGTTCGGGCAACTTCCAGGTGGCGAACCGGCTCAGCAGACAGGTGGCCACGTCAGTGGGAGCACGCACCTCGACGCGGCCCAGGCTGCCGTCCGCATGAACATCCGCAACCAGGGTGAACGGCGCCTTGTTCGGCTTGGACAGAGAGGCGATGCAACCTTTGAGCGTATCGGTGGTGCGGTCGCCGATCGCGGCCCACATCTTTTTCTGGTACTCGGAGCCACCCTTGGCGGCCTCGCTCAACTTCGCCTGCTGCACCCGCATGGAGAAATCGTCCGCAGGCATGTCTGGGGCAGATAGCAAGGCAAGAAAAAGCAGGCTGGTCATGGCCGGTTCCAGGGAGAAAGCCATGACGTTACCGCAGCGCAGGCCATCGTGGGCGAGGACCACGCCAAACTCTCGCCGCCAGCGGCGGTAGCGTCACGCTGAACCCCCCCGCAGCATTACGACAAAGGCCAGCGGCGACGCAGCATGGCGTCGCTCCCGGCGAAGCGGTTGCGGTCCACCTTGCGCACGCCCGGAATGCCCTGCTCGCGATCGGTGAATTGCCACAACGTGTACGCCTTCCAGCCGGGCGGAAGGACCGCCGCCGGACCGTACTGGGCCAGCCACAGCGGGCATTGCGCCAGTAGCGCGTCCGGCTGGTGGCCGAGCAGCTGCTTCAGCCAGTAGCCGCCGTAGAGCACGGGGTAACGCCCTGAGCGCTGCTGGAAGATGCCGACGAAATCGCGCGCCTGGCTCAGCGTCATGCTGGCGCCGTGCGGGTCGGGCTCGAAGTCCAGGCAGACCAGGTCGTTCTCGCCCGGCGAGGCGCAGCGGAGGTACTGATCGACTTGCGCGGCCGCGTCGTCGCCGGTGCCGAAATGGTACGAGCCCCACAGCAGTCCCTGGGCCGTGGCCTGCGCGCGGAACGCGGCGTAGGCCGGGTCCGCGCCGGTCGCGCCCTGGCTGGCCTTGGCAATCACCGCCACGATGCCGGCGCCGGCCGCCTTGCGCAGATCCACGGGTTCGTCCCAGTGCGAGACGTCGATGATGTTGTCGGTCATGAAGCCTCCGCGTGTGGCGTGGCACGCGCAGATGGTACGTCCGGGCCATGGCCGGGGGCGTGTCGCGGTCGCGGTTTCGCGGCGGCTCAGTCCGCCCGGTGTTCGGACGCCAGGTAGGCCTCGCTCTGCATCTCGATCAGGCGCGACTCGGTGCGCCCGAACTCCGCGCGCAGGCGCTGGCCATCGTACAGGTCGGTGATGGGCGCGGCGGCGGAGAGCACCAGTTTCACGTGGCGATCGTAGAACTCGTCCACCAGCAGCACGAAGCGGCGCGCCGCGTCTTCGCTGTAGACGGAGAACTGCGGCACGTTGGAGACGATGACCGTCGGGCCGCTCCTGGCGATCTCGATGTAGTCGGACACCGCGCGCGGGCCTTCACACAGCGCGTCGAACTCGAACCACAGGAGGTTGTCGGCGCGCTTGCGCACGGGAATCGGGCGGTCGTTGATGACGATCTGCCCCCCATCGATCACCTCGCCCTGCGCCTGCGTGGCGAAGATGCGTTGCAGCGAGCGTTCCGCTTCCGCGCCGGGCGGGGTCAGGTACACCGGCGCCTGCGTGAGTGCGCGCAGGCGCCAGTCGCGCGAGGAGATCATCTCCACCACGTGGCAATGCTTTTCCAGCAACGCGATCGCAGGCAGGAAACGCGCGCGCTGCAGACCGTCCTTGTAGAGGTTCTGCGGCTGCGTGTTGGAGGTGGTCACCAGGCTGACGCCGCGTGCGAACAGTGCTTCGAGCAGCGTGCCCAGGATCATCGCGTCGCCGATGTCGTTGACCAGGAACTCGTCCAGGCACAGCACGCGGCAGCGCGCGGCGATGCCGTCGGCGACTTCCAGCAGCGGGTCTTGGCGGTTGCCGAGCTCGCGCAAGCGCTCGTGCACCTCGCCCATGAAACGGTGGTAATGCCGGCGCAGCGCCACGCCGTGCGGCAGGCTGGCCACGAAGAGGTCCATCAGGAAGGTCTTGCCGCGACCCACGCTGCCCCACAGGTACAGCCCGGGCACGGCTTCGCGCGATTCGCCGGCAAGCAGCGACTTCAGCCGCCCGAACAGGCCTCCGTTGCCCGCCGCCTGCGCGGCGGTCAGCTCCGCGTGCATGCGGTCGAACTCGGGCAGGACGGCCAGCTGTGCGGGATCGCTTTCCCAGCGATGTGCGGCGACGCCTTCCTGGTAGCGCGCGCTCGGGACGAGTGGGGTATCGCTCATGAATGAATTCGGGGAAATGTCGGCAAGTCCGCATGCCCTGCATCGAGCATGCGGGGTGGAGCGTTCAAGGCATCTTGTCGATCGGCATCGCCGAATCGCGCTCGTCGTGCCACGACTGGAGCGTCTTGGGCAGCTTCTGTTTCCATGCGGGGACGTTGGTGTAATAGCGCATGCGCGACTGGTTGCGCTTGTCGAACACCAGCAAGCCGATCCACAGCTGCGAGCCCTTGGCCATCACGATCGCGGCATTGGTATTGGCCAGGCCGCGCACGAAGCAATCGGTGACCTTGGCGCCGAGACCGTCCTTGTCGTCGATGCCGCCGCACACATTGGCGGTGAACAGCAGCGTCTCGTAGTCCTCCTTGCCCAGCAGGCGGCGCGCGGCATCGTTCTGCGCGGCGTCCAGCAGTTTCATGCTGGCCAGGTCGGGCTTGGGACGCGCCGCCGCAACGCGAGCCGGGAGGTAGGTGCCGCCGAAGTACACGCCCATGCCCGCGCCGCAATCGGTCTGGTGCTGTTCGACGGCGAGGCGCTGTCCATTCAAGGCGAAATCGAGCCGACAGGCCGGCGCGTCCTCGGCGCCCTTGAAGCTGGCGCGGTTGTTGTTCACGGTGATGTCACCCTCCAACCCGCCGGTGTTGGCGCCGTTGTTCGCCGAGAGCGAGAAGTGGTAAGCGGGGCCGCTGCCGGTGATCTCGATGACGCCACCGACCGATTCGGCGCTGCTGTCGAGCTCCCACTTGCCTTGCCACGGATGGGTGGCGGATGCACCAGTGCTGCCGGCGATGTCGCGCAGGCGTCGCTCGTAGCTTTGGCGCAGGCAGGTGGCGTCGGCGCCGCAGGCGTCGCGCTCCTTCAGCCAGGCGCGTTGCGTAGCACGCAACGCGGCAGGATCGGTCGCGGTCGCCACGGCCTGGGCGTAGGCCTTGCCCAGGTCGCTGTCGAGCCGGGACAGGCGTTCGTCCGCGCACACGGCTTTCTCCACCGCGCTGCCCGCCTTGGCGCAGGCGAAGCTGGCGGCATGCGCGCACAGGGGGAGGAGCAGCACCGCCAGGGCGGCCAATCGCATCTTCATGGTGTCAATCCCGTGGCGGCGGCAGCCAGTCCTGCACGACGTGCTTGATGGCGCCGCGCAGATCCATCAGGCGGCGGTGGAAGAAATGGCCCGTTTCGGGCATGCGTACCAGCTCGGGTTTCTTTTCGAGGCCGTCGATCCAGTCGAACACGGTCTGCGGCTCTACGACTTCGTCTTCTTCGCCCATCACTACCAGCCATGGGCACTGCGGCAACGCGAGCGTTTCGAAGCGGTAGCGGTCGGCAGGCGGGGCGATGCTGATCAAGGCATCGGCATGCAATGCCACCGCATTGCGAAGGGTGACGTAGCTGCCGAAGGAAAAGCCGGCCAGCCACAGAGCATCGCCGGGCCGCACCTTGCGCACCCAGCGCACTACCGCGGCCAGGTCGTCGCTCTCGCCGTTGCCGTCGTCGTAGCTGCCCTCGGAGGCGCCGGTGCCGCGGAAGTTGAAGCGCACCGTGTCCAGGCCGATCTCGCGCAGGCTGCGCTCGGCCATCGTCACCACCTTGTTGTGCATGGTGCCGCCCTGCACGGGATTGGGATGGCAGATCACGGCCACGCCGCGGCGTGCATCCCCGGGAGTGGCCACGTTGGTGATCGTCTCGAGCTTGCCGGCCGGCCCTTGGAGCGCGAAGCTGGCCTCTTCTCCGGGGAACTGATCCGGATCGTTGGGGAAAGCGATGGGAGTCATGCGCAGAATGATAACCGCCGGGCCGGCCCGCCGCCTGCCCGCGCGCAAGCCCGCGGCATGAACCATCTGGCTCATGCCTTGCTGGCGGGCGACGACGAAGGCCTGCGCCTGGGCGGCATGCTTGGCGATTTCGTGCATGGCCAGCCCGATCCGGAGCGGTTTCCGCCGCGAGTGATCGAAGGCATCCGCCTGCATCGCGCCATCGACGTCTTCACCGACAGCCATGCCGAAGTGGCCGAGGCCAGGCGCTTGCTGCCGCCGCCGTACCGGCGCTTCGGCGGCATCCTGCTGGATATCTGGTTCGATCACGAGCTGGCGCGGGATTTCACGCGTTGGAGCGAGCAGCCTCTGGCAGCCTACTCAGACGAATTGCGCGCGCTGCTGCGCCGGCACGATGCGCTGCTGCCTGATGGCCTCAAGCGGTTCCGCGAGTATATGGACGCCCGCGACCTGCCGGCGGGCTACGCCGATCGCGAGGAGATCGGGCGCGCGCTGCAGGGCGTGTCGGGAAGATTGAGCCGGGCCAATCCCATCGGTACCGCCTTGCCGGTGCTCGCCGAACGGGAGCAGCCGTTGCGCGCGCACTTCGAAGCATTCTTCCCCCAGTTGCGCGCTTTCGCCGGCGAGTGGGTGGCGGACCGGTCCTGATCGTGCTCTGCGGACAATAAAAAAAGCCGCCCCGAAGGCGGCTTTTTTGCGGGAACGAGGAAGGCCGAAGCTTACTTGGCCTGGTCCACGATCCAGTGCACGGCGTTCTTCACCTGCTCGTCGGTGAGGGCCGGGTTGCCGCCCTTGGCCGGCATGAAGTTGCCGTCCGGGCCGTGGTAGCCCTCGATCGCATGCTTGACCAGGGTGTCCAGGCCTTGCGCGATGCGCGGACCCCAGGCGCCCTTGTCGCCCAGCTTGGGCGCGCCAGCCACGCCGGCGGTGTGGCAGCTGTGGCAGAGGTTGTCGTAGATGGTCTTGCCGTCGGTGCTGCCGCCGTAAGCGACCTGCGAGGCGGCGGCCTTCGCGGCGGCCTCGGCCGCGGCCTGCATCGCGGCGCGGCCGGTGTCGCCGGCGTAGACGGCGCCCGCGGGGGCGATGCGCTCGGCGACTTTCTTGGTCGCTTCCGGGTTGGTTTCCTTGGGCTCGGCGTCGTAGATCATCCAGGCGCCGCCGATGAGCAGCAGCGTCAGCACACCCAGGCCAGCGATCAGCAACGAGAAGCTGCGCATGAAGCTCTGGTCGGATTTCGTCATGGAACCGCTCACGCAAGTACTCCCGGTTTCGGTGGGCGAACCGTCGGGCCTGGCCGGACCGCGGGTTCAGGCAAGAAGCCCGGGATTATAGACGAACGGCGCGACAAGTCTTCCAGGCGTCCGCGGCGGGACCGCGCACGGGGAACCCTGAGCGAGCCCGTCCTGTCCACAGCCCTGGACGGACACCTGATCGACATCGACGGATCGCATAGTGGCGCGGGATCCCTGCCATCGGTCATGCGCTACCCCTGTCAACTGGCATTGTCCAATATCGTTGAACAACCCCTATGCTTTCGCCGTCGTACCAATCAGGCGCGCAGTCGCGCCCGGCGGGGTCGGGTGGCCCGCCTTTCATCCAGGAGCTTTTTTCATGTCGCGTTTTTGGAAGATCGCGCTGATCGTCATCGCCGTGATCGTGGTGGGAGCGGTCGGTTTCCGTCTGGTGCACAAGCCCGGAGGCGGCGAAGGCGGCCCCGGCCAGACGGCCGGCAATGGCCAGGGCGGCCCGGGCAAGGGCGGTGACAAGGGCGACGGCAAGGAGGCGCCGGTGCCGGTGACGTTCGAGCCGGTGGCCAGGCGCGATGTGCCCGTCTACCTCACGGCGCTGGGCACGGTGCAGGCGCTCAATACGGTGACGATCAATCCCCAGGTCTCGGGCCAGCTGATGAGCCTGAACTTCAAGGAAGGCCAGGAAGTGAAGAAGGGCGACGTGCTCGCCCAGATCGATCCGCGCACCTTCCAGGCCAGCTACCAGCAGGCCGTCGGCAAGAAGGCGCAGGACGAAGCACTTCTGGCCACCGCGCGCTCCAATCTCGCGCGCAGCCAGAACCTGGCGCCGCAGGGCTATATCTCCAAGCAGGACCTGGACACCCAGCGCAACCAGGTGTCGCAGTACCAGGCCGCGGTCGAGGCCGACGCGGCGGCGATCGCCAGCGCGCAGGTGCAACTGGGCTTCACCAAGGTGCTGTCGCCGATCGATGGCGTCACCGGCATCCGCGGCGTGGACCCCGGCAACCTGGTCACCACGACGAGCAACATCGTCACCATCACTCAGCTGCATCCGATCTACGTGATGTTCACGCTGCCGGAGCAGAACCTGGAGATGGTGCGCAACGCCGCGCGTGACAGCAGTGAACCGCTGCAAGTGACGGCGCTCGACCGCGTCGACGCCCATCCGATCGCCGACGGCGGCGCGCTCAGGGTGATCGACAACCAGATCGACACCACCACTGGCACCTTCCGCCTGCGTTCGGAGTTCGCCAACGAGAAGAGCGATCTGTGGCCTGGCCAGTTCGTCAACGTGCGCCTGAAGGTGCGTACGGTGGCCGGCGGCCTGGTGATCCCCTCGCAGGCGGTGCAGCGCGGCCCGGACGGTGACTACGTCTACCAGGTGCAGGGCGACAGCACGGTCAAGATGCAGCCGGTGAAGGTCGCCGGCGAAGTGGGCGACAGCCACGTGATGATCGGTTCCGGCTTGAAGGAAGGCGACCAGGTTGTCACCGAAGGTCAGTTCCGCCTGAAGCCGGGCAGCAAGGTGAAGGCGCTCAAGCCGGGCGAAGTGCCGGCCGCGCCGACCGCCGAGGAACTGCAGCAGCAGAGCAAGAAGGGTCAGCAGCGCGGCGGCGGTCGCCGCGGCGGCTAAGCCAAATCGGCCGGGCGCGCGCTCGCAGCGCGACGCCCGGCGCCACGCGCGGCGCATAGACGCGCCGCGCCCTGAAGTCCACAACGGACGGCCATCCAGGTAACCATGGGATTCTCGACGCTCTTCATCCGCCGGCCGATCGCCACCTCGCTGCTGATGGTGGCGGTGATGCTGCTCGGCATCCTGGGCTACCGGCAGCTGCCGGTGTCGGCGCTGCCGGAAATCGACGCGCCCAGCCTGGTGGTCACCACCCAGTACCCGGGTGCCAGCGCCACCACCATGGCCTCGCTGGTGACCACGCCGCTGGAGCGCAACTTCGGCCAGATCTCCGGCCTGAGCATGATGACCTCGGACTCGTCCGCGGGCCTGTCGACCATCGTGCTGCAGTTCGCCATGGACCGCGACATCGACATCGCCGCCCAGGACGTGCAGGCCGCGATCAACCAGGCCAAGGGCACGCTGCCGAACAATCTGCCGTATCCGCCGGTGTACAACCGCGTGAACCCGGCCGACGCGCCGATCCTCACGCTCAAGCTCACCTCCGACAGCCTGCCGCTGCGCGAGATCAACAATTACGCCGATTCCATCCTGGCGCAGAAGCTTTCGCAGGTGCAGGGCGTAGGCCTGGTGTCGATCGCGGGCAACGTGCGCCCGGCCGTGCGTATCCAGGTGAACCCGGCGCAGCTGTCCAACCTCGGCCTGACCATGGAGGACGTGCGCAGCGCGCTCACCCAGGCCAACGTCAACGCGCCCAAGGGCACGCTCAACGGCAAGACGCAGAGCTACAGCATCGGTACCAACGACCAGCTGGTCGATGCGGCCGAGTACAAGAACACCATCATCAGCTACAAGAACGGCGCGCCCGTACGCCTGTCCGACGTGGCGCGCGTGATCGATGGCGTCGAGAACGACCAGCTGGCCGCCTGGGCCAACGGCAAGCCCGCCGTGCTGCTGGACATCCGTCGCCAGCCGGGCGCCAACATCGTGCAGACGGTGGAGCACATCCGCGCGATCATGCCGGAGCTGCGCAGCGTGCTGCCGGCGGACGTCCACCTGGACGTGTTCGCCGACCGCACCGTGACCATCCGCGCCTCGGTGGAGGACGTGCAGTTCACGCTGATCCTCACCGTGTTCCTGGTGGTGGCGGTGATCTTCGTGTTCCTGCGCCGGCTGTGGGCGACGATCATTCCGTCGATCGCCGTACCGCTGTCGCTGATGGGCACGTTCGGCGTGATGGCCTTCGCCGGCATGTCGCTGGACAACCTCTCGCTGATGGCGCTGACCGTCGCCACCGGCTTCGTGGTGGACGACGCGATCGTGATGATCGAGAACATCGTCCGCTACATCGAGCAGGGCAAGAACGGCAAGGAAGCGGCCGAGATCGGCGCGAAGGAAATCGGCTTCACGGTGCTGTCGCTGACGGTGTCGCTGATCGCCGTGTTCCTGCCGCTGCTGCTGATGCCGGGCGTCACCGGCCGCCTGTTCCACGAGTTCGCCTGGGTGCTGACCATCGCGGTGGCGATCTCCATGCTGGTGTCGTTGACCCTGACGCCGATGATGTGCGCCTACCTGCTCAAGCCCGACGCGCTACCGGAGGGCGACGACGCCCACGAGCGCCACGCCGCGGCGGGCAAGCGCACCGTGTGGTCGCGCACGGTGGACCTGTACGACCGCACCTTGGGCTGGGTGCTGGCGCATCAGCGCTTCACCATGTTCGTGGCGTTGATCACCGTGGTGGTCACCGTGTTCCTCTACATCGCGATCCCCAAGGGCCTGCTGCCCGAGCAGGACACGGGCCTGATCACCGGCGTGGTGCAGGCCGACCAGAACGTGGCCTTCCCGCAGATGGAGCAGCGCACCCAGGTGGTGGCCGAGGCGCTGCGCAAGGATCCCGCCGTGAGCGGCGTGGCGGCCTTCATTGGCGCCGGTTCGATCAATCCCACCCTCAACCAGGGCCAGCTCAGCATCGTGCTGAAGGACCGCGGCGACCGCGGCGGCCTGGACGATATCCTGCCGCGCCTGCAGCGGGCGGTGTCCGGCATCCCGGGTGTGGCGCTGTACCTCAAGCCGGTGCAGGACGTGACCCTGGACAGCCGCGTGGCCGCCACCGAGTACCAGTACTCGATGTCCGCCGTGAGCTCGTCTGAGCTTTCCGGCTACGCCAACCAGATGACCCAGGCGATGCGTCAGCGGCCCGAGCTGGCCGACGTGGACAACAACCTGGCCGACAGCGGCAATGCGCTGAAACTCACCATCGACCGCGAGAAGGCCAGCCGCCTGGGCGTGCCGGTGCAGACCATCGACGACACGCTGTACGACTCGTTCGGCCAGCGCCAGATCTCCACCATCTTCACCCAGCTCAACCAGTACCGCGTGGTGCTGGAAGT
>JBCNOA010000165.1:0-9760 GCA_039594095.1 Dyella sp.
GGTGGCGGCGGGGAAGGCGGGCGCGAACGACGGGTCGGCCGCGAGCAAGGCCCCGTATTCCGCGCGGATGCCGGCGAACTTGTGATAGTGCGACCCTTCCACATTCGCCTGCGCGCCTTCGCCCTGCGCGATGATCGCGTCGAATGCCGCCAATGCGGTCTTCAGGCAGATGACGCGTTTCGCGCCAGGAAGATTGGCATCCGCGTCGGTGAGCTGCAGCGCAGGATCGCCGCACAGCGCACCGGACTCGCCGTAGGTGTCGACCATTCGCCGCAGACCCTCGCCGAGCTTCTCGTAGAACTGCCCGACCGTGTCGTAGTCCACGCCCATGGGCGTAAGACGCGGACCGTCGGCGCCACGCACGAAGCTGCGTTCAGGCGCGAAGCCCTCGCCATCGGGCTCGGTCGAGCCGGCGGGGCGCTCCAGGAAAATGAAATGCTGCAGCGTCGCCATGTTGAACGGCGCCAGCTTCACCACCACGCCGGCCGGCAAAATGCCCGGGTCCAATGGGAAATTGAAGCGACCGATCCGCGGCGCGCCGCCCAGGGCCACGGTGATGTTCCATACGGCCACCAGGTGACCCATTTCCTCCGTCGCCACCTGCAGGATGGTGTGGCGCCAGCGCGATACCGCGTCCAGCTGTTCCGGCGTCAGGCCTTCCTCGACCGAGGTCTTCAGCGAGAAAGCCGCATAGAGATACGTGCACATCAGGCAGTGCTCGAGCTCGGCGGCTTCGTAAAGCGCATGCAGCGCCTGCTCGCGGCTGGGCGCGGAGAGATGCGGATGATTGCTGGCCATGGGCTGGCTCCCGGGGTGGGCCGGTGTAGGGAAGGAATGGCGACGCCGCCGGCCAAGATAGCGCGGCGGAGCGGAAGGCTGGAAGCCGGTGCCGTCGCGTTTACCCGACCGGGTAAGGCGAAGGGGCAAACATCCGGTTTCGTCAAGGCAGCGCGAACGGCGCGCGCTCTCTACAATGCGCCCCCTTTGCCTGACCGGAAGCGAGCGATGACGGAGATTGTCGTCAACGAAGAACTCAAGGCCTATATCGATCCGATGACGCCGGACGAATACGAGGCCCTGGAGCGCAGCATCCTTGCCGAGGGTTGCCGCGATGCCCTGGTGCTGTGGGGCAACATCCTCGTCGACGGCCATCACCGCTACAGCGTCTGCCGCAAGCACGACCTGCCGTTCCAGACGATCCAGAACACCCGCTTCCAGTCCATGGAAGACGTACACCTGTGGATGATCGAGCAGCACCTCGGCCGCCGCAGCGTCTCGCCGTTCCAGCGCGGAGTGCTGGCCTTGCGCAAGCGGGAGATCCTCGCGAAGCGCCGCACCCAGCCGCAAGAGGCCGCGGAGGCCGACGACGCGCCTGCCGAACAGCCGACGGAAATGGTGTCCGGCGATGCCTCCGTCGAGACGGCGGCCGCGCCGACGCCTCCGATGGCGGCCGAGTCGCTGCCCAGCCGCGAGGAACTCGCCCGCGAGGCGCGCCTCAGCCAAAACCAGGTCGGCCTGATCGAGAAGATCCACAAGCAGGCCACCGAAGAAGTCGTCGCGGCGGTCAAGTCGGGTGTCCTGTCGATCAACGCCGCCGCCGCGGTGGCCAGCCTGCCGGCCGAGGAACAGCGCGCGGCAGCCGAGGCCGGCGAGGAAGAACTCAAGAACGCCGCCAAGCGCGTCCGCGAGTCGCGCCGGCGGCCGCGCAAGGAGAGCAAAGCGGCCGAGGGCGTTGTGCCCGCGGCTTCGCTGGAGACCGACGATGCCGTCCAGGCCGCGGAAGAGCTGCCATCGGCGAGCGAACGCGAGGAGTTGCTGGTCTTGCGACAACGGGTCGCCGAGCTGATGGCGGAGAACGAAGCGCTGCGTCAACGCCTGGCCGAGCTGGAAGCCGCCTGACGCGCCGGGCGCGGCATCCGCCGCGCCGACCCGGCAGGCTCGCGGGGGCATTCGCGGGGTCACATGCCTGCGCCGTGCGAACGGTTTAGGCTGCCCCCGATCGGACGGTGGACATTGTCCACCGCGCTCCCCGTCACCACGAGGCTCTCCCGTGTCCAACGCCCGCTTCTCGCGCCTGCCGCTTCTGATCGTCATGTTGATGTCGTTCTCAACCGCCTGGGCGGAGACGCCGGAAGCCATGCCCGAGGGCGATGCGCTGGTGCGCACGATTTCCGATCTCGATACCAAGCTGTTCGATGCCTACAACCACTGCGATCTGAAGACCTTCGGCGACTATTTCGTCCCGGACGTGGAGTTCTTCCACGACAAAGGCGGCCTGATGAATTCGCGCGAGGCCGTAGTGGAAGCCACACGCGAGAACATCTGCCACAAGGTGCGCCGCGAGCTCGTCGGCACCCTGGAGGTGTATCCCATCAAGGATTACGGTGCGATCGAAACGGGCACGCACCGCTTCTGCGAGATCGCCACCCAAACCTGCCAGGGCGAGGGGAAGTTCCTGCACATCTGGCGCTACCGGGACGGCAAGTGGCAGCTCACGCGGGTGGTCAGTTATGACCATCACAACATCGATGCGGGCGGGAAGTAGCGACGGATGCGCGAGTACACCGTGGAATTCCGGATCGAAAGCGAGAATCTGGTGCCGGCGCAGGTCACCCAGCGCCTGGGCATACAGCCGAGCCTCGTACGGCACGTCGGCGAACCGCGAGGCACGAAAGATCGCTTCGGCAAGGCCTTGTGGGCGTTCTCCGGGGACCCGTTGCGGTCGGGAGAGAGGCCCGCATGGCGATCTCTCGAGGAGGGATTGCGCCACGTCGCGGTCTGCCTGGAGCCGAAGGCCGAGATCTTGCGCGACTTGCTGGCCGAATTCGATGGCTATTGGTGGTGCGGCTATTTCGAGGAGGGTTTCGGTGGCGAAACGCGGCTGAGTCCTGCGGTCATGGCGTTGCTGGCCAAGATCGGCGCGCCTTTGGTGCTGGACGCTTATTTCGAATCCGGCATGGCGTAATGCCGGCGCTTCGTTCAGAACCCGCTGGGTTTCCGACATGGCGTTGCGACAAACGCCAATCCCCGGCAGGCTTGCGCAACCGATACGAGCTTTTCATAGGGACGTGTGAATGTTCGGCTTTTTCAAGAAACGCAAGAAGGCGGAACCGGCTCCGTTAGCGGATGCCGGCCCTGAGAACGGGCAACGCCTCGTCTCGGTCGTCGATGCCTACGGGCGAACCTTGCAGATACCGCTGGACCAATGGCGCCAGGTCGTCCTGAAACCCAATCTCGAAGCCAAGTGGGATCGACCGGACGAGTTGTATTCGCTGATTCTCTCGGCGCTGGGCGACGGCTTGGCGGGGGATGTCGACGAAGCGAGCGCGCGCCTGGTGGAGATCGATCCGGTGACGGAGCGCGCCTTCGTCATCCGCGCCATCGTGCAGATGAAGCTGGATCGGGCGGAGGACGCCGGGGCGACACTGCGCGAGGCGATCGCCAAGGTAGGCGAGAGTGGCGTTCTTCTCACCAATCTGGCGAAGGTCATCGACATGCAAGGCGACAGCGCATGGGCCATGGCCACGCTCGACCGTGCGCTCGAACTGGACCCGAACCAGGACAATGGCCTGGGTTGGCGCGTTGCCGTACTCAACGAAACGCAAGGCGAGGCCGCGGGGCAGGCTTATCTGCGGCGCCTGGCGGAGCGTCCGGATAGCTGGTATCCGCAACTGCTCCTCGGGCAGGGCGCCATTCGCGCCGGCGCGCGTGAGCAAGGGCTGGCCTGGTTCGACCAGGCGCTGGCCCGCGCACCGCACGGTTCCGGCCTGATGCTGACCGTCACCGGGGAGCTGGGACGGCAGGGGCTGCTCAACGACGCCGTCCAGCGCATCGCGCCGCTCTACGACGAGCGCCGGGACGATATCCGTGTCGGCTACAACCTTCTGCAAGCGTATCTGGAACTGGGCGACGCCACGGCCGGCCGCGCATGGCTCGATCGCCTGTTCGCCCTGGGGCAGCCTGCCTATGCCGAACCGTTGCAGCATTTCGCCAAGGCTTTCGACGAATTGGTCGTCGAGCCGCCGAAGCCGCTGCAGCATGAGCCGCAACTCCAGCTGATGCAGTTCGCGCTTCCTCCCTGGCTGCTGGGCATGCACGACATGGCCTGGGCGGCACCGCCGCGCGGCGAGCATCGGCCGCGCATCGTGCTGTTGCCATTGGCGGCGACGGGCGAATCCGTCGAAGGCCACGGGCGTGCGGGCCGCGAGGACGAGCGTGGGCGCCTCTCTCGTGCCTTGCCGCTGTTGCTGCTGGAACAGCTCGTCTACTGCAGCGACCTGGATGCCGCGCTGAATCTGCCCGTGGCCGATGGCCACCATCTCGTGCTGTTCGGCCGGGCGGTGAGCGAGGAGGAACTGGAATACCTTGCCCGCGACTTCGGATTCGCCGTGGAGGGCGAGATCGCCGTCGCGGATGGGCAACAGTTCAAAATCAGCTATCGCCTGCGGAAGCTGGATGACTTGTCGATCCTGCGGCACGTCGAGCGTACCTTCGGCGAGCTCGATGCCGGCGATGCGCTCATCGCCATCACGGGCGAGATATTGACGGCCATCGGCACCGCCACGTCTTCCGCCATCGAGCCGCGCGTACCGATGTATGCGTTGCCATCGACGTGCACCAGCCAGTATGTGAGCGCTCTGGGCCAGGTGCTTTCGCTTACTCTTTGCTGCCTGGCGAATGCGAGGGATGCGCTGTTCGGCGAACGGAACATCTACGGTTGGGTGCAGTCCCTCGCCGTCGCGCTTCCGGACAACGACCCCGCGCAGTTCATGTACTTCACCGCCCTCGCCAAGGGACGTCGCATGGGCTCGCCGATCGTGGACGAATTCGAAAAACCTGCGGCCCAGCGCATGCGCGAGCTGGTGAAAGCGGGACGTTATCCGGCGAGGTTGCTGCCGCTGATGGTGGCGGTATATCCGTGCAACGAGGAGCTGGGGGAGTTGCTGGCTTCAGCGACGCCCGTGGAGGACGAGGCGTATGGAACGTGGTGTGGCCGCATAAGCGGCGCATTCCCCATGGCGTCCGCCAAGCCGTCCGATTGATCCACGCGCGTTCGTGGGCCATGGAAGCGAACCTACTCGGAGGTCGAAGGGCGATTATCTCCGGACATTGAGCGGAGTCGTCGCTTCGCTACTCCGCGGCCAAAGCCGCAGAGCATGATGAAGAGCTAGCGCAGCGTTTTCTGGCGCATCGGACCCGGGCCACGCATGGAAGCGGCCCGTTCACTTTCTCTCCGGCAGAATCCCGCGATCCGAAGCGGAGGGGACATGACGATGCATGACGCCATCCCTGGTCGGCAGGTGGCCGCATGAGAGCCTACAACGGTATCGGCGCCTGGTTGCTCACGCTGCTCGCGCTGCTCTTCATGGTGGCGCTCTTCGCGGTGGCGTTCTTCGTCGAAGCCATCTCGCCCATGCAGTTGGCCACTTGGGCCTTTCCTTTCGCCGGCACGCTGCTGGGTGCGATTCTCGCCTTCAAGTACCAGGGCATCGTCGAGGCGGTGAAGCGCGAGGAGTTGCGGGCAGGGGCAATCAATCGGGCGATCCTCGTGCTGATCTCCCAGGCCAACTATCTGTCGACGGTCAATGCCGAGTTGTCCAAGCACAATGCGGACGAATCGCAGCGCATCTCCAACCTGCGGTCGTTTCCCAATCCTCCGCCCAGCAACATTCGCCATCGCGTCGAGGACCTGGTGTTCCTGGTGGAATTGGGCGAGTCGGATCTGATCATGGCGCTCGAGCGCGAGCAGCGCCGCTACGACGACTGCCTGCTGCACCTGAGCATCCGCAACGACCTGCTGTTCGACATCATCCATCCGCTGGCGGCCCGCGCCGGAATCATGGGCAAACCGATCACGCTGGACCAGTTCAGGCAAGCGCTGGGCGAGACGAACTACGGACGATGGGAAGCGGCGACGCACAACGTATACAAAGCGGTACCCGCCGTCGTCGATGCGATTCCCAAGTTGATCGTTAGGCTGCGCGATACGGGCAGAAAGCTGTTTCCTCGGCGCAAGTTCCTCGAGCGCGTCGATCTGCCCGAAAGCTGATTCGTTCGGGCCGCCGCGATTCATTTCCGCATGGCGGCGCATGGATCGGGCGTTTGCGCAGTCGGGGCGCATTTCATCTCAGAAGGCCGTCTTCCGCAGGCAATGGACCTGGGGCACTTCAGCAAGCCTGGCAGTACGGCGCTCATCAGGATGGACCTGCAGCCCTATGCCGCGGGTGCCTGTGCGGTCGGCCTGAGCATCTACGCCAAGGAGCGGCCGCCGGTGTCGTAAGCGCCACTGCCGGCGAGCAGACGGCGGTAACGAATCGTTATCGCGCGCCGTCGTAAAACGCGTCGCCATACAGCCGTGATAGGGGAGCGGCGCCGCTTGAGGGGTGCGGATTCGTTCCATAGCTTCAATCTATGGATGGCATCGCAATAATCGAATTCTATCGATGGCATCGCTCGCGTAGATTCGACCCGAATCAGTGTTGCCGGTACGGCGCAGGGCACTTCTAAATAAGGCGCCTCGTTCCGTCACGCAGCGGGCGGCAGGATCGTTGGATGGCGAAGCCTTCCATCGCTGCCATCGCATGCACTGACGTCATCGAATACGAATCGCGGGTTTACCCGTCCCAAGGAGAAAGAGCGCATGTCGAACGAAGCGAAGTGTCCGTTCCACCAGACTGCCGGCGGCGGCACGAGCAACCGGGACTGGTGGCCCAAGCAACTGCGGCTGGATCTGCTGAATCAGCATTCCGAGAAGTCCAATCCGCTGGATAAGGGCTTCAATTACGCTCAGGCGTTCGAGAGCCTCGACCTGGCCGCGGTGAAGAAGGACCTGGCCGCGCTCATGACCGATTCGCAGGACTGGTGGCCGGCCGATTTCGGCCATTACGGCCCGCTTTTCATCCGCATGGCCTGGCACAGCGCCGGCACCTACCGCATCGGCGACGGCCGCGGCGGTGGCGGTCGGGGTCAGCAGCGCTTCGCGCCCCTCAACAGCTGGCCGGACAACGTGAGCCTGGACAAGGCGCGCCGCCTGCTGTGGCCGATCAAGCAGAAGTATGGTCAGAAGATTTCCTGGGCGGACCTGTTCATCCTCACCGGCAACGTCGCGCTGGAGACCATGGGCTTCAAGACCTTCGGTTTCGCCGGCGGCCGCGAGGACACCTGGGAACCGGACCAGGACGTGTACTGGGGTACCGAGAAGACCTGGCTCGGCGGCGACCTGCGCTACGGCAAGGGCGCCGCGGGCAAGGACGACGACCAGGGCGTGCTCGTTGCCGACAAGGACCTCCATGGCGCCGAAGCCAGCCGCACCGATCCGGGCCGCCATCTGGAAAATCCGCTCGCCGCCGTGCAGATGGGCCTGATCTACGTCAATCCGGAAGGTCCCGACGGCAACCCCGATCCGCTCCTGGCCGCGAACGACATCCGCGACACGTTCGGCCGCATGGCCATGGACGACGAGGAGACCGTCGCGCTGATCGCGGGCGGACACACCTTCGGCAAGACGCATGGTGCGGCGTCCGCCGACCATGTCGGTCCCGAGCCGGAGGCGGCGGATCTGGAAAACCAGGGCCTGGGCTGGCAGAACAGCTTCGGCACCGGCAAGGGCGCCGACACCATCACCAGCGGCCTGGAAGTCACTTGGACGAGCACGCCCACTCAGTGGGGCATGGGTTTCTTCCAGAACCTGTTCGGCCACGAGTGGGAGCTGAGCAAGAGTCCCGCCGGCGCCCACCAGTGGGTGGCGAAGCATGCCGAGGCGAACATCCCGCATGCGCACGACAAGTCGAAGAAGCTGGTCCCGACCATGCTTACCACCGACCTGTCGCTGCGCTTCGATCCGGCCTACGAGAAGATCTCGCGCCGCTTCATGGAGCATCCCGAGCAGTTCGCCGACGCCTTCGCGCGCGCCTGGTTCAAGCTCACCCACCGCGACATGGGCCCGCGCGCCCGCTATCTCGGGCCGGAAGTGCCGGCCGAAGAGCTGATCTGGCAGGACCCGATCCCGGCGGTGAACCATCCGCTGGTAGACGAAAAGGACCTCGCCGCGCTCAAGCAGAAAGTGCTGGCGTCCGGCGTGTCCATCGGTGAGCTGGTGCAGACAGCATGGGCCTCGGCATCCACGTTCCGCGGTTCCGACAAGCGCGGCGGCGCCAACGGCGCGCGCATTCGCCTGGCGCCGCAGAAGGACTGGGCCGTCAACCAGCCCACGCAGCTGGCCAAGGTGTTGAAGGTGTTGGAAGGCATCCAGGCCGACTTCAACGCGGCACAGGCTGGCGGCAAGAAGATCTCGCTGGCCGACCTGATCGTGTTCGCCGGCGGCGCCGCGATCGAGAAAGCCGCGGAGCAGGCCGGCCACCGCGTCAGCGTGCCGTTCGCGCCTGGCCGCATGGACGCTTCGCAGGAACAGACCGATGTGCATTCCGTCAATGCGCTCGAACCGATCGCCGACGGTTTCCGCAACTACGTCAAAGGCAAGTTTGGCATCCCGGCCGAGCATCTGCTGGTGGACAAGGCGCAGCTGCTGACCCTGACCGCGCCGGAGTTGACGGTGCTGATCGGCGGCCTGCGCGTGCTGAACGTGCACGTCGGCGACCAAGCCCATGGCGTTTTCACCGATCGCCCGGGGACGCTCAGCAACGACTTCTTCCGCAACCTGCTGGACATGGGCACGGAGTGGAAGCCCCTGTCGCCGGCGCGCGAGGTCTTCGAGGGTCGTGACCGCAAGAGCGGCAAGCTGAAGTGGACAGGCACCCGTGTCGATCTGGTCTTCGGCGCCGACGCCCGCCTGCGTGCATTGAGCGAGGTGTACGCCAGCAGTGACGGCGAGCAGAAGTTCGTGCGCGACTTCGTCGACGCCTGGGTCAAGGTGATGAATCTGGACCGGTTCGATCTGAAGTAAGCACGGTAGCATTGGCCCCGCCGCGACATGGGTTCCGGCGGGGCCTTTCTTTTGGGGCTCGACTCAAATCCTGGTCAGGGCAAGAGACCTCGATGGTCGTGGCCACCTCAGCGTTGGCGATGGTGGGCTCTCATTCTTTACGGCCTTGGAGGCCGCGTTTGTTCATAGCAATCATCTGCTCCGCCGTTTTCGCGGCACTCTGGTTGCCGTCTCTGGCGGTGCTCATCTTCAGAGGAAAGCGACCGTATGCCCGGGCTGCGAGGAAGATCTGGCCCCTGTGGTTGGCCCAGCCCGTGATGGCCGCGGCGCTTATCTACCTGGCAGATGCCGTGGGTTTAGCGAATCCGGCCGGGTACATGCTCGCGATATGCACGGCCCTGGGCGGCGGCGGTGCGTTAGTGTTCTGGTACGCGATGCGCCGCGGCTGACCGAACGGGCCCTTCGAAAGAGCTAACCGGCGCCCGAGGCCGCAACTTCTCCCCGTACCACGCAGTTCCGCCCCTGCCGCTTCGCCGCGTACAACGCCCGGTCCGCCGAAACCACCATCTCTCGCCAACTCGTTTTGTCGGGCGGCGCCACGCAGTAACCGATGCTCGCCGTGCAATGCAAAGTTTCGCCGGAGGGCAGGGCGATGGTCGCGTTTTCGACGGCGGCACGCAGCCGTTCCGCGATTTCGCCCGCCATGGCGGCATCGCCACGCCGTACCAGCACCATGAATTCCTCGCCGCCCACGCGAGCCAGCAGATCGTGTTCGCGCACGTGTCGTTTCAGGGTATCGGCGATCGCCACCAACACCTGATCGCCGACGTCATGCCCCCAACGATCGTTGATCGCCTTGAAGTGATCCGTGTCGATCAT
>JBCNOA010000166.1:0-9757 GCA_039594095.1 Dyella sp.
CTGGATCGCTGGCGTTGGTTACAGCTTCTAATCACTTCGGTGATATAAAAAATCCGCCTGACAGGGCGGATTTTTTTTGCCTGAAATGCGCGGCGTTCGCCGATTTGCCGCCGGGCTTTCCGGCGGTGGAGATCGATGGCGAGTTCTACTGGGACGGCGGCATGGTTTCCAACACGCCGCTCTACAAGGTGCTGTCCGAGCGGCCCTGCCACGACGCGCTGATCTTCCAGGTGGACCTGTGGCGGGCGGTAGGCGAGCTGCCGCGCGACCTGGCGGGTGTGACCGAGCGCGCGAAGGAAATCCAGTATTCCAGCCGCACCCGACTGATCACCGAATACATGCGGCTGAACCAGGAGCACCAGCGGCTGCTGCACGACCTGATGGCGCTGGTGCCGCCCGAGCGCCAGAACGACCCCGCTTTTCAGCGCGCGCAGACACAGGCATCAGGCGCGCTGACCAACCTCATCCATCTGATCTATCGGGACAAGCCCTACGAAGGGCATTACAAGGACTACGAGTTCAGCATGACCAGCATGCGCACGCACTGGCAGAGCGGTTTGGCGGACATGCGCCACACGCTGGCGCATCCGAAATGGCTGGAGCGGCCGACACCCGACCGCCCGTTCGTCACCCACGACGTGCATCGGGCCTGAGCGGGGGGCCGGAAGGGCTAACATAGGCCGTCCGCCCGAACGGGCGGCCTCACTCTTCTTCTGGAACTCCCCGATGACCCTCAAGGCAGCTTTCGTCGGTCTCGGCGCCATGGGCGCGCCGATGGCCGGCCACCTGAAATCCAAAGGCCTCCTGCACGCGGTGGCCAACCGCACCCGGGCCAAGGCCGACGCACTGGCGAGTGAACTGGGCGTGGCCGCGCCCACGCTGGCCGAGCTCGCCGCCCAATGCGATGTAATCGCCTTGTGCGTCACCGCCGATGCCGACGTGCTCGCCAATATCGAAGCCATGCTTCCTCACCTCAAGCGCGGCGCGATCGTGGTCGACCACTCCACGGTATCGCCGGAAACCGCCAAGCGAGCCGCCGCGCGACTGGCCACCGTGGGCGTGGATTTCCTCGACGCGCCGGTGTCCGGCGGCGTCGAGGGCGCGAAGAACGGCAAGCTGTCGGTGATGGTGGGCGGCGACGCGCAGGTGCTCGAGCGGGCTCGTCCCGTGCTGGAAGCCTATGCGCTGCGCGTGACGCATCTGGGCGGTGTCGGCGCAGGCCAGGCGACCAAGGCGGTGAACCAGGTGCTGGTGGCCGGCATCGCGCAGGCGGTGTGCGAAGGCCTGGCGCTGGGCGAAGCGCTGGGCCTGGAGCCGGAACGCCTGCTGCCCACGCTCGGCGCGGGCGCGGCAGGCAGCTGGTTCCTCGAGAAACGCGGCGCCACCATGCTGCGCAACGAATTCAGCGTGGGCTTCAAGCTGGCGCTGCTGCACAAGGACCTGGGCATCGTCCGCCAAATCGCCGAAAGCGCCGGCACCGACCGCACCGTGATCGAGAAGTCGCTGGCCGACTACGCGCAGCTGATGAGTGAGGGCTACGGCGATGACGACATCTCCGCGCTGATCCGGCTCAAGCGCAAGGCAGGCTGAGTACCGCCGCGATACGCGAAAGGCAGGGAAGCCCATGGCAGCAAGGCGAGCGGCCTCATGGCTACGCTGGTTGGTTCCGCTGGCGCTGTGCGCGCCGGCGGCGCATGCGGACATCGATCCGCCGCGACCGAAGGATCAGCCTTCGCCGCGGCTGATCCCCATATGCGTCACCGTCCACCAAGTGCTATGCGGATTGCTCGATCGCGACGGTCGCTGGGCGGTCGAGCCCGCCTACTCGGCGCTCTATCCGGAAGGCGAGGATGGCTGGTACGCCGAGCGGCGCGGCGGCCTCGTGGGCGTGCTGGACGCACGGGGCAAGCTGCGTATCGAGCCCCGTTTCGAGTACATCGGCCCATTCGTCGGCGGGCTGGCCAGAGCCAGCTTCTGGGAGCGGGACAAGAATGGCTACATCGACGAGCGTGGCGATTGGGCCATTCCCGGCCAGTACTTCCTCGCCGGCGATTTCGTCGACGGCATTGCGGTGGTGGGGCAATGGGTAGGCGGCCCGAATGACGGTCATGCGCAGATGCGCTACATCGACGCGCAGGGCCGGCCGGCGTTCCCTGGAACCTGGACCGACGCCGAATCGTTCCGCTACGGCATGGCGGTGGTCCGCACCGAGTCGGCCGTGCGTACGGAAAGCCACATCGACGAGGCCGAGACGGGACTGATCGATCGCCAAGGACGTTATCTGCTGCCGATGGCGCCACGTTTGGCGCTCACGCCGATCGCGCCCGGCCGCGTGCTGGAGCAGACAGCCACGCGCCATGCCCTGCTCGAAAGCCACGGCAAGGTGCTGTTCCAAGTTCCGGCCGAAGGGGACATCGACGATGCGGGCGAAGGTCGGCTGACCTATCGGTCTGGAGAGGACGGACGCTACGGTCTGCTCGATGCGCTCAGCGGCAAGGTGCTGGTGGATGCCTCGCGTGGCTGGCTCGGTCCACCCAGCTTCAGCGACGGCGTGGCCTGGGTGGACGTCGGCGAGCAGTTCGGCGAGCGGCGTGCGCTGATCGACCGCGACGGACGGACGCTGCTGGAGCCCCAGCCCTACGATGGCGTGGTGGATTTCGCCGGTGGCGCCGCGCCGGTGAGCCGCAATCGCCAGTGGCAATTGATCGATCGCCGCGGGCATGCGCTCAGCGGCGCGGACTACAGCGGTTTCGTGCCGGCCTGGGACGGTCCGCAATCGCCTCGGCCCGGCGATGTCTGGATCGGCGTAAGTGGCGAGCGGAGGGACTGGATCGGCGCCGACGGTCGCCTCATCGCACGTCGCGAACCGCAACCGTGCGGCATCGAGGTGCTGTTCGACCGCGCCGGCAAGACGATCTGGCCGCGCGATATCGAGGCGGCCTGCGCGCTCAAACAGGAAAACGCCGACGAAGGCCATGCCTTGGCCTCTCGCATTTCCGCCGAGCGTCTCCAGGCGGCGCGTCTGGAGCGCGCGCGCGAAATGGTGCAGTGGATGGTCGACGTCGACAGACGCGACATCGAATACCGGCATGATGCCGTGGGGCGGCCCTCTCCTCTCCAGGCCCTGCGGCAAGCGCCCTGGCAGCGCGGTCCGGCAGAGATTCCGCTCGGCGATCACGTGGGCCTGTCGCTGCCGCCGGGTTTTCTCTATCTGGCTCCGGAATACGAGCCCGCGGTGGCCAAAGCGACCCGGGGCGGCTGGCCCGCTTTGCCCGAATCGCCTGCGTCGCTGCCCGTGGCGCTGGTGGCCAATGCCGATCTGACCGTGGTACTGCGTCTGGCGACGGTCCCCGCCGGCCGGTTGCCTTCCGGTCCTCTGCCGCTGGATCCGGCTGCATTGGCCCGGCGCATGACCGAAGGCGTCACCGGCTTCGCCGGGCTGGACCGGATGCGGGGACCGCGCAGCCTGCAATGGCTGGTACAGCCGCGATGGGATGGGGATGCGGCCTATCTGGCATGGGCCTACTCCGATCTATCCACTGGCAACGCGGCCAACGGGCTGGTGTTCGGGCGCCACGAAGCGGTGGCCCTGCAAAGCATCAATGGAAGCTTGTTCGGCGAGCACCTGGCGATGGTCGCTCAGGACGCTATCGCGACCTTGTCGCGCAAGATCCGATTCGACTCTGGCTGGCGCTACCAAGACAGCGACCCCGCCGATCCCGCCGCCCCGCTGGATCTGGTGGGATACATCACACCTACACCGGAGCGTGCCGGCCCGTCGGCTTCGACCGGCGTGCCGCCGGCGCCGACCGCTGGCGATGCCGTGGAAGCGTCCGCCGTGCCAGATGAAGACTCGTCCGGGCGGATGGCGATCGCTCTTCTCATGGGTGGTGTGTTGATCGCCTTGCTGCTGTTACTCGTGCGCACCCGGCGATCCAGGCCTTGATCGTTCCAGGCCGCGGCGACGCCTCGCCCGTCTTCAAGGTGCCGGGCCGAGCGCGTCCACTAGCGTCCGCGTGCGCTCACGCAGTTTGCCCAGCTGTTCGGGAGATAGATGCAAGGGCATGGTCAGAAAAGCCAACTGCGTGCCCAGCATCGACGCATCGTGCTCGCCGGCTAACCATTCGCCGATCGCCATGGCGGCGGCGGCGCGTTCGTCGTTCTGGCCGGCGTAGCTGATTCCCAACCCATACCACCCGTTTCCCTGGTCGGGAGCGGTCCAGGCGGCCTGGGCGTAATGCGTGCGTGCGGCGTCGCGCGCACCGCCGAGCAGTTCGCGCATGGCCAGTTCGGTGGCGGCGAAGTTGGCATACGGGTCGGCGTCGATAATGTCGCGCAATGGCTTGGTGCTTTGCTCGAAAGCTCGGATTCCGCCGCCCGGCGAGGGTTGGCGTCTGAGCTCGGCATAGTAGGCACCGAGGCTGGCGGCTTGTGGCTTGGGGCCTTTGGCGGCGCGCGCGCGCATCGCTTCCAGGCCGGCGCGCGCGGCGGAAGCGTCGCCACGGCTCAACGCGTCCAATACGGCCAGCAGATCGGTCTCGACGACCTGAGCATCGGGAGGCGCAACCCGTCGGATGGCTGCTTCGGGAGCACGGTCCGCGCTCGGCGTGGCGGTGCTGGCGGCAGGCGCGGATGTGGTGACCTGCGGGGGCGGCGCGTGCGCGGCCGGCGAGCAGCTACGTCCCAGCACGAACCAGAGCACCAGCATGGGCAGCACGAGATAGACCAGCGCCAGCGCCGGGCTGGTCGGGTTCGGTGATGTCCGGCCAACGGGCGCATGCCGCGCGGGGCTCCCTGTCGTCGCCTGGACGGCGTTCGCCCGCTTCGGTCGGGCCGGCCGTGGCTGGCGTCGTGCCCGTTCGAGCATGTTGCTGCGGATGCAGATTGGGCAGTCCAGCCCGGCAAAATGCTGATGTTTCGGATCGCGCTGGCACGCTGTCAGCAATCCACTGGAAGGCCGCGCGTACCGGCCCAGCTGCTCGGCCCATTCGGCGGCGCTGGGCCGAGCGCGTGACTGAAACGCCCGATCGAACAGCGCGCGCAGCTCGTCCGGCAGCAGCGCATGACAACTCGCCGGGCTGGGCGCCATGTCCGGGTGAGCACGACGTCCATAGGCGTAGCAGCCGGCGCCGATGCGGCCGGGAATATCGGTGGGCACGCGCTCGGAGCGTGGCTGGCCGGTATAGGGATGAATGCCGAAGTTGAGCAGCTGGAAAATCACTACCGCCAGCGCGAACAGGTCCTGTGCCAGCTCGCCGCGCGCATCGAGGCCGTTGGCCTGGAACTCCGGCGCGAGATAGTCGGGCGTGTATTGCTGCGCATGGAAGCGCTGGCCGCCGGGGCCATGAATGCTGAAGCCGTCGCAATCGAGCAACGCGATGTAGAGCGAATCGCGATAGAAACGCAGATTGACCGGCTTCAGATCCACCACGTAGTGCTGTTGCCGGTGCAGCGCGCTCAGCACCGAGGCCAGGTTGGCGGCGAGTGTGATCTTCGGGCCAAGGGCAGTGGGAAGGCCTTTGGCCAGCGCCTGGCGCTCCTGCAGCACGGGCTCCAGTTCCTCGGTGGCGGCGATATCCAGCAGCGGCATCAGAAAGCCGAGGAAGCGGCGGCGTCCGTCGCGGGCCTGCGCGGTGGGCCAGGCAATCTGCACGTAGCGGCGGCCGTGCTCGATGCGGTCCGGCAGGTCCGGCACCAGCGCCAGCATGGCCTCGACCTTGCGCTCGTAGACGGCGCGGTCGATGGTCGGGTGATAGAGCTTGGCGACGCAGTCGCTGCGGCGCGGCAGCAGATACACGCTGCCGGCGCCGCCGCTTTTGATCAGCTGGCCCAGCGCGAGGGTTTCGCCGTCGGCCTCGATGCTGTCGTGGCGCTCCTGCTTCATGCGCGTCAGGCGCGCAGCGCGACCAGCAGGGTCTTGTCGTCGCCGGTGATCTGGCAGGTGCGCGGATCGTCCAGCGTGGCGTGCAGCGCGGCATTGCCTGCGTTTTCTTCCGCACTGGCGAGGAAGCGCTCGACCGGATCGGCGAACGGTATGAAGACGTCCTGCCCGCCCTTGGCCAGCGCGAACGGCATCGCACCGTCGGTCATCAGCAGCACGCTGCGCATGGGCGTGGCGATCGGCGTGATGCGCAGGTGCTCCCGCCATGCGGTGCCGGTGAGAAAGAAGGTTTCGTTGGCGTACTCGCCGTTCTCCGGCGAGGAAAGCGTGCGGCCATCGGCATGGCGCG
Source organism: Dyella sp. (assembly GCA_039594095.1). Classification (GTDB taxonomy): domain Bacteria; phylum Pseudomonadota; class Gammaproteobacteria; order Xanthomonadales; family Rhodanobacteraceae; genus Dyella_D. The sequence continues at coordinate 6,231 of JBCNOA010000166.1, forward strand.
CGACGCCGGCACCATCGCCGAGGTGAAAGAACCAGCCACCGTCGGGCCAGGCCACGACGCCGACCACGGTCGCCGCGAAGTCCGCCAGGGCGCGACCCGTGGCCGTAGCGTGTGCTTCCAGGGCAGCGCGTTCGGCGGCGAGCAGATCGCCGATCCAGGCGGTGAAGCCGGCATGGTCGTCGCGCGTGGGCAGCTCGTGCGCACGATCGGCCAACGCGCGCACCATTCCCCGCGCAATGCGCGTCGCGCCGACGTCGCTGGCGACGGCCGAACCGGCACCGTCGCACACCACGCCCAGCAGCAGCTCGCCATGCACGGCGTGGGCGGAGGCGTCCTGGCAGGGCAAGCCATGGGCCGCATGCGCACTGCCGCGCGCCGAGGCCGCGAAGACGCGCCAGCTCATCTCGGACCCGCTCATGGTCAGACCGTCAGGGTGGACCAGCTGTCGGTCGAGGGCAGCTGTACCTGGCCGCCTGCCTTGGACTGCGACACCACTTGCATGCTGGTGCTCAGCCACAGGAACAGTTCCTTGAACTGCAGGCCGGCCAGGCGTTTCACCCCGTTGGCACCGCGGGAAGAGAACGCGCCGAGGGTGTCTTCATGCGCGTCGGTGCCGACTGCGATCGGGAACACCGCGACCTTGTGCGCCTGTTCGGCGTCGCGGCAGCGCTGTGCGGCTTCTTCCCAGCGATCGGTGGGCGCACCATCGCTCATCAGGAACAGCCACGGACGGGTATAGGCGATGCCGGCCTGCTTGTAGCGCTGCTTCTCGGCTTCGATCTCGTCCAGCGCCAGGTTCACGGCCTGGCCGGTGGGCGTGGTGCCGCCGGCTTCCAGCGTGGGTGCGGCGAAGTCCATCGCATCGCACCAGTCGCCGACCACTTCGGCACTGTCCAGGCCGTGGAAGCGCACCAGCAGCAGCCGCACACGCTTGGCGGCGATCACATCGTCCTTCAGTTCCCGCTCCAGCAGGCGCAGGCCTTCGTTGAGCTGCTCGACCGGCGCGCCAGCCATGCTGCCGGAGCAATCCAGCACCAGTACCAACGGCGTGCGCTGCTCGGTGTTGTCGACCAGGGAGACGTCGGGGATGGCGAGGGTATTCATCACGGATCCTTGTGGGTGAAGCGGGGCCGGCAGTCTAGCAGGCGCTCACGCAGGGATTTTTCGGACGCCCAAAACGCGGAAAGCCGCGCATGGCGCGGCTTTCCGTGGCATCCGTGGTCGGACGTCGTCGCTCAGCGGCCTTCTTTCAGCGCGATGGCGTTGAACCCGGCGGAGCTCAGGCGCTGTTTGGTTGACTCCAGCTCGGTGGCCGATTTGAACGGACCCAGGCGCACGCGGTTGTAGGTCTGGCCGTTGACGTTGACCGAGGCCACGTTGGCGACAAAGCCCTGCAGCGCCAGCTTGGCCTTGAGGCTTTCCGCGTCGGCCGCGCTCGGGAAGGCGCCGACCTGCAGCAAATAGCCGCCGCCACCGGAGGCCGGAGGCGGGGTGGGCGCTGCGGGGGCTGCCGTGATGTTCTCCGTCACAGCGGCCGGCGCGTTAGCCGCCGCGGCGGCGCGCTGCGCGGCCGCTTGCTGCTGGGCTTGCTGCGCCGCCTGCTGCTGGGCCTGCGCCTGTTGCGCGGCGGCCTGCTTCTGCTGTTCGGCGCGCGCCTGCGCACTGATCTCGGCGTCGGGGATGCGCACTTCCTTTTCCGACAGTACGGAATAGAAATCGAACTGCGGCTTCTTGGGCGCAGGTGCCGACTCGGCGCCGGCCGGCTCCACCGCGCCGGCATCGCTGCCGTGCTGGGCGGTGGCCTGCGGGTTGGGTTGGGGGGCATCGCCGGATCGGCCGCCCATCGGCAGCTTGCCGCGCATGGCGAACATCAGCAGAGCGCCCACGGCGATACCGATGATGGCCCAGCCCCAGGCCGGAAAACCGCCGTTGCTGTTGCGGACGGCCTGCCGGCCCTTGCCCTTGCGTGCTGCCATTTACATGCTCTCCGGGGCACTGAGGCCCAGCAAATCCAGACCGTTCCTGAGCACCTGCTGCGTCGCCACCACCAGTGCGAGGCGGGCGTCGCGGAGGTTCTTGTCGTCGACCAGGAACTGGTGCGAGTTGTAGTAGGTGTGGAACGCGTTCGCCAGTTCGCGCAACCAGGTGGCGATGACGTGCGGCTCGAGATTTGCCGCGGCGGCTTCCACCTGCTCCGGATACTTGGACAGCTCGGTGAACAGGATCTGTTCGTGTTCGTTGTCCAGGCGCTCCAAATGCGCCAGGCCATTCTGCAGGTCGAAGGTGAACCCTTTCTCGCCGGCTTGGCGAAGCACGCTGCAGACGCGGGCGTGGGCGTACTGGATGTAGTAGACCGGGTTGTCGTTGCTCTGCGAGCGGGCCAGATCGATATCGAACACCAGCTGCGAATCGGCCTTGCGCGAGATGAGGAAGTAGCGCGTCGCGTCCTTGCCCACCTCGTCGATCAGGTCGCGCAGGGTGACGTAGCTGCCGGCGCGCTTGGAAATCTTCACCTCTTCGCCGCCACGCATGACGGTGACCATCTGGTGCAGTACGTACTCCGGCCAGCCCTTCGGAATGCCGCAGTCCAGCGCCTGCAGACCGGCCTTCACGCGGGCCAGGCTGCCGTGGTGATCCGAGCCCAGCTCGGTGATGGCGCGCACGTAGCCGCGCTGCCACTTGCTGCGATGGTAGGCGACGTCCGGCACGAAGTACGTATAGGTGCCGTCGGACTTGCGCATCACGCGGTCCTTGTCGTCGCCGAAGTCGGTCGAGCGCAGCCACAGCGCGCCGCCTTCCTCATAGGTATGGCCGTGGGCGACCAGTTCGCGCACGGTCTCCTCCACCTTGCCGTCCGTGTAGAGCGAGGACTCCAGGAAATAGGTGTCGAAGCCGACGCCGAACGCCTTCAGGTCCAGGTCCTGCTCGCGGCGCAGGCTGGCCACGGCGAAATGACGGATGGCTTCGAGGTCGTCGGCGTCTTTCGCCCCGGTGACCGTCTGGCCATCGGCGACGACCGACTCGCCAGCCATGTAGGCGCGGGCCACGTCGGCAATGTAGTCGCCGCGATAGCCGTCTTCCGGCCAGCCCGCGTCGCCGGGAGCCAGGCCGCGAGCGCGCGCCTGCACCGAGATGGCGAGGTTGTGGATCTGCACGCCGGCGTCGTTGTAGTAGAACTCGCGCTTCACGCTCCAGCCATTGGCGTCGAGCAGGCGGCTGAGGCAGTCGCCGATCGCCGCCGCGCGGCCATGGCCGACGTGCAGCGGGCCGGTGGGATTGGCCGAGACGAACTCGACACCGGCGGTGATGCCGTTGCCGCTCTCATTGCGACCATAGGCGTCGCCTTCGGCGAGGATGCGGCGCAGTTCGGCGTGATAGGCGCCGGGCGCGAGGAAGAAATTGATGAAGCCAGGACCGGCGATGTCCACCTTCGACACCTGCTGGTTGGCGGGCAGGGCGGCGACCAGCTTCTCCGCCAGTTCGCGCGGTTTGGCGCGTGCCGGCTTGGCCAGCAGCATGGCGATGTT
>JBCNOA010000167.1:0-9725 GCA_039594095.1 Dyella sp.
GCAGCGCCTCGGCGGTGGAGATCTTTTCCACCTTGATGGGCGTGTCGGCGGGCATGAAGCTTTCGTCCAGCGGTGCCAGCGCCAGATGGTCGAGCTGGAACGACGGGCGAGGCGCGCTCGGCGGCGAGGCCAGCGGCTCGATCGGAATACTGGCGGTGAGTTCTTCGCGCAGTGGCGGCGGCACGGGGCCGACGTGCTCTTCGTGGACCGGCGGCAGCGGCGCAGGGCCTTGCGCGGAGGCGTCGAGGAAATCGGCGCCGAAGGTGCCATCGTGCAACGGCGGTGCTTCGTCGCCGAAGTCCTTCAGGCCGCTGCCGAAGTCATCCTCGGCGGGCTCGCCGGTGTCGGCGGCGAGCAGTGCCTCCAGCTCGGCGGCCAGGGATTCGGAAACGTCGGCCGCTTCGCCGACAGCTGGCGAAAGCAGCACTTCGGGCTCGTCGGCCAAGGGGATGTCGGCGACCGGCTCGATGTCCGCCAGTGTCGCTGCCATAGGCGCTTCCATCGCGTGGGCGACGGACTCGGGTTCGAGCTCCTGCTCGGGTTCGTGCTCGACCATCGCCGCAGAGGCCGCTGCAGCGACAGCGGCGACCGCGACGGGCTCGGCTGTCGGCGACTCATGCGCTACAGGAGTCTCGATCGCCAGCGCATCGGCTGGGCGCGGCGGGTCGATGTCGCCTTCGGCGAGCACCTTGACCGCGAGGTGGCGAGCCCAGCGCGCGCGATCCCAGCCGTCCAGGCCACGGCTGGCCTGGGCGTCGTTGAACACCACGCGGGGCTGGTCGCCGTCGATCACGTCGTAGAGGCGATCGAGGTCGTCCGCCGCGTCGTCGTCGAGGTTCACCACCACGACCTGCGCGCCGCTCCCGTGGATCAGGTCGCGGCTGAGCGTGCCCAGGGCGCCTTCGTGCACGATGCGCGCACCGCGTTCCCGCAGCGCTTCGCGCAGATGAGCCCCGAGTTCCGCGTCGTCGAAAAGCAGTGCGACTGCCGGGGCTTCAGCCATGGGCCGACTCCGTCGCCTGATCCTGCAGGGCGCGCTGTTCCAGGACTTCGCTGATCTGCGTCAGCAGCTCGGCCTCCTGATACGGCTTGCCGAGATAGCGGTCCACGCCGATGTCGAACGCGCGCTGGCGGTGCTTATCGCCGGTACGCGAGGTGATCATGATGATCGGCACGTTGCGCAGGCGCGGATCGGCCTTCATGGCCTCGGCCAGCTCGAAGCCGTCCATGCGCGGCATCTCGATATCGAGCAGCATCAGGTCGGGCACGCGCTCGTGCAGTTTCTCCAGCGCGTCCAGGCCATCCTTCGCGGTGTGCACCTCGTATTCGTGGCGTTCCAGCACGCGACCGGTGACCTTGCGCATGGTGATGGAGTCGTCGACCACCATCACCAGCGGACGCACGCGCTCTTCCTCGATCACCGGCAATTCGACGGCCGTGAGGCCTTCGGCCAGACGTTCCTGGCGGCGGATGATGCCGTGACGCACCAGCGGCGGCAGATCGAGAATGATCAGCACCGAGCCGTCGCCCATGATGGTGGCGCCGAGGATGCCGGGCACCGAACTCACCTGCGGGCCGACCGACTTCACCACGATCTCGCGCGAGCCGATCACGGCGTCGATACGGATAGCGGCACGCAGGTCGCCCGCGCGGGTCAGCAGCAGCGGCAACTGTTCGTCGCCCGGATGGCCGGCGGGAATGCCCAGCAGCTCGGCAAGGTCGTGGATGCCGTACTGCTCGCCGGCGTACGGGAAGGTGGGCTCGTATTCGGTCAGGCGCGACGCGAGATCCGCCGGACTGATGCGGGCCACCCCTTGCACCGAGGTCATCGGGATGGCGAAGTTGGACTCCCCGATGCGCACCAGGATGGCCTGCGTCACCGCGAGGGTGAACGGCAGGCGCAGCACGAAGGTCGTGCCCTGGCCCGGCTGCGATTCCACCGCGATGGAGCCGCCGAGCTGCTTGATCTCGTTGGCCACCACGTCCATGCCCACGCCGCGGCCGGCCAGCTGCGTGACGCTGCTGGCGGTGGAGAAGCCCGGCTGGGTGATGAGCGCGAGCAGCTGGTCGTCGCTGGGCTTGGCGTCGGCGCGCAACAGGCCGCGCTCGATGCCGCGCTTGCGCACGGCCTCGCGGTCCAGTCCGCGGCCGTCGTCGGTCACGCGCACCACCACCTCGGTGGCTTCGCGCGCCACGCGGATGCGCACCGCGCCTTCGGCTGGCTTGCCCGCCTTGCGGCGTTCTTCCGGCGTCTCGATGCCGTGCGCCACGGCGTTGCGCAGCATGTGCTCGAACGGCGCCTTGAGGCGATCGAGCAGCGTGCGGTCCATTTCGCCGTGCGCGCCTTCCACGAACAGCTGGGCGCTCTTGCCCTGCTCCTGCGCGGCCTGGCGCAACGTGCGGCGCAGGTTGGGCACCATGGTGTCGAACGGCAGCATGCGCGTGCGCAGCAGGCCGTCCTGCAGTTCCGAGCTCACGCGCGACTGCTGGATCAGCAGCGTCTCGGCCTGACGGGTCAGTTCGTCCAGCATGCTCTGGATCGACACAAGGTCGGACACCGACTCGGCCAGTGCACGGGAGTACTGCTGCAGCTGCGAGTAGCGGTCCAGCTCCAGCGGGTCGAACACGCTGATGCCGGCTTCGCGGTGCTCGCGCTGGAAGCGCGCGATGATCTGCGCTTCGGTCTCGATTTCCAGCATGCGCAGCTGGCTGCGCAGACGCTGCACGGTCGAGTCGAGCTCGACCAGGTTGAAGCGGTAGCCGGCCACCTGCTGTTCGAGGCGCGAGCGGTAGATGGCCACCTCGCCGGCATGATTGACGAGGGTGTCGAGCAGTTCGGAACGGACGCGGATCTGTTCCTGCGGACCGCGCGTCTCGTCGAACTGGCCTTCTTCCGGCAGCAGCTCGGGCAACCCGGCGACGCGATCGGCAGGTGCCGCGGCGGCGGTGTCGGCCTTGTTCTCCGCCGCCGGCGAGGTTTCGCCGGCCAGGCCGAGGAAGCGGTCGATCATCGCCTGCGGGTAGTCCACGCCACGGCCCTGCGACACGCGCTGCACGAGGCCGTGCAAGGCGTCGAAGCCCGACTCCAGCGCGCGGATCAGCTCGCCGACGCGCGACGGGTCGTGACCCACCGGGCTTTCGAGCAGCGTTTCGATCGCGTGCGTGAGGTCGCCCACCGGCACCATGCCGGCGATGCGCGCGCCACCCTTCAGCGTGTGCAGATCGCGCTGCAGGCTGGCCATGTGCTCCGGCTCGGTCGGCTCGGCGCGCCATTGCGCCAGCACGCTGTCGGAGTGGTCGAGGATCTCGCGGGCTTCCTCGGTGAAGATTTCCAGCAGGTCCGGATCGATCTGGTCGTTGGTCCAGCTGCCTGCGTATTCGGCCGTGTTGTCGACAGGTGCCGGCGCCTCGGGCTCGATAGCCTTGAAGGCGACGGGCTCCGGATGATGCTCGGGCTCGACGTGCGCGGGAGCGGCGTGTACCGGCTCCTCGTGCGCGGGCTCTACATGTTCCGGCTCGACCTGTTCCGGCTCGGCGTGCGCAGGTTCGATGTGCGCCGGTTCGATGTGTACGGGCTCGGCGTGCTGGGGCTCGACGTGCAGCGGTTCGGCAGGCACGAAGTCGACCGCGGCGTGAGCGGCGTGCTCGACCGGCTCTACGTGCGTGGGCTCCCCGACGTGCGACGGCACTTCGGGCTCGGCCACGGGCTCATCGACCAGTCCGGAGACCGGTTCGGCGATGTCGGCCATCGGCTCGAGCGCCGGAGCGATATCGATCAGCTCCGCATCGGCGACCGGGCCGACGTCGGCGGCTTCGATCGAAGGCTCGGCGAATACCGATTCCAGCGATGCGTGCGTCGTGGCGGCATCGGTCACGGCCGACGGTTCGTCGGTGCGGACCAGAGCGTGCGCGTCGAGCAGATGCATTTCTGCCGGCTCGACGGCATCGAGCGACAGCTCGATGTGCTCGATCTCGCCCAGGCCGAGGTCGGCGCCGGACAGTTCGACCGATTCGATGCCGGCATCTTCGAAGGACAGCGTGTATTCCTGCGCGGGCTCGGTCACGGCAGAAACGGGCGCTTCTTCCTGCGCCGGCTCTTCGATCGTGAGGTCGCCGTACAGCGCGGCGAAGTCGTCCTCGGTGCCGGCCGTGATCGGCGTGCTGGCGACCGAATCGAGCAGCGTATCGGCGGCTTCCTCTTCCGAGGGCTGGGCCGACTCGAAGTCGCCCAGGGCCGCCATGAGCTCCGCGGTGAACGCGTCGACCGGCGGCTCGGCCTTCGCTTCTTCCGCGTGCGGCGCGGATAGCGTGTCCGGATGCACCGGCATGGCCGCGTCCAGCGCGGCGCCGAGCGCGCCTTCGTCGGCGTCTTTCTCGGCGGCGAGGTCGTCGGCCAGGGGCTCGAACAGCACGTGGGCCACCTGCGGCTCGGGCTGCGCGTCGCGCAGTTCGATGAGGCGGTGGATCAGCGCGTCGAGATCCGGCAGCTGCGGATGCTCGGCGTCGAACTGGCCCATGATGAAGTCGACCGCATCGGCACTCTTGCCCAGCAGGTTGACGCCTTCGGCCGACAGCGGATGACCGGCGGCGCGCAGGCGCTTGAGCAGGCTTTCCAGCGGCGACAGCAGCTGGGTCAGCAGCGGGATGTCGACCATCGCGATGGCACCGTGCAGCGTATGCACGGCGCGCAGCAGGCCATCGTCCACGCGCAACTCGTTGTCGACGCGGTTGATGGCGTGGCGGATGGTCTGCAGGTACTGAGCGACCTCGCTGCGAAGGATCTCCAGCAGCACCGGATCGACCGGCGGCAGCACCGGCGCGGCGATGGTCTCGTGGACCGGCACCGGCGTGGGCTCGGGCGCGGGTTCCACGTGCGCCAGCGTGGCGGACGGAATCGCGTCGGCGGCCACCTGCGCGCGCGGCACGCGGCGGCGCACGATGCGGCGCACCGTCTCCGTGCCGGCGGGCTTGAGATCTTCGACGCTCGCGCCTTCCTGGCCATTGGCCAGACGGTCGGCGGTTTCCATGATGGCGGCCAGCGGCGCGGTCGGCGCGCCCTCGCCCATCAGCGCGGCGCGCAACTGCGGCAGCGCGTCGATCGCATGGCCCACCAGCGCCTGCACGTTGCCGTTGGCGGGGATGGACTGATCGAGCACGCGGTTGAGCATGTTCTCGATCTTCCACGCGTACTCGCCCAGCGCCGTGGCGCCGACCAGGCGTCCGGAACCCTTGAGCGTGTGGAAGGAGCGGCGGATCGGCGTGAGCGATTCGATGCGCTCGGGATCGGCCAGCCACTTCGCCTGCGCCTCGCGCAGGTTGTCGATCTCCTCCTGCATTTCTTCCAGGAAGATCTCGCGGATGTCGTCGTCGATGCCTTCGGCGCCGACCTGGAAGCCGGCATGCGCGTTGATGGCGCCGGCCACCGGCACCTGCTCCTCGACTTCCTCTTCGATCTCGATCCAGTCGTCCTCGTCGTTCGCACCCGCCGCGGCCGGCGCCGGCACGTGCTCGGTGTCGACCAGGCGCAGGCCGGCCAGCTCGTGGCCGGCGGGCATGGGCGTGACCGCCTCGCCGACGACCAGGCCGCCCAGGTCGTGTCCCGGCGCGAGGCTGACGCTCTCGGTGAGTTCCGGCTCGGCGGCCAGCTCGTGCGCGAGGGAAGGCGCGGGCGCGGCTGCCGGAGCGGGCGCGGCGGCTTCGTGAATCTCTTCGGCCAGCACCGTGCGGGCGGGCGGAGGCGGCCAGTAGCCGAGCGTGCTCAGGCTGTGCTCGGCCACGTCCAGGATGTGCTCCAGGCCGCCGCGATGCTCGCGCGCGGCTTCGAGGTAGTACTCCAGCGCGGCCAGCGCGTCGGCCAGATGATCCATCTGCGCACTGCTGGGCACGCGGCGATCGCTCAGCAGCTCGTTGCCGACGAAGCGGCCGATGCCTTCGGCCAGTTCCGCCGGGCGCGGCGCGGTAAGCATGCGCATGGCACCGGCGACCTCGTCCATCAGGGCGGGGACGTCGGTCAGCTCCTGGTGGCGCCAGCCGGATTCGATGAAGGCCACGATGCCGTCCTTCACCTTGCCGGTGTTGGCGGTCGCTTCCTGCATCAGGGTGGAGAGGATGTGGCGCGCCTCGCTGCGGGGCAGCAGGCTGGCGGGCGCTTCGTGGGCGATGTCCTCCTCGGCGCCCAAGCTTTCGATGTGGTCGTCCAGCGAGGCTTCGACGTACAGCAGCGCGCCGGCCACGTCGAGCAGCAGCTCTTCGTCCGGGGCGCGCATGCGGTTGGCGATTTCTTCCAGCACGCGGCGCTGTTCGTTGACCACGCGACGCGGTACGCCCAGGGCGAGCATGCCCAAGGTGTCGCCGACGCGCTCGAGCACGCCGGTCTGTTCGCTCAACTGGGCCGGGTCGGCGTTGGCCTGGCGCAGGAACAGGTCCAGAGCTTCCTTCACGCGCAGCAGGTCTTCCTTGATCGCCTTGGCGACCGAATCCAGCAGGGCGCGGTTGTGGCCGGACATGGAGCCGCGGGCGTGTTCCAGCTCGCCTTCGTCGGGCAGGAGCTTGTCCAGGCCATAGGTCTTGGCGAGCTGATCCATGCGCGCGGTGCGCTGCTTGGACTGCGCCACGACGTAGAGCAACTTGCGCGACAGCTCGTCGCCGTCGCCGCCGCGCATGGACGATTCGCCCTGCTCGATCAGCTGGCGGATGCTGCGGTCGACCTTGCCGATCAGCTGGCGCACTTCGCCGGCCTGGCTCTTGAGCACCCCCTGCTGCAGACCCTCCAGCACGCCGGCGGCGATCCACCACAGGCGGCGGCCGGGCACGCTGTAGCAGCGCGCGGCGATCGCGTCGAGCGTCTGCACCATGCCGGCCAGCTGCTGCTCCGCGGACTGGCCGCGGAACCACGCGAGCAGCTGCTGCTGGAAGCGCAGACGCAGCTCGGCGATGCGGCCATGCATGCGCTCGGCTTCTTCCTGGTTGAGCGCGGCCGGCGCGCTGTCCGGCAGCGCGGCCTCGAGATTGGGCGAGAACAGCGCGGACTCGTGCAGCGCCTGCTGCCCGCGGCTGGCACGCAGCTCGTTGAGCAGCGGCAGCAGCACCACCGGTACGTCGCGGTGGCCGCCGGAAAGGCGTTCGAGGTAGTCCGGCAGCTGCATCAGGCCGCGCATCATCGCGGCGTAGGCATCCTCGCGCTGCGTGACGTGGCCTTCCAGCAGGGCGATGGCGAGGTTTTCCATTTCCTCGGCCACCAGCGCGGCGCCGTAGAGCTCCACCATGCGCAGGGTGCCCTGCACCTGGTGCAGGCTGTCCGCGCACGAGCGCATGACGTCGCGGTCGCCCGGGTTCTCGACGTAGGCTTCCAGCGCTTCGCGAGCGATCGCCAGGGTCTCGTCAAGCTCGGGCTTGACCCACTGCAGGGTGGTGAAATCGATGTGGTCTTGAAGTCTCATGCGCCCCTCTCAGCGGCCGCGCAACGCGTGTCACGCAACCGTCGAGGTTGCCCCCCTGTCATCGGTCGCGCCGGCGGTCGTTGCCGGCGCGTCCGTACCGTTTTGTCAGCCCGGCAGCTTGAAGTGAGCCACCGAACGCCGCAGGTCGCTGGCCAGCTGGGCCAGGTAACCGATCGAGTCGGCCGTCTGGCTCGCGCCTTGCGAGGTCTGCGAGGTGATTTCCTGGATCGCGTTCATCGACTGCGAGATGTCCGTCGCCGCCACCGATTGCTCGCGCGCCGCGGCCGAGATGCTTTGAATCAGCGCGGACAGATCGTGCGACACGCGCTCGATGTCGCCCAGCGCGCTGCCTGCGTCCTCGGCCTTGCGGGCGCCGGCCACCACTTCCGCGGTGGTCTGCTCCATGGAGTTGACCGCTTCGTTGGTGTCGGACTGAATCGCCTGCACCAGCGTTTCGATTCGCTTGGTCGCGCTCGCCGAGCGTTCGGCGAGGCGCTGCACTTCGTCCGCCACCACCGCGAAGCCCCGGCCGGCCTCGCCCGCCGAGGCCGCCTGGATGGCGGCGTTCAGCGCGAGGATGTTGGTCTGCTCGGCGATGTCGTTGATCAGTTCCACGATGGAGCCGATCTCCTGCGAAGACTCACCCAGCCGCTTGATGCGCTTGGAGGTTTCCTGGATCTGGTCGCGGATCGAGTCCATGCCCGAGATCGTCTCGCGCACCACCTCGGCGCCGCGCGAAGCGATGCGCACCGAGCGCTCGGCCACGTCGGCCGATTCGGCGGAGTCCTTCGACACGTTGTCCATCAGGCTGGCGATCTGGTTGATCGCCGAGGTCGCGGTGCTGATCCGCGCGGCCTGATGCTGCGCGGACTCGGCCAGATGGCGGGCGGTGGTCTGCGTTTCCTGGGCCGAGGACGACACCTGCTCGGAGGTCTCGTTGATGGTGGTCACCAGGGTGCGCAGCTCGTCGATGGCGTAGTTCACCGAGTCGGCGATGGCGCCGGTGATGTCCTCGGTCACGGTGGTCTTCACCGTCAGGTCGCCTTCCGCGAGCGAGCCCATTTCGTCCAGCAGGCGCATGATCGCCTCCTGGTTACGCTGGTTGAGCTCGGCCGATTCCTGGAAGCGGCGGCGCTGGTCGCGCACGAGGGTGAACACCAGCAGGATGGCGAAGGCCACCGCGCCGCCGGCGCCGAGCACGCCCCACCACACGTTCGGGAACAGGCGGCGAAGCGGCAGCTTGCCGATCTGCTCGGAAAGCTCGTTCGCGCGCAGCAGCACGTTCTGCGAGTCCAGCGAAGCCTGGTTGCCCGCGCGCTTCACTTCGGAGAGGTTGCCCGCGGCGCCGACCAGCTTGGAGACCGGGTCCTGCAGGCTGTCCCATTTGATCTGCATGTCGCCCAGGATCTTGCGGGCGTTGGCGTCGTTCATCGAACGCACGCCGACTTCGGTGTTGCCTTCCTGCAGGCCCTTGAGCACCGAACCGTACAGCTGACCGTCGCGAGCCAGACCGTCGGCGGCCGGCTGCGAGGCGTCGCCGCCCTGCAGGACCTCCTGCACGCGGCGGATCATGCGGTCGGCCAGAAGCATCTGTCGGGCGGAGGTGTAGGTCTGGTCCGCGCTGCCGCCGCGCTGCTGCAGGATGTTCACCACCTGCTCCATGCTGGAGTTCAGCACGGGCAGTTCGCGCGACAGGGTGCCGGCGCGCTGCGCCGAATCGAGCACCAGCGCCTTGTTGGAGAGGATCTTGCCGATGTCCGCGTCCAGCTGCTTCCACGCGTTGCTCAGCGCGGCCGTGGCGCGGCCGGCGGGCGTGGCGCTGTTGTCGGCGTAGGCCTGCATGCCGCTCTTGGTGTCGCCGGCGTTCAGGCGCTGCACCGCGGAGTCGATCGCGTTGCGGTTGGTCTCCAGCTCCTTGAAGGAGTCGACGTTACCGTCCGACGCTTCCAGTGCGTACTTCGCGGTCTGCTGCGACAACACCTGGATCTGCGTGGTCAGGCCGATGGCCTGGCGGTCCTCGCCGTTCTTCGAGTTCAGCATGAAGAAGTCCAGCGCCGCGAAACCGATCGCGACCACCAGCAAGACGATGAGGCTGGTATAGCCCCGCTCCTTGCCGACGCCCCCTGTAGTGCTCATGTTCGTTACCTCACCGTCTACGCCACGCCGGCTCTGCCGGCGTCGGTTTGGGATCAAGCCCCTGAATCCGGCCGCGACCCGGCACCGGTCCTACCCAAGTTCCGGTTTCGCGTCAGGCCGCGGCCTGGCGGAAATCCGGCGCACGCACCA
>JBCNOA010000168.1:0-9712 GCA_039594095.1 Dyella sp.
CGTTCCGGACGGCTGCCGCCGCCCGGGTCACTTTCTCTTTGTTGGCCCAAAGAGAAAGTAACCAAAGAGAAATGGCCTGAAGTCAAAGGCTCGCGGCGGGGGTGAGCAGAGCATGGGGTGTTTTCTTACCTTGCTCAGTTACGCGATTCGAGGTGGCACTGAGGTGCGTGGAGGGGACTTCGAGGCGCCGAGGCGGAGAGGACAGTAAGGACAGCAAGAACAGCAAGGACGGAGAGGACGGCAAGGACGGAGAGCGTTGCGTTGGCTTGTTGGCTTCTAGTGCTCTTGCGACAGCACCGCACTTCCCCCTCTCCCCTCCGAGGAGAGGGCGGGGTGAGAGGCCCTACGGAGCGAGGGGTTGGTTTGTTCCTCGCGCTTGCGCATTAGTGCACGAGCACGCAGCACCCTCGTATTTTCGATGCCTGCGCCGTAGTACCCACCTCAGCGTCAATTCCCAACAACCGCCTCCACTCTAGCCAAGTTCCCGCGAGCACCCACCCCTGATCCCGGCCTTCTCCTCGGAGGGGAGAAGGAGAAGTGTGGTGCTACCGAATGAACACTCAGAGCCAACGCGACGCTCCCCGTCCTCTCCGCCACGGCGCCTCGAAGTCCCCTCCACGCACCTCAGTACCCCCTCGAATCGCTGGGCCCAGCAAGGTGAGAAAACCCCCCGTGCTCTGCTCACCCCCGCCGCGAGCCTTTGCCCTCAGGCCATTTCTCTTTGGTTACTTTCTCTTTGGGCCAACAAAGAGAAAGTAACTCGGGCGCCGGCAGGCGTCCGAAATGCCCGCTGCATAAGCGGCCAGGTCGCGGCCCCCTCACTAACGAGCGATCTACCTCGCGAAACCCAAAAAAGACGTAGGAAGAAGTGCCAGCAGGCGCCCGAAATGCCCGCTGCATAGGCGGCCAGGTCGCGCCCCCCTCACCAACGAGCGATCTACGCGTGCGGCCCCAACGCCACCAGGCGACCGCAACCCGCGCCGCGTAAGCAGCCACCTCGCCACATCGGCGTTGGCATACGCCACCCCAAAAACACCTCAAGCCCCGCATTCACCTGCCGATAACACCGTTAAGGGGCGGGAATCTCCCGCGGACGAGAACCACATGAGCCAGCCATCGACCGGTGCCTACGCACCTGCCGCCGACGCCGCGGCAACCACCCAATACCTCATCGTCGGCCTCGGCCGCGAGGAATACGGCATGGACATCCTTGCCGTGCGCGAGATCCGCGGATGGACGGCGGTGACGCGCATTCCGCAGGCGCCCTCGTATGTCTTGGGCGTGTTGAACCTGCGCGGGGCGATCGTGCCTGTGCTGGATCTGCGCCTGCGCTTCGGATTGGCACGGGAGGAATACACGCAGACCACCGTCACGGTGATCGTCACCGTGGCCGGACGCCTGTTCGGCGTGGTGGTCGACGGCGTGTCGGACGTGCTCGACGTGGCCGGCGACGCCGTGCGGCCGGTGCCGGACATGGGTACCACCGTGGACACCGAATACCTCAAGGGACTCACTTCCGTGGCCGAGCGCATGGTGCTGCTGCTGGACGTGGACAAACTCCTGCAGCCGCAGGACGCGCAGATGCTGGAAGCCGCCATGCCCGCGGCTACCGACGAGAAGGCCGTGGCCTAAGGAATTCCGATGAAGATCCCCGCAATCAAGTTCAAGCTTCCCGCAATGACCGTACGCAACCGCCTGCGCGGCGTCCTGGGCCTGCTCGGCCTGATGCTGATCGCCGGTGCCGCCGTCGGCCTCGGGTCCATGCACCTGCAGAACGAGGGCATGCGCCAGATGTACGACAACGAGCTGGCGCCCGCGGAAGTGATCAGTCGAATCAATACGCGCTCGTTGATGTCGTTCATCGTGATGGGCGAGTCGACCAACCTGCTGGACAAGCCCGACCAGCTCAAGCAGAAGCTCGCCGAGTTCCAGAAATATCAGGAAGAGATGGCGGCGCTGAAGAAGCAATACGCCGATATGCCGAAGTCGCCGGCGGTGGACGCGCTGTACAAGAAGTGGCGCTCGACCGACGAGGAATACACGCAGGCCAAGAAGGACATGATGGATGCGTTGAACCAGAAGGACCCGAGCGCATCGGACGTTCTGGAAATGCAGGTACGCCCCTTGCTGATGGAGCGCCAGGACGCTCTGGCCAAGCTGATCGAGGCGCAGCGCCTGGAGGCGAAGCAGATCTATGACGCGCAGGTGAGCCGCTATCAGTGGATCCGCGCGGTGAGCCTGATCGCGCTGGTCGCCGGCCTGCTGGTCGCGCTGGTGGCGGCGATGCTGCTGATCCGTTCCATCATCGGCACGCTGACCCATGCCGTGCGCGTGGCCAACGAGATCGCCGAAGGCAAGCTCGGCCACGACATCAAGGTCACCCGCAACGACGAACTGGGCCAGCTGCTGAGCGCGTTCCGCACCATGGACGAGCGCCTGGCCGCGATCGTCGCGGAGGTCCGCCACGGTTCGGGCGCGGTGAGCACCGCCGCGCAGCAGATCGCCCGCGGCAACGACGACTTGAGCCAGCGCACGCAGGAACAGGCTTCCAGCCTGGAGGAAACGGCCTCCTCGATGGAGGAAATGACCTCCACCGTGAAGCAGAACGCCGAGAACGCCAGTCACGCCAACCAGCTGGCCCGCGGCGCCCGCGAGCAGGCCGAGCGCGGCGGCGAGGTGGTGACGCAGGCGGTCGGCGCGATGCGCGAGATCAACGAGTCCAGCCGCAAGATCTCCGACATCGTCAGCCTGATCGATGAGATCGCCTTCCAGACCAATCTGCTGGCGCTGAATGCGGCGGTGGAAGCGGCGCGCGCCGGCGAACAGGGCCGCGGCTTCGCGGTGGTGGCGACGGAAGTGCGCAACCTCGCCCAGCGCAGCGCCAGCGCGGCGAAGGAGATCAAGGGGCTGATCGCCGACAGCGCCGACAAGGTGCGCACCGGCACCTCGCTGGTCGACCAGTCGGGCAAGGCGCTGGCGGAAATCGTCGACAGCGTGAAGAAGGTGACCGACATCGTCGCGGAGATCGCCGCGGCCAGCCAGGAGCAGTCCGCCGGCATCGACCAGGTCAACAACGCCGTCACGCAGATGGATGAGATGACCCAGCAGAACGCCGCGCTCGTGGAAGAAGCCGCCGCCGCCGCCCGTGCCATGCACGAACAGGCCGGCGAGCTGGCCCGCCAGGTCGGTTTCTTCCGCCTGGGGGACGAAACCGCGGCCACGCTGGAGCCCGCGCGCAAGGCCGCGGCGGCGGCTTCGGCCGAAGCCGAGGCGGTGTTCGCCGCGGTGCGCAGCTCGGCACCGGCGCGCGCACCGCGCGCGGCGGAAACCGCCGACGCCGGCGTGTGGAAGGAATTCTGAGGGACTCAGGCATCGCCGCGCCGTGGCGCGGCGATGCCTGGCGGTAGGGACGCTGAGCGGGACCGCGGCTTCGAAGGCGGCGGGAAGGGGTGGGGGGAGACCCCAGGTGTTTCCTAACGATAAGAGGTAACGAGTGTGACGCTCGGCAAGTGGACCATTTCGCGCAAGTTGATCATCGCGCTTTCCTTCTGCGCACTGGCGATGATCGCCGTCGGGGCCGTCGGCATCCAGGCTCTGCGAGCCAGCAACGACGCCCTGGCCGACATCTACAACACCAACATGCTGCCGGTGATGGACATCTCGCGGGTGATCGACCTGCAGAACGACTGGCGCACGCGCCTGGACCTGGCGGTGATCAAGCGCGATCCGGCCATGGCTACGCGCATGAAGGCCGATTGGCCGGCCGTGAAGCGTGCGCTCGACCAGGCATGGTCCTCCTATTACCCGGCCTTCATTTCCTCCGATGAGGAACGCCGGCAGGCCGAGCGCTACGGGCCTCTGCGCCAGCGTTACGACGCGCAGGTGGACGAAGCGCTGGGCAAGCTGGAACGCAATGACGTCGCAGGTGCCGCCGATCTGGTCGACACCGCGTTCGCCGCCACGGCGGGCGAACTGCGCGAGGTCACGGGCAACCTGTTGAAGGTCAATGCGGACCAGGTCCGCGAACATTACGACGCTGCACACGCCCGCTTCTCCAGCGTGCTGTTGGCGGTCGGGGGCTGCCTGCTGTTGGGACTGCTGGTGATGGCGGCCATCGTGGTCTATCTGCAGCGCACGATCGCCAGGCCGCTGCGCGCCGCCGCGGACGTAGCCGGGCTCATCACGCAGGGGCGCCTGGGTCACAGCATCACCGTGCGCACCGACGACGAACTGGGTCTGCTGCAGTACGCGCTGCAGTCGATGAGCGACAAGCTGGTGGAGATCGTCGGCGCGGTGCGCGACAACGCGGTGGCCGTCAGCGGCGCCGCGCAGCAGATCGCGCGCGGCAACGACGACCTGAGCCAGCGCACGCAGGAACAGGCCTCCAGCCTGGAGGAAACCGCCGCCTCGATGGAGGAAATGACCGCGACGGTGAAGCAGAACGCCGACAACGCCAGCCAGGCCGACAGCCTCGCCCGCGGCGCCAAGGTGCGCGCGGAGCAGGGCGGCGAGATCGTGCGCGAAGCCGTGGCGGCCATGCACGACATCGACAGTTCCAGCCGCCGCATGGTCGACATCGTGGGTCTGATCGACGAGATCGCGTTCCAGACCAACTTGCTGGCGTTGAACGCCGCGGTGGAAGCGGCGCGCGCCGGCGAGCAGGGCCGCGGCTTCGCGGTGGTGGCGACCGAGGTGCGCAACCTCGCCCAGCGCAGCGCCAGCGCGGCGAAAGAGATCAAGGGGCTGATCGGCGAAGCCGGCGAGCGCGTGCGCATCGGCTCCGAGCTGGTCGAACGTTCGGGTCATGCGCTGTCCGAAATCGTCGACGGCGTGAGGCGGGTCACCGACATCGTGGCGGAGATCGCCGCCGCCAGCCAGGAGCAGTCGGCCGGCATCCAGCAGGTCAACAACGCAGTGACCCAGATGGACGAAGCCACGCAGCAGAACGCCGCGCTGGTGGAAGAAGCCGCCGCCGCCGCGCGGGCCATGCAGGAACAGGCCGCCGAGCTGACTCGCCAGGTAGCGTTCTTTCGCATCGAAGGCGATGCCGCGCCGGCCGTTTCCGCGGAACAGAAGCGTCACGAAGCCGCTGCGACGGCGACCGCGGCCATCCTGGCGTCGGTGCGCGAGCCGCGCCCCGCGCCGCGCGCGCAGGCGGTCGCCGCCGGTGAGTGGACGGAGTTCTGAGCGATGAGCGCGATCCCCTCCGCCGAGATGCAAGCCCCGGGCATGGCCGGGCCCGTGCTGGGCAATCGCGAGTTCGAGTTCCTGCGGGAGTTCGTGCTGCGGCATTGCGGGATCGCGCTGAGCGAACAGAAGCGCCAGCTGGTGCAGGGACGCCTGTTGCGGCGCCTGCGGGCGCTGGGGCTGAAGGAGTTCGCCGCGTATTGCGAGCTGCTGCGCAACGATCCGGAAAGCGAGCTGGGCGATCTGGCCAGCGCGATCAGCACCAATGTCACGTCGTTCTTTCGCGAGTCCCATCACTACGACCTGCTCGAGCAGACCCTGCTGCCCCAGTGGCTGGCGGAGAAGCGGCGCAGCGGCGAGCGCCTGCGGATATGGTCGGCCGGTTGCTCGACCGGCGAAGAGCCTTATGCGCTGGCCATGGTGCTGGCCGAGGCGCTGGAAAAACACGGCGCCGGCGTGGACGCGAAGATTCTCGCGACCGATCTTTCGCCGCAGGCGCTGGCCGGTGCGCGCGAGGGCGTATATGCGCTCGACAAGCTGGGCGGGGTGAACGCCGAGCGCCGGCGGCGCTGGTTCCTGCGCGGGGAAGGTGCCTACGCGGGCCTGGCGTGCGTGCATCCGCGCCTGCGCGAGCTGGTGGCGATCCAGCCGCTGAACCTGCTGCACGACTGGCCGATGAGCGGACTGTTCGACGCCATCTTCTGCCGCAACGTCGTGATCTATTTCGACAAGCCGACCAAGGAGCGGTTGTTCCGTCGCTATGCCGCCCAGCTGGTGCCCGAGGGCTATCTGTTCCTCGGCCATTCCGAATCCATGCATGGCCTGAACGACGATTTCGCGCTGGTCGGCCGTACCGTCTACCGGAAGAAGCCCGTATGAACGCCCCCGTGCAACCCATGTCCGCGCGCCCCGCGACGGTAACCGACGTGCTGCCCGGCTTCGAGCACGTGCGGCGCTACTGGGATCCGACCCAGGGCAGCATGACCGCGAAGGTGCTGCCCGGCGAGTACTACGTGAGCCGCCAGGAAGAGCTGATCGCCACCGTGCTCGGCTCCTGCGTGTCGGCCTGCGTGCGCGACCGGCGCCGCGGCATCGGCGGTATGAACCATTTCATGCTGCCCGAGCCGATGGGCGAACGCGACGCGTGGTCTTCCACCGTGGGGCGCGCGGCGCGCTACGGCAACGACGCGATGGAGCAGCTGATCAACGCCATCCTCAAGGCCGGCGGCCGGCGCGAAGACCTGGAAGTGAAGATCTTCGGCGGCGGCCGCGTGCTGACCCAGATGACCGACATCGGCGAACGGAACATCGCCTTCGTGCGCCGCTACCTGGCGGCCGAGGGTCTGGACCTGGTCGCCGAGGACGTCGGCGACGTCTATCCGCGCCAGGTGCAGTTCTTCCCCTGCAGCGGCAAGGCGCGCGTGCGCCAGCTGCGCGGCCACCACGCCACGGTGCTGGTGGACGGCGAGCGGAATTACCTCAAGCGTTTGGCCAACGATCCGATAAAGGGAGAGGTGGAGCTGTTCTGAAGGAACGTGGGGATGAGCAGTGAGGGCGTTCGGCCGGCATCCGACGCGAGAGCGCAGATCGACCGGAAACGGCCAGGAACAGGGGGCTCCGAGCGCGGCCCGGGCCAGCGTCCTCACTACTCATCCCCGCGTCCGCGCAACCCACCCACCGCGCAACGAAGAGAAGCCTGAATGTCCCGAGTCCGTGTCCTGGTGATCGACGATTCCGCCCTGGTGCGGAAGCTGCTGACGACGATGCTGTCCTGCGATCCGATGATCGAGGTGGTCGGCACGGCGGCCGATCCGCTCATCGCCAGGGAGAAGATCAAGCAGCTGGAACCGGACGTGCTCACGCTCGACGTGGAGATGCCGCGCATGGACGGCCTCACCTTCCTCGAGAACCTGATGCGCCTGCGGCCGATGCCGGTGGTGATGGTGTCCTCGCTGACCCAGCAGGGCGCCGAGGTCACTCTGCGCGCATTGGAGCTGGGCGCGGTGGACTTCTTCACCAAGCCGAGCAGCGACCTGGCCAGCACGTTCGCCGAAGGTGCGCAGGACATTTGCGCCAAGGTGAAGCTGGCCGCGCTGGCGCGTCCGCGCGTCCGCACCGCCGTGCGCAAGCTGGAAGTGGCGCCGCGCCTGTCGGCCGATGCGGTGCTGCCGCGCGCGCAGACTCCGGATTCGCGCGGCGGCAGCCCCATCATCGCGATCGGCGCCTCCACCGGCGGGACCGAGGCGATCCGCGTGGTGCTGGAATGCATGCCGCCGGACGCGCCGCCCATCGTGATCACACAGCACATCCCGGCCGCCTTCAGCGGCCCCTTCGCCACGCGCATGGACAACTGCTCCGCGATGCGCGTGTGCGAGGCCCGCGACGGCCAGCCGATCCAGCCCGGCCACGCCTATATCGCGCCGGGCAGCCAGCATCTGCTGGTGATGTGGGACGGCGCGAAGCACGTGTGCCGCCTGCACGACGGCCCGCCGGTGAACCGCCACAAGCCCAGCGTGGACGTGCTGTTCCGCTCCATGGCCGCCACCGTCGGCCGCACCGCGATCGCCGCTCTGCTCACCGGCATGGGCGACGACGGCGCGCGCGGCCTGCTCGAGCTGAAGGAGGCCGGTGCCGCCACGGTGGTGCAGGACGAAGGCAGCTCGGTGGTATGGGGCATGCCCGGCGCCGCCTGGAAGCTGGGTGCGGCGAGCGAAATGCTGCCGCTGGAACAGATCGCCGCGCGCCTGCTCGAGCTGGCGCGCCCACCTTTCGCCGGCGCCGCGCGCGCCGCCATCCGCTGAACTGGACGCTGTCATGTCTGCCATTCCCGCCCCGTCCATCTTTCGCCTGCCGCTCGGCCTGAGCGTCAGCGCTGTCGCGCTCCTGGCGTGCCTGCTATGGCATCCGGCCTGGCTGGCGCCGCTCGCGGTCGTCGCCGTATCGGCCGCCTGGCTGGTCGAGCAGCGCCGCACGCCCGCGCGGGTCGTCACCGTGATGCCGCCGTCACAGGACACCGCGCCGGTGCGCGCCGCGCTGGAAGACGTGCGCGAGGCCCTCGTGGACGAACTGGGCCACGCCGCGCGCGAACTGCACCAGGCGCTGGACCTGCTACGCGACGCGGTCTCGGAACTGGGCGGCGGCTTCGACGGCCTGTCGCACAAGACCGGGCTGCAGCAGTCGCTGCTCAAGCAGATCATCGACGCGCAGAAGGACGGCGTGTCCGTGCAGGACTTCGCCGCGCGCACCAGCGATCTGCTGGAGCATTTCGTGGGCCTGATCGTGCAGCTGTCGCGCGACAGCTTGCGCATCGTCTACCGCATCGACGGCATGTCCAAGGAAATGGATGCGGTGTTCGGGCTGCTGAAGAACGTCAACACCATCGCCGAGGAAACCAACCTGCTGGCGCTCAATGCCTCGATCGAGGCGGCGCGTGCCGGCGAGGCGGGCAGGGGCTTTGCGGTGGTGGCCGGCGAAATCCGCAATCTGGCGAGCCACTCCAATCAGTTCAACGAGCAGATCGGCAGCCACGTCGAGCGCGCGCGCACGGCGATGGAGCAGTTGCGCGGCCTGGTCGGTGCGATGGCCTCCCAGGACCTCAACATGGCGCTGTCCACCAAGGGCGGCATCGACGCGATGCTGGCGCACGTGACCGAGAGCGACGCGCGTACCAGCCAGGTCGCCGACCAGGTGGTGGAGATCAACCGCGGCCTGGGCAGCGACGTCTCCACCACGATCCGTTCGCTGCAGTTCGAAGACATCCTGAGCCAGCTGATCAACCAGACGCGCACGCGCCTGGTGGAGCTGCAGGAGGTGACTGCCGAGTGCACGCGCGATATCGAGGAGCTGGCCTGCACCGACGTGGATGCCGCCGCGCTGGCCGAGCACGCACAGCGCGTGCGCGCCCGTCTGTCGGTACAGCGCGAGAAGGCCCGCCTGCGCTCGCGCGGCCCGGCCTTGCAGAACTCGATGGATGCCGGCGAGATCGAGCTGTTCTGAGGAAACCATCATGAGCCTGACCATCCATCACGACACCGAACAGGATTGCCTCACCCTGCAGCTGGGCGAGCGCTTCGACTTCACCGTGCACCGCGATTTCCACGACGCCTGCCTGGGCGGACGCCCGGCACGCAGCTACGTCGTCGACCTGGGCGAGGTGAGCCGCATGGACAGCTCCGCGCTGGGCATGCTGCTGCTGTTGCGCGAGCACGCGGGCGGGGAGCGTTCGGAGATCCGCATCGTGAACGCCGGCAGCGAACTGCGCGGGACCTTGCGCGTGGCGGGGTTCGACAAGCTGTTCGTACTGCACTGAGCGAAGCGGCGCTTCGCCGGTAAAGAAGAACGGCCCCGCGGGGCCGTTTTTTCTTTGGAAAGAGCGGGCAGGTTTTCCGGGCAAAAAAATGGCCCCAGAAGGGGCCGAAAGCATTGCAGTTTCGGTGAGCGGTCAGGCCTTACCAGGTCTTCACTTCGGAGACGCTGACGGTGTAGTCCTGCATGTCCGATTCATAGCGGAACAGGCGGCCGAGGT
>JBCNOA010000169.1:0-9707 GCA_039594095.1 Dyella sp.
CCAAGCCGGCCGATGCGAGCAGGCTGGCGCCGAATTGGCGCACGCCTGGGATCGTCATGAGCACCGCGGCCAGTCCCGTCAGGATGAGCAGTACCATGACCGAACGGCTCAGCACGCGCACCTGCGTGACCACGCGGCGCGCCCGCAGGTTGTCCGACAGGTCGATCGGATGCAGCCGGATGGCCAGATCCTCCAGCGCCCCGATGCAACGCACCGCCAGCCAGGTCACCGTGGCGATCAGCGCGATCAGCAGCAGGTGATGGATGCCGCCGATCCAGCGCAGGTCGTCCACACCGGGCGTGACGCGCAGCGCCACCGCGACCGTCAGCAACGGTACCAGCCATTCCATCGGCGCACTGGCGCGGCTGAGCATGCCGTACGCGGCCGGGCGCCGCCGGGCCAGCCGACGCAGCGCAGCGTAGGCCACGCGACGGATCACGAAGGCGATCGCCAGCGCGACCGCTACCGTGATGCCCAGGCGACCGAGAGGATGGTCGTTCCAGAAACTGGCGAAATCGATGCCCATACCTATGCAGCGACGACGACCAGCCTACCCTGCCGCACCCCATGTCCATGCCGCGTGGTCGACGTCTGAACGGTGGATCGCGGAGGCTGCGCGCAGGCTCTAAAGTACGGCCATGCAAACGGTTCCCATCCTGCTGGCGTGGAGCGGCGGCAAGGACTGCCTCATGGCGCTGCAGCACCTGCTGCGCGAGCCGCGTTGGCAGCCCGTCGGCCTGCTCGCCACCGTCAACCGCACCTACCAGCGCGTCGCCATGCACGGTACGCGGCGCGACGTGCTGTATGCCCAGGCCGAGGCGCTCGGCCTGCCCCTGCTGGAAGCGGAGCTGGACTGGCCGGGAACCAACGATGCCTACGAAGCGGCTCAAGCCGGCGCGCTGGCTGAAGCGCGACGGCGTTGGCCCGGCGTGCGGCATTGCGCGTTCGGCGATCTGTTCCTCACCGACGTCCGCGACTACCGCGTACGCCAGCTGGGTCGCGAGGGATGGCGCGCGGTTTTCCCGCTGTGGGGCGAAGACACCGCAGCGCTGGCGCGCCGCTTCGTGGGCGAAGGACATCGCGCGGCGCTCTGTTGCGTCGATACCCAGCAGTTGGACGCGGCCTTCTGCGGACGAAGCTTCGACAACGCGCTGCTCGATGCGCTTCCCGCGGGCATCGATCCGTGCGGCGAGCGCGGCGAATTCCACACGCTTTGCCATGGCGGGCCGCTTTTCCGTCATTCGCTGGCGCTGCGACGGGGCGAATCCACCTTGCGCGACGGACGTTTCCAGTACACCGATTTTCTGCTGACCGATGGACGCGACTGATTCCGGACACATCCTCCCGGATTTACTGCAGCCCGGCCTGGCCCTGGTGTTCTGCGGTACGGCGGCCGGCAAGCGCTCGGCGGCGGAACGCGCGTACTACGCGCATCCCGGCAACATGTTCTGGCGCGCGCTGCATGCCGCGGGTCTGACGCCGCGACAGCTGGCACCTGCGGAATATCCCTTGCTACCCAGCTATGGCGTGGGTCTGACCGATCTGGCCAAGCGCCATTCGGGTAACGACGATGAACTGCCGCGTGAGGCCTTCGACGTTCCCGCGCTCCGCGTGAAGATCGAGCGTTTCTCGCCCGGGCTGGTCGCCTTTACCAGCAAGGCAGCGGCACGCGCGGCACTCGGGCGCGCGGCCGCGTACGGACTGCAGCCGGAGACTATCGGCTCGACGCGCTTGTTCGTGCTGCCGTCGCCGTCGGGGCAGGCACGAGGGCATTGGGATCTCGGTCCCTGGGTCGCCCTGGCATCCTTGGCGGGTGCCGCCAACGCCGTCTCAGCACGCACGGCCGATGGCTTGCAGGATGCGTAGCTCGCCATCGGCTTGTTTCGAAACCAGGAGAAAACCATGCTCTCAGGCAGCTGTCACTGCGGCGCGATCAGATTGGAAGTGGACGCCGCGCCCGAACAGGTCATGGAATGCAATTGCTCGCATTGCAGCCGCAAGGGTTACTTGCTCTGGTTCGTTCCGCGCGAACAGACACGTGTGCACGCCGATGCGGACAAGCTCAGCACATACCATTTCAACAAGCATGTGATCGACCATCACTTCTGCGCGCAATGCGGCTGCGCACCGTTCGCCACCGGTACCGGCCCGGACGGCAAGGTGGTGACGGCCGTCAACGTGCGTTGCCTTGAAGGCATCGACCTTTCCGCGCTCAAGCGCGTGCCGGTCGACGGGCGCAGCTACTGAGCGGATCTACGATGCCATCGCCCCGGCCGACGGCCCGAGGCGATGGCATGAGCGTCTTGGCGGATCAGTCGATCGGCGTGTGGCGGTACTTGATGACGTCGCGCTCTTGCACCAGCGGTGCCGTATTGCCCCACGACTGGCGGATATAGGTCACCACCGCCGCCACGTCGCTGTCGCTGAGCTGCTGCGCGAACGGCGGCATCGAATAAGGCCGTGGATTGCCCTTGGTCGCCGGCGGAAAACCGCCCAGGAGCACCACGCGAATCGCATTGATGCCCGTGGGTTCGTTGACCGAAGAGTTGCCGCCGAGCGGCGGATACACACCAGCCACGCCAAGGCCGCCCTTGCCATGGCACGCGGCGCAGCGATGCTCATAGATCTTGGCGCCCTGAGCGAGGATCGGCGTGGTATCCAGCGGCGATGCTTCGTACGACACCCGAGGGCGTGCCGGCAACGATTGCAGGTAGGTCGCGATCGCGTGCAAGTCCTCGTCCGTCATGTGCTGCGTGCTGCGCGCGACCACTTCGGCCATGGGCCCGAACGCGGTGCCTTTGCCAGACTGACCGGTCTTCAGCAGGTCGACGATGTCCTGCTCCTTCCAGCCTGCCAGACCGCCGTTGGCCTGCGTGCTGAGATCGGGCGCGTACCAGTTCTGCTCGGGAATCTGTCCGCCCGAGAGCGATTGGTCGCTGCGCATGCCGCCGAACGCATCGCGGGCCACATGGCATTCATTGCAATGGCCCAGCCCCTGCACCAGATAGGCGCCGCGGTTCCATGCCGCCGGTTTGCCCGGATCCGCCACGTATTCGCCTTCGCGGAAATACAGCGCGCGCCACGCCTTGAGTGTGTTGCGCACGCTGTACGGGAAGCCGAGGCCCAGCGGCTTGGCGGGCTGGCGTACCGGGGGCAGCGACTGCAGGTAAGCGAAGATGGCTAGGGCATCGTCACGCGACACCTTGGTGTACGAGGTGTAGGGAAACGCCGGATACAGGAACTGGCCGCGGCGGTCGACACCGGAATGCAATGCCTGCCGGAAGGCTTCGAAACTCCAGTCGCCCAGGCCGGTTTCCCGATCGGGCGTAAGGTTCGGCGCCGGAATATCGCCGAACGGCGTTCCCACGACGCGCCCGCCCGCAAAACGCGGACCGCCCTGTTCCGTATGGCAGGACATGCAGTCGCCGACGAGCGTCAGGTATTCGCCCTTGGCGACGAGCGCGGGATCTTTGAGCACCGCGGCGTCCACCTTGCTCGCTTCTCGCGACACGGAAGGCTGCCCGCCGCGCAGGAACAACCAAGCGACAAGAAGCAGGCCCGCCAGCACGGCCACGACGAGCCCGAGACGGAAGATCTTCATGAGCCGGCCCCCTCGCCGAGTACGCCGCAATGCAACGGCGGCGTGATCGACCCGGCGGGCTGCGCATGCATGTCCGACGGCAGTTCGCGGCTGGCCAGCCACGCGGATACGGCGCTGATGTCTTCAGCGCTCAGGCGATTGGCGATCTCCGCCATGCAGTCGGGCGCTACGGTGGCGCGGGTCTTGGTGCGCCATGATCCCAGCTGCGAGCTGAGGTAGTCGTAGGGAAGACCCACCAGGCCGGGAACGTCCGGCTGCACGCCGGTGAGCTGCGTGCCGTGGCAGGCGGCGCAAGGCGGAACCTGCCGGGACGGATCGCCCTTGGTGGCGAGCTCCTCGCCGCGCTTGAGCGCGTCGGGGGACAGGCGCGGCATGGGCGAACGCGCGTACGGCACGTCCTGCGCGGCGAAGTACTCGGCAATCTCGCGCATGTATTCGGGCGACAGATAACGCACCGTGTATTCCATCGGCCCGTATTTGCGCAGGCCATCCTGGAAATCCTTGAGCTGGCGCGCGAGATATCCCGCGGGCTTGCCTGCCAGGCGCGGAAAGAAGCCGCTTTCCGGCGTGCCTTCGCCATGCTCTCCATGGCAACCGGTGCAACTGGCGATGCGCTGCTTGAGCGTATCGGGCACGGCGGGCGCTTCGCCTGCCGACTGGGCGCGCACGGGGCCCAGGCACATCGCGGCAGCGAACAGCAGGACGGCGGACCCCACACGCCGGACCTGGCACAGCTTGGCTCTCGTATCCATCGATCGATTATATGCGCCGGCCTGCGTCGCGCCGGCGTGGATGCAGCTACGATGCGGGCTCGCGACATCATGCCGCACGATCGGAGACCCGCCGTGAACCGCCTGCCGCTCTCGCTTTCGCTCACTGCCCTGCTGCTCGCCAGCCTGCCTCTATCTGCCCAGCAGGCCGATCCGTCACTGGCCTGGGCATCCATCAAGGATCTGCGGCAGCGCATGGACACCGGCCAGCTGCGGAGCGAAGCACTGGCCCGCCTCTTTCTCGAGCGGATCCAGCGCATCGACCAGGAGGGCCCCGCGCTGCGGTCGGTGCTCGAGACGAACCCGGATGCCCTCCGGCTCGCCGCGCAGTTGGACAAGCAGAAATCGAAAGGACCGTTGCATGGCATCCCGATACTGCTGAAAGACAACATCGACACCGGCGACCGCATGCTCACGACCGCCGGTTCGCTGGCCCTCGCCGATGCGCCGCCGGCACCGCGCGACGCCGGCGTGACGGCGAAGTTGCGCAAGAGCGGCGCGCTGATCCTCGGCAAGACCAACCTCAGCGAATGGGCCAACATGCGCTCGAATCACGCCAGCAGTGGCTGGAGCGCGCGCGGTGGCCAGACACGCAATCCGTATGCGCTGGACCGCAACCCCTGCGGTTCCAGCGCGGGCTCCGGCGCTGCCGTCGCGGCTGGCCTGGCGACTGCGGCCATTGGTTCGGAGACCGACGGTTCGATCATCTGTCCTGCCGCGGCCAATGGCATCGTCGGCATCAAGCCCACCGTGGGTCTGGTGAGCCGTAGCGGCATCATTCCGATCAGCCATAACCAGGACACCGCCGGCCCCATGGCGCGAACGGTCGCCGACGCGGCAGCCGTGCTCGGCGCGATCGCCGGTAGCGACGCGCGCGATCCGGCCACTGTCGAAGCAGACAAACATGCTACCGACTACACGCGATTCCTCGATCCCGAAGGTCTGAAAGGCAAGCGCATCGGCGTCGTGCGCCAGCTTGCAGGCGCGGAACCGAATGCAGACCGTGTGCTCGAGCAATCCATTGCGCTGATGAAAGCGCAGGGAGCGGTCATCGTGGATCCGGTGGAACTGCCTCACTTGAAGGAACTGGGCGATCCGGAACTCACCGTATTGCTCTACGACCTCAAGCACGACATGCAGGTTTATCTCGGCACACGGACCGGGACACGGATGAAATCGCTGGCCGATCTCATCGAGTTCAACAAGCGCGAGGCCGAGCGCGAAATGCCGTGGTTCGGACAGGAGTTGTTCGAGCAGGCGCAAGCCAAGGGAGCACCGACCGACCAGGCGTACCTCGATGCACAGGCGAAAGCCAAGCGACTTGCCGGTCCGGAAGGCATCGACGCAGCGCTGGCCAAGGATCATCTGGACGCGTTGCTCGCGCCCTCCTGGGGGCCGACCTTCGTGACCGATCCGGTACTCGGCGATCATGTGGTCAGCGGCGATCCGACCGTGGGCGGTGCGTCGCAGCCTGCAGCAGTGGCCGGCTATCCGTCGATCACCGTGCCGGCAGGCTTTGCGCACGACTTGCCCGTAGGCATCGTGCTGTTTGGTGCCAAGTGGAGCGAGCCCACGCTGATCTCGATCGCGTACGGGTTCGAGCAGCATGCCAAGGCGTGGCGCGCGCCGCGGTTTCTCGACACCGTAGGTGGCAAGCCGGTGTTCCAGGACGCTTCGAACTAAAGGTATTCGCCCAAAGAAAAGGGCGCCCGAAGCGCCCTTTCTTCTGCGATGCCGGTGGCCCGGGCCCTTAGCGCGTGGACCTTTGCGACTTGCGCACGATCAGCATGGCCAGTTCTAGCGATTGCTCGTAATTGAGCCGGGGGTCGACCGTGGACTTGTAGGCGCGATCCAGATCCGTCTCGCTCAAATCGCGCGCGCCGCCCATGCATTCGGTGACGTCTTCTCCGGTGAGTTCCAGGTGCACGCCGCCCAACCGCGTGCCGGCGGCGGCATGGATGTCGAACGCCTGATCCAGCTCGCCGCGGATGTTGTCGAAGCGGCGGGTCTTATAGCCGTTGGACGTGCTTTCCGTATTGCCATGCATGGGATCGGCCACCCACAACACGCGACGCCCCTCGCGGCGTACCGCTTCGAGCAGCGGCGGCAAGGCCTTGCCGATCTGACCGTTGCCCATGCGGTGGATCAGTGTGAGCCGGCCCGACTCGTCGATGGGATTGAGCGCATCGATCAACGGCAGCAATTGTTCCGGCGTGACCGACGGCCCCACTTTCACGGCGATGGGGTTGCGAATGCCGCGGAAGTATTCGACATGTGCGCCGTCCAGCGCCGCGGTGCGCATGCCGATCCAAGGGAAATGCGTCGAAAGGTTGAACCAGCCCTGGTGCCGTGGGACCTGGCGGGTCAGCGCCTGCTCGTAGTGCAGCAGCAGCGCCTCGTGCGAGGTGAAGAAATCGACGCGGGTGAAGCTGGCGATCGGCCCGGCGAGCGTTTCCATGAAACGCAGGGAGTCGCCGATGCCTGCGACCATGCGGCGATACTCGGCGGCCAGGGGCGAATGCTCCACCCAGGCCAGATCCCAATACTCCGGATGATGCAGGTCGGCAAATCCGCCATCGATCAGCGCCCGCACGAAATTCATCGTCAGCGCCGAGTGCGCATGCGCTTGAATGAGCCGCTGGGGATCGGCCCGGCGAGCTTCGGGAGTGAATTCGGGACTGTTGACCAGATCGCCCCGGAAGCTCGGTAGCGTTACGCCATCGCGGGTTTCCAGATCCGTGGAGCGAGGCTTGGCGTACTGACCGGCGAAGCGGCCGACACGAAGCACCGGCTTCTTCAGGCCGTGTACGAGGACCAGGCTCATCTGGAGCAGCACCTTGAGCCGGTTGGAGATCACCGGACTGGTGCAATCGGCAAAGCTTTCCGCGCAATCGCCTCCTTGAAGGAGAAAACGCTGGCCTTCCTGCGCTTCGGCCAGCGCCTGCTTCAGCGCCAGGACCTCCCAGGACGTCACCAGTGGAGGCAGACGGGCGAGGTGCGCCGTCGCCTGAGCCAGTTCCGCCGCATTCTCGTAGAGCGGCTGCTGTAGCGCCTTGCGGGCTTGCCAGGACTCGGGGGTCCAGGTCGGCGACACCGGGACGATCTGCATATCGGCGTTCACGAAACGCCCTCCTTTCTCTCGAGCGGCCGCGTCGGCCAGATCACCGGTGAACCGGGCTGCGGACGGCACGCAAGGCCAGCACCAGCAGCACCAAGTACCAGAACAGCGTCCATGCGGGCATGGGTAGGCCCAGGATGGGTTCGACCTTGGCGCATTCACCAGATCCGGTAAAAACCATCTTCAGCACTTTGGCCAGCGGGAAGGCGTCAATCATGTAAACCAGGTTGGGGCCACAGGCCGGGACCTGATCGGCCGGCAACGACTGGATCCACAAATGGCGGCCTGCGGTGAAGAGCCCTCCCAGCCCCCCCAGGACGACGCCAGCGGTGTAGACCCAGCGGCCGCCCTTGCCACGGGGACCATGAATCGCCCCCAGCAGGAAAAATACGCCCATCACCATGAAGGCGATACGCTGAAAGATGCACAGAGGACACGGCTGCATCCCCAGATAGTGTTCCGCGTAGAGCGCGAAACCGAGCAAGGCGGCACAGATGAGAAAGCCGACGAGAAAGCTGACGCGGTAAGACCAGCGGAGAGGATTCATAGCTTGAGCTTGCTGCGATGCGGAACGGCGACATTACCCGCTCCCCGTGGCGCTGTCAGCACACTCCTTTCCTAATTCGCCTCAATAACGTAAGGCCCGAGTCCGGCAAGCATCCAAAGAAAAACCCCGGTCAGGGGACTGACCGGGGTTTGAACTTTCGCCGCGATTTGGCGCCGACTTATTCGGCGTCGACAGCTGCTTCGGCACGCGGACGATCCACGAGCTCGACATACGCCATCGGGGCGTTATCGCCCGGGCGGAAGCCGCACTTGAGGATGCGCAGGTAACCGCCAGGACGCTGGTTGTAGCGGGGGCCGAGTTCAACGAACAGCTTGCCCACGGCTTGCTTGTCGCGCAGGCGCGAGAACGCCAGGCGGCGATTGGCGACGCCATCGGTCTTGGCCAGCGTGATCAGCGGCTCAGCGACGCGACGGAGTTCCTTCGCCTTCGGAAGGGTGGTACGGATGAGCTCGTGCTTGATCAGCGAAGCCGCCATGTTGCGGAACATCGCTTCGCGATGGCTGCTCGTGCGGTTGAGCTTGCGTCCGGATTTCTGGTGGCGCATGGCTAAATACTCTCTAATGGTCTGTTGTTATGAAAAGCCGGCCATTCAGCCCGACTTTCCGCGGTTACCCGCTGTGGCAAGCCCTTTCACTACGGGCCTTTGAGAGGGAGGCTGCTTGTGGCCACCTTCTTATGATGTCGGGCGGGACGCTATGCGCCCCGCCCGAATCCGTCTTGCACGGTGGTCAAATTCGACCACCAAAAACGATCAACCCAACTGCATGCCGTGCGAGAGACCCGGCGGCGGCCAGTTCTCCAGCTTCATGCCGAGGGCCAGGCCACGACCGCCAAGGACATCCTTGATTTCGGTCAGCGACTTCTTGCCCAGGTTCGGGGTCTTAAGCAGCTCGACTTCGGTCTTCTGGACCAGATCGCCGATGTAGTAGATGCTCTCGGCCTTCAGGCAGTTCGCCGAACGCACGGTGAGTTCCAGATCGTCGATGGGACGCAGCAGCAACGGATCGAAACCGCCCTTCTCCGCCTTGTCGGTCGCGCTTTCGCGGCGCGAGAAGTCGCCGAACACCGACAGCTGGTCGTTGAGGATTTCGGCGGCCTTGCGGACCGCGTCTTCCGCACCGATGGTGCCGTTGGTTTCGATATCCAGTACCAGCTTATCGAGGTTGGTACGCTGCTCGACACGAGCCGCATCCACTTCGTAGGCCACGCGCAGCACCGGCGCAAAGGACGCATCCAGCTGGAGCCGACCGATCGGGCGAGCCTCCTCATCGGGATGCTGACGCGCGCTGGCCGGCTGATAACCGACGCCACGACGCACCTTCAAGCGCATGTTGAGCGCGATATCTTTGGTCAGATGGCAAATCACGTGCTCGGGATTCACGATCTCGACGGTGTGATCGACCGCGATATCACCTGCGGTCACCACACCCTTACCCTTCTTGGAAAGGGTCAGCGTGACCTCGTCGCCCGTATGCTGGCGAATCGCCACTTCCTTGAGGTTCAGCAGGACTTCGATCACGTCCTCCTGCAGTCCTTCCAGGGTGGTGTACTCATGAAGCACGCCATCGATCTCGACCTCGACGATGGCGCTGCCGGGGATCGAAGAGAGCAACACGCGGCGCAGCGCGGTGCCCAGGGTGTGGCCGAAAC
>JBCNOA010000017.1:0-34100 GCA_039594095.1 Dyella sp.
ACGTGAAGGGCAAGAAGCACTTCATCGATCACAAGATCAACTCGGTGCAGGACTACCTCGCCAAGCACATCCGTCAAAAGTACGAGATGTTCGACGTCAACGTGTATCAGGAAAACATGTTCCACACGAAGATGCACATCAAGGACTTCGACCTGGATACTTATCTGTTCGAGGCGCATGCGGACGATCTCTCCTTCAAGGAGCGTCAGCGCATCGAGTCGCTGCTGCGGCGTGAGATCGAAGAGCTGTTCCACGGGCGCAACCTGATGTGACAAAAAAACCGCCGAAAGGCGGTTTTTTTTGAGCTTGCACCGGCCGGTCGCCGGAGTTCGTGGATTGTCCGGATAGGGACGTCAGATCCGGTACGCCACCGTCTTCATCACCATCGAGCTGAGATGCATCAGGCCGGGGATGGGGAAGGGCAGGTCGATGCCACCGCGAGCCTTCGCGTTGTCGGCGTGGCGCACTTCGTCTTCCTGCATTTGTGCGAGGACGGCACGAGAGCGCTCGTCCTGCGGCGGCAGGGTTTCCAGGTGTTCTTCGAGATGGGCTTCCACCTGACGCTCGGTTTCCACCACGAAACCCAGGCTGACCGGATCGCCGGCGAGCGCGGCCAGCGCGCCGATGGCATAGCTGCCGGCATACCACAGCGGATTGAGCAGGCTGGGGCGGCTGTCCAGTTCCTTGAGGCGTTCGGCGCACCAGGCCAGATGATCGGTCTCCTCGGCGGCGGCATGCAGCAGATGCTCGCGATTGGCGTCGCTGTGCGCGAGGGCGGCCTGTCCGTCGTAGAGCGCCTGAGCACAGACCTCGCCCGTATGGTTGATACGCATCAGGCCCGCGGCATGCCGGCGTTCCGCGTCGTCCATCTCCGCCTCTTCGCGGCCGGCAGCCGGGGACGGGCGGGCCGCTTCGGGAGTGCCGGCGACCGTTTCGAGCGCGCGCTCCAGGCCGATCAGTAGACGGTCGAGAGCGGACAGGGTGCGGACATTCATAGGTGGCCTCCGTCAGGCTTCCAGTTGCTGCGCGAGCAGGACGAGCGGGTGCTGATGCGGCCAGCTCGGGCCTTTCTGCTCAATGCCTGCAGCAAGATGCAGGCGACAGCCGATATTGGACGACAGCAGCAGCTCCGGCGCCAAGGCGGCGACCTGTCGCAGGGTTTCCCCGCGCAAGCGCGCCGCACGCTCGGGAAACTCCAGTACGTGGGTGCCGGCTGCGCCGCAGCAGTGGGGTGGCTTGGGCAGCGCGGCGACGTCCAGCCCGGGAACGCGCTTGAGCAGGCTCAGAATGGCCGCATCGCTGCGCGTCACATTGGTTTGCGTGCAGGGTAGATGCACGCAGACGCGCCGATGCAGAGGGCGAAACGACAGGCTTTCCACCCGCAGGGCCAGCAGGCTTGCCGGATCGGTCACCTGCACCCCCGGCAAGGCATGGCGGAGCGTGCCCACGCAACCGGGCGTGACCGAAACCAGATGGGCGGCGCCAGCGTTACGCCATGCGGTGCGGACCCGTTCGGCCGCGCGCTCGGCATCCGCGGAGGCGCCATCGTGCAGATCCATGGCGCCGCAGCAGAAAGCCGGCAACTGGACGACGGCATAGCCGGCCGCGCGCAACAGCGTCATGGCGGCGCGTTGTGCGTCGGCATCCTCGACACTGGCGATGCATCCTGGGAAAAGTGCGACCGTTTCGCCGATCGCATGGGGCGCAATGGTTGGCGTGGACGCGGGGGGTAGCGGAGCCGGCAAAGGAGCGTCTGGCCACGAGGCCAGCGCGCTACGGGAAGATGTAGAGGCGGGCAGGAGAGTGGCGAGCTGGCGCTTCCAATGACGAAATCCGAGCCGTTCGAGCGCGCTCCGCCAGCGTCGCCATCGGGCGGGAGAGCGGATCAGTGCGATCTTCTTCGCTGGTCTTCGCGGCGAAGGCCTGAGCATGGCGCGAGTTTCCACCAGCAATTCGCCGTAGCGAACATTGGCCGGACAGACTTTCTCGCAGCTCATGCAGCCCAGGCAGTGGTCGAGATGCTCGCGCAGGGCCGTCGAGGCTTCGGCCTGCCCCCTGGCCAGGGCGGCGGCGATGGCGATGCGGCCGCGGGGCGATTCGGCCTCGTTGCGATCCAGTGCATAGGTAGGGCAGACCGGCAGGCACAGGCCGCACTGCACGCACTGGTCGGCCAGTGCCGCGATGCGCATGGGGGGCTTTTCATCGGGCATGTGCGTCATGCTATCATCGCCAGCTCGCAGCCCGCCGGTCGGTGGGCTTGCGCGATCGATGCAAGCTCCGCTATCATCTCGCGCCTTTGCACCGCCGATTATGCCAACCGCCCGAGTGGCGGCAGACTAGGTATTCCGAAATGAAAACGTTCAGCGCCAAGCCGGAAAGCGTCAAGCGCGACTGGTTCGTGATCGATGCCACGGACAAGACGCTCGGTCGTCTCTCGACCGAGATCGCCCGTCGCCTGCGCGGCAAGCACAAGCCGGAGTTCACCCCGCACGTCGATACCGGCGACTACATCGTCGTTATCAATGCTGAGAAGGTGCACGTCACCGGCGCGAAGCTGGACGACAAGATGTACCACCGCTTCACCGGCTACGTCGGCAACCTGAAGACCACCAGTCTGAAGGACATGCTGGCCACCCATCCCGAGCGCGTCATCGAGATCGCCGTGAAGGGCATGCTGCCGAAGAACCCGCTGGGTCGCGCCATGTACCGCAAGCTCAAGGTCTACGGCGGCGCCGAGCATCCGCACACCGCACAGCAGCCGCAGGCGCTGGAAATCTAAGGAATCATCATGGCGATCCAGCAGAATTACGGCACCGGCCGCCGCAAGACCTCCGCCGCTCGCGTGTTCCTGCGCAAGGGCAACGGCGACATCACCGTCAACGGCAAGCCGCTTGACCAGTTCTTCGGTCGCGAGACCTCGCGCATGATCGTGCGCCAGCCGCTCGAACTGATCGAGGCTTCCGACAAGTTCGACGTCAAGGTCACGGTCGCCGGCGGCGGCATCACCGGTCAGGCCGGTGCGATCCGTCTCGGCATCGCCCGCGCGCTGATCGAGTACGACGAAAGCCTGAAGACCCAGCTGCGCAAGGCTGGCTTCGTGACTCGCGATGCCCGTGAAGTCGAGCGTAAGAAGGTCGGTCTCCACAAGGCGCGTCGCGCCACGCAGTTCTCGAAGCGCTAAAATCCTTTCGGATTTTTGCTTCAGCGATACGAAGCAGGTTGGTCAGAGCATTTCGTATCGGCAAGATGTTGGGAGATCGTCTAACGGTAGGACAACGGACTCTGACTCCGTTTATCTAGGTTCGAATCCTAGTCTCCCAGCCAGCACCGGAAAGCCCCTGGTCCATCCAGGGGCTTTTCTTTTGCGCGTCTGTCGCGTGGGCTGGGAGTGCTTTTTGGGAGATGAGCCGCGGGCGAAGTGGTTTGCTTGACAGTCCCCTGCGGTCAGGTCCAGCCTGCTCCGGTCCAGTCGGGGGGATTATGGGCAAGGCCAAGACCGAAGGGCCGCGCAAGGCGGCGGTGGAGAAGAAACAAAAAGTCATTCCTCCCAAGAAGCTCATCGAGCCCTACAAAGCTCCGAATCTACGGCACTCGTCCAGGCATCTGGAAAAAATGCCGGAGAAGACTTACCGCGCGGCAGTGGAACTTGGATACAGGCAGCCCACCATCAATATGCATGGCGGCGTGGGCATTCCCGGCAAGCGGACGAAGGACGCTGTGCAGAAACTAGCCAAGCTCGATTTCGCCAAGCTGGACACGGAGCTTCCGGCGATCCTGAGGAAATCCGAGGAGGTGCGCGGGAACAAGGACATCAAGCAGGTCCGCAAGGAGGTGCAGCCGATCAATCGGCAGGTCGTGTACAGGCCGGGCGCCCCTGACGTCCACTCGCTCCACGTCGCGAACGATATCGCCGCCGTATCGAACAGCCGCAGCAGCAAGGTCTACGACTATCCCGACCTCGCCCCAAAGCTGGACAAGCGCTTGCATGCCAATAACGATGCCAAAGGCAAGAAATATTTCGATAACGAGATGAAGGTGGAGGATCGGCGCTCGCATGTCGGCCAAGGCCTTCAGCACTTGATCGCTGGTGACATCGACAAGGCGCAAGCAGCTTTCGACAACGCCGGACTCACGGAAAAGGGACTCAAGTGGGCCCACAAGATGGGCACGCTCATGCTCGCCGAGCGCGCAAGAGAACTGCATGGTGGTGGCGCCGACAGCAGCAAGGTGAGCGGCGCTCTCGATCATGTCAAAGGCGGTCGCAGCTTCGAGGATGTCTTCGTGAAGCATGCGGCTGCGTTGGCGCCATTCGCGATGCGAGGCGGCGCGAAGACGCTGAAATAAGCGTCGCGTCGTTGTCGGGTAACTTGTTATTTCGCCGCGGAACGTGGTGCGATCACTGTGCTCTGGCGCACAAATTCCAGGAGGTCGGGCAGCAATAAGGCCTATCGCACCTGGCTAGCTGTAGCGAATGGAAGCTGGCGTTAGTTTGCCTGCCCGCACCGCGCATTCGGGCGCGACAAGGAGGCGACGACATGGCTACGCAGAAAAGGCAGGCCCTGACTCTCGAAGGGCTGGTGGAGAAATACGGTGTCGCCGCGCTGGCGGCGTTACGCAATCCGGCACTGTGGGATGTGATCGTCCCGATGGGCGGCCCCAGCCGCAATGGCACGCTTACCGCCGCCGCCAAAAAACAACTGCAGAGCGAATTGAACGCGGTCTACGGCGCATTGCTGAACAACGCGAAGGCTGGCGATGCCGTGTCCGGTGCGTTCGCCGCCCATGTGGCCATGAGCAAGGCTGCGATCCACTGAAAAACGAGGCCGCGTCCAACCATGTGGGCGCGGCCCCGGCGGCATCACATGACGCGATCGCCGATCAGCACGACGTCGGCCGGGCGTTGCGCGAACAGGCCCACGGTGACGATACCCGCAATCTGGTTCAGATCCTTTTCGAGCGCGACCGGATCGGCGATCTGCCAGCCATGCACGTCGAGTACCCAGTTGCCGTTATCCGTCACGACGCCATCGCGCCACACCGGTTGGCCGCCTCGCTTGGCGATCTCGCGGCCCACGTAGCTGCGCGCCATCGGAATCACTTCGATGGGCAGCGGGAACTTGCCCAGCAGGTCCACGCGCTTGCTGGAGTCGATGATGCAGACGAACTTGTCGCTGGCGGCGGCGATGATCTTTTCGCGAGTCAGCGCGGCGCCGCCGCCTTTGATCAGGCGCTTGTACGGGTCGCATTCGTCCGCGCCGTCGACGTACAGCGAAAGCGGACCGGTGGTGTTGAGATCGAGCACCGGGATGCCGAGGCGCTTGAGTTGCGCCGTCGATTGTTCGGAGCTGGACACGGCGCCCTGGATGCGGTCTTTGAGGTCCGCCAGCGCGTCGATGAAGAACGCCACGGTGGAGCCGGTGCCGACACCGACGATGCTGCCGTCCTCGACGTAGCGGATGGCGGCTTCGCCCGCCAGGCGTTTTTCGTTGCTGCTCATGGTGCGATGGATTCCGGCAAGGAATGGAAAATCATTCAAGCGTGAGGATGTGCCGCCACTCGGCCGCGGTCACCGGCATCACCGACAGGCGATTGCCTTTGCGTACCAGCGGCATGTCGGACAGCGCGGCGTCGCCTTGCAGTTCCTTCAGCGTGAGCGTGCGCTTGAGCTTCTTCACGAACTTCACGTCCACCAGCACCCAGCGCGGGTTGTCGCGCGAGCTGGCCGGATCGAAGTAATCGCTCTTGGGGTCGAACTGCGTCGGGTCGGGGTAGGCCTCGGTCACGACTTCGGCGATGCCGACGATGCCCGGCTCGGCGCAGTTGGAGTGATAGAAGAAAACCTTGTCGCCCTTGCGCATGCCGTCGCGCATGAAATTGCGCGCCTGGTAATTGCGTACCCCGTCCCAGGCCTCCTGGCCCTTGCGCTTGAGATCGTCGATGGAAAACGTATCCGGCTCGGACTTCATCAGCCAATGGTTCATGCGTGCGCGTCTCCTTCGCCATCCTGGCCAGTGGCGTGGCAGTCGATGAGTTCCTGGTCGGTCGCTATGTAGTCCAGCGGCACGTCCCACTCGGCCGCCTCGATTCCTGGCAGTTCCTGAAAGGCATAGCCGATGCCGACCAGCAGCGGTTCGGTCGGGCGTGCCTGCTCCTTGAGGAAGGCGAAGCTGCGGTCGTAATACCCGCCTCCGTAGCCCAGGCGGTTGCCGCGCCTGTCGAAGGCCAGCAGGGGGAGCAGCACGAGGTCGAGCTGGAACGGCTCGAGCAGCTCCGCGGGAGCCACGGGCTCGGGAATGCCATAGCGATTCGGCTGGATGTCCTGGCCGGCTTGCCACGGAGCAAAGCGCAGGCGCTTGCCCGGGCCGATCACTGGCAACATGAACTGCTGGCCTCGCGCGGCAAGGGGCGGGATCGCCAGATTCAGCGGCAGCTCGCCGTTGGTCGCCCAATAGCCGGCGACGCGCAGGTCGGTGTGATACTCGGGCAGCTGTTCCAGGCTGCGGCGCAGCCCTTGGGCCGCGGCCATGCGCTGGGGCGGGGAGAGCGACCGGCGGCGTTCGGCCAGCCGTTGGCGTAGCTCACGGCGCTGGGCGGTGGCGTCCACGTTGACGCATCTCCTTACAAGAGAACGCCCGCAGCGGCTGCTGCGGGCGGTTCCGCGGGCCCGGCCGATGTCGGAACAAGCTCGGCCGTAGCGGTAAAAGGTGGCGTCAACCGCGATGCCGCTGCCCACCAAACGACCTTGATCCACGATGGATCAGGTGGGAGGGCTACATGGCCTCAAGGCTTTCCGCACGCAGCGGACATGCACAACAGCCGATGAAAAGCCGACCCGGGGCCGTATTTAGGAACAAGGCAAATGTAAGAGTGTGCTGGCGCACACCGCAGAAAACGCCGAGGTCTATTTTAGTTGCGCGTCCAGTGCCGCTTCAAGCTTCCTTCGCATCGCCGTGAGACTGTCGCCGACATTTTGGTCCTGTCCGGTGTGCTGTTTGCGCAGGGCCAGAAACTCGTGGGTGATGCTGATGGCCGCAAGGACGGCCAGGCGGTCGAAGCCCGGGGTCCGCGCGTTGGCGCGCAGTTCCCGCATCTTGCGGTCGAGGTAGGCCGCCGATTCCAGCAGGCCCTCCCGTTCCTCCGGCGCGCAGGCGATCAGGAATTCGCGATCGATCAGCCGCAGCGCGACCGGT
The DNA here is from genome assembly GCA_039594095.1 of Dyella sp. Lineage (GTDB taxonomy): Bacteria > Pseudomonadota > Gammaproteobacteria > Xanthomonadales > Rhodanobacteraceae > Dyella_D. The sequence goes on from JBCNOA010000017.1 coordinate 7,191, forward strand.
TCACTGGAGGTGGTCATCTGGGTGCTCAGCCGTTGTTCTCAAGTGCCTTCAGGCGCTGGATCATCGCCTCGACGCGACTGCGTGCCTGCTCGTTGCGCGCCATCAGGCCGGCGCGCTCGCTGGCCAGCTGTTCCTGGCTGTGCCGCAGGCTGCGGTTCTCTTCGGTGAGACGGCGCACCAGATCCAGTAGGCGATCGATCTGCTCGCCCAGCGCGGCGAGTTCCTGCTTGACGGGATCGTTGAACGGGGCGGGCGTGCTCATGCGCGGAACTATAGCAGGAGGTCCGGGCCTGTCAGCAGGCGTCCTCGGCGCTTTGCGGAGCGGTACATTAAACTGACGCATTAACCCTGACGGAGCACCCCCATGGCGCCTGCCGAGCTAGTCGGTCACGAGGAACTGGACGGCGTCGCGGCGCGCCTGAAACTGGCCGTCGACGCCAGCGAACTGCACGGTTCGCTGTGCGGCTATCTGAGCGGCGGCGGCCGCGTCGGTCGGGGCGCACTGCTGAAAGCGCTGGCGCTGGACGAAGGGGACGCCGTACCGTCCGCCGCCGACGAAGCGCTGCTCGACCGCCTCGTCCGCCAGAGCGAAGAGGAACTGGCCGACCCGGAACTGGGTTTCGAGCCCCTGTTGCCCGCCGACGACCGGCCGCTGGAGGAGCGCGCGGACGCGCTGGGCGACTGGTGCCGAGGCTTCCTCGGCGGCTTCGGGCTGGCCGGGCCGGACAAGCAAAGCAAGCTTTCCGAAGACGCCCAGGAAATCCTGCGTGACCTCGGCACGATCGCCGGCGCGGAGTTCGAGTTCGGCGAATCCGGCACCGACGAAGATGCGCTGATCGAACTGCACGAGTTCGTACGCGTCGCCGCCATGCTGCTGCACGCCGAATGCGTCGGCGGCCGCAACAAACCCAACAGCGATACCGTGCATTGAGCATCCCGCAAGACGAATACGCACGCCGCCGCCGCCAGCTGATGAAAATGGCTGGCGAGGATGCGGTACTGCTCGTCGCCGCCGCACCCGAGCGCATCCGCAATGCGGATGCTGCGTGGCCTTATCGTCAGGATTCGGATCTCCATTACCTGTCGGGCTTTCCCGAGCCGGATGCCGTGCTGGCGCTGTTGCCGGGCCGCAGGCACGGCGAGGTGGTGCTGTTCTGCCGCGAGCGCGACGATGAACGGGAGCGTTGGCACGGCGAGTCGATCGGTACCGAGCGTGCCGTCTCGGCGCATGGCATGGACGATGCGTTTCCGATCGACGACATCGACGACATCCTCCCCGGCATGATCGAAGGGCGCGCACGCGTCTACTGTCATTTTGGCCGAGAGCCGGAGTTCGATGCGCGCCTGCTAGGCTGGATGCGTCGCCTGCGCCAGCTGCGCGGCGGCGGCGTCGTGCCCAAGGAGTTCGTTGCGCTGGGCCATCTGCTGCACGACCTGCGCTTGTACAAGTCGCGGGCGGAGCTGCGCCTGATGCGTGCCTCGGCGGCCATCGCGGCCGAGGCGCATCTGGCGGCCATGCGCATGGCGCGCGCGGGGCGGTACGAATACGAGGTCGAAGCCGAGCTGGTACGCGCCATGCGCGGCAGCGGCGCCGTTCCCGCCTTTCCGCCGATCGTGGCCTCGGGGGCGAACGCTTGCGTGATGCATTACCAAGCCAATCGCGCGCCCCTGCGCGATGGGGATCTCCTGCTGGTCGATGCGGGCGCGGAGCTGGATTGCTACGCATCCGATATCAGCCGCAGCTATCCGGTCAACGGCCGCTACAGCAGGGAACAGAGAGCGCTCTACGAAGTCGTGCATGCCGCCCAGCTGGCGGCCATCGACGAAGTGCGGCCAGGACGTCCTTTCAGCGCCGCCCACGATGCGGCGGTACGCATGATCGCCGAGGGGCTCTGTTCGCTCGGCCTGCTGCCGGGCGACGCGGACGCGGCGATCGCCGAGGGCAGCTACAAGCGCTTCTTTCCCGCCAAGACCGGCCACTGGCTAGGGCTCGACGTACACGATGTGGGCGACTATCGCATTGACGGCGAGCCCCGCATCCTGGAGCCGGGCATGGTCGTGACGGTGGAGCCGGGCATCTACGTGTCGCCGAACGAGCGCTCGGTGCCGGAGCGTTGGCGCGGGATCGGCATCCGCATCGAAGACGACGTGGCGGTGACCCGCGACGGCCATGATGTGCTGACCGCCGCGGTGCCGAAAGAGGCCGAAGCCATCGAAGCGATGCTTGCGCAACGCTGAGAGGCTCCGGCCGCGCTTCCTGCGGTCGTGAAAAATTCCCTCTTACGATTCGGATGGATGGACGTCTTTCCTGCGATGCGCTTCGTCCGTCGCGTGAACCTCGTACCACATCGCGTTGAGGATGCCGAAGGCACAGGCCAGGCCCAGGCCGACAATCCAGCTGAAATACCACATGGTTCGGATCTCCTTGCGTCGCGCCGGGCGCGGTCAGTAGCCGCGGTGCGTGCCGCGTACGTGTTCGAGAGTCACCCTGCCGCGCATCACCTTGAACACCCAGGAGGTGTAAAGCAGGATCAGCGGCATGAACACCACCGTGGCGCCCAGCATCAGCAGCAGGGTGCTACGGCTGGACGAAGCGTCCCACACGGTGAGGCTGGAGCGCGGGTCGAGGCTTGACGGCAGCAGGAACGGGAACAGCGCGAAACCCGCGGACAGAATGGTGCCCGCCACCATCAGACTGCTGCCGAGGAAGCCTCCCAGGTCGCGCTTCGTGGCGCGCCACTGCACCAGCAGGGCTCCGGCGAAGGCCAGCACGGGCGCCAGCCAGAAGGCGGGATAGCGCATGTAGCTGGCGAACCAGCTGCTGCCCACCGCCACCTGCTTGAACAGCGGGTTGGACGGACCGCCCGGCACCACTTCGCTGGCGACGGCGTAACCGGGAATGCCATAGCCGAGCCAGATGCCTGCCGCCACGTAGAGCACCGCCCAGCCCAGGCAGGTCCAACGGGCGACCTTCGCGGCCCGCGCGGCGATCTTCTCGTCCGCCTTGAACGCCACCCAGGTGGCGCCGTGGGTCAGCAGCATGGCGAGCGAGACCAGGCCAGCCACCAGCGCGAACGGATGCAGCAGGCCGAAAAAGCTGCCCTCCCAGGTCATGCGCAGATCGCCGTCCAGCTTGTAGGGCACGCCCAGGAACAAGTTGCCGAAAGCGACCCCGGAGAGCAGCGGCACCGCCACGCCGGAGCCGACCAGTACCCAGTCCCACAAGTCCTGCCAACGGGTGTGCTCGATCTTGCCGCGGAAGTTAAATCCCACCGGCCGCAGGATGAAAGCGAGCAGCACCAGCGCGATGGCCAGATACATGCCGGAGAACGAGATGGCATACAGCATCGGCCAGGCCGCGAAGGACGCGCCGCCGCCGAGGATGAACCACACCTGGTTGCCCTCCCAGGTCGGTTCCACCGTTTCCAGCAGCACGTGTCGCTCGTCGGAATCGCGGCCCAGGATCCGCAGCAGCGCGGCGGTGCCGAAATCGTAGCCGTCGGTGATGGCGAAGCCGATCAGAAGGATGCCGAGCAGCGCCCACCAGATGACTCGCAAGGTGTCGAAATCGAACATGGCCTGTCTCCTCAGTCCTGAAGCGCGGGACGCAGCGACGGTTCGCGGTCGGCCACCGGCCAGATGCCAAGGCCATCAGGCCCTTTGCGCGCGAACTTCACCATCAGCACTGCATCGATCACGGCCAGTACGGTGTAGAACAGCACGAAGCCGCCGAGCGACGTCCACACCTGGCCGGCGCTCACGCTGGACACGCCCAGCGACGTCGGCAGGATGCCTTCGATCGCCCATGGCTGGCGGCCGTACTCGGCCACGATCCAGCCCAGCTCCGCGGCCACCCACGGCAGCGGAAGGCTCCACAGCGCCAGCTTCAGATACCAGCGTTTCTTGTCGAGCCGGCGCTTGCCGGCGAGCCAGAACGAATAGGCGAACAGCGCGATGAAGTAGAAGCCGCAAGCCACCATGATACGGAACGACCAGAACAGCACCGGCACGTTCGGAATGGTGCTTTCGGCGGCCTTCTGGATGTCCGCCGGCGTCGCCTTGCGCGGGTCTTCGATGAGGTGTTTCAGCAACAGGGCGTAGCCCAGGTCCTTATCGTGTGCGGCGAGGATGGCCTTGGCCTGTGCGTTGTTCTTGTCCTCGCGCAGTACCAGCATCGCGTCATAGGCCTGCAGGCCATTGCCGATCTTACCCTTGGTGTCCTCGACCAGGTTGTTGATGCCGGGAATCGGCTTGTCGATGGAGCGGGTGCCGATCAGGCCCATCACCCAGGGCACTTGCAGCGCGTAGTGCGTCGTGCGGTTCTGCACATCGGGAATGCCGAAGACGGTGAACGATGCAGGCGCCGGTTCCGTCTCCCACATCGCCTCGATCGCAGCCATCTTCATCTTCTGGTTTTCGGACACCGCATAGCCGGACTCGTCGCCCAGCACCACCACCGACAGCGCAGCGGCCAAGCCGAAGCTCGCCGCCACTGTCATCGAGCGCTTGGCGAAGTCCACGTTGCGTCCGCGCAGCAGGTACCAGGCGCTGATCGACAGCACGAACATCGAGCCCAGCACGTAGCCCGCACTTACCGTGTGCACGAACTTGGCCTGCGCCACGGGGTTGAAGAACACCTCGGCGAACGAGGTCACCTCCATGCGCATGGTTTCAGGGTTGAAGGCCGAGCCCACCGGGTTCTGCATCCATGCGTTGGCGACAAGGATCCATAGCGCCGAAAGGCTGGTGGCCAATGCCAGGAACCAGGTCACCAGCAGGTGCTTGACCGGCGAGATGCGGGTCCAGCCCATGAAGAACACGCCGATCAGCGTGCCTTCGAGGAAGAACGCCATCAGGCCTTCGATCGCCAGTGGCGTGCCGAAGACGTCGCCCACGTAGTGCGCGTAGTAGGCCCAGTTCATGCCGAACTGGAATTCCATGGTGATGCCGGTGGCCACGCCCATGGCGAAGTTGATGCCGAACAGCACGCCCCAGAACTGGGTCATGCGTTTCCACACCTCGCGCCGGGTCATGACGTAGACGCTCTCCATGATGGCGAGGATCCACACCAGGCCGAGCGTCAGCGGAACGAACAGGAAGTGATAGAGCGCTGTCAGCGCGAACTGCAGGCGCGAGAGCGAGACGACCTCAGGGTCGACGAGCATGGTTAGCCTCCGTGCGAAGAGGAGTGGACTGAAGCGGAGTCTTGGGCGGGCGCGAGCAGCCGCTGCATCGCGGCGGGACCGGTGTCCGGAGGAGGGTGGCTTGCGGCCGCGAGCCACCAGGCCAGGGTGAGCAATGCGAACTTGGCCACCACGACCGCCAGCAGCTTGAAGGCGAGCGGTTTCAGCGGCGTGCGCTTGGGCGAACCGTCGACATGGGCATGCATGCGAGCCCCTCCATGCAAGAGTCCGGCACAGCATACGCCCGGGATGTCGCGGTTGTGTGTGCGGGTTTGTCGCAGGCGACAGCCTGCCGCAGGGGCAGGCGGCGGACAGCGGGAATCACGAACGCGAATGGCAGCCGCGACAGTCACTCAGAGCTCGGCATGGCCGCGGCCTCTCCATGGGACGTGCGGAACACCGTAGGCGATCGCGCGTGATCCCCGCGCCATGGCGAGCATCGGGGCCGGGCTCGGCTTGCTCGCCCGAGTTAACCGGCTTGTAGCGGTGCGGCTCCCGTGGCGCGGGGTCCTGCAAACCGTGAGTCGGCCCTCTTCGTGCCGGCGCTATGTTTCTTCGCGCTGGGCTTCGTGGAGCTGGCGGTGGGCATGTGGCCGAACATCGTGCCGCCATCGCTCGCGTCTGGGCGGCCGCGTCGCCGGCCGCATCCCGGGTTTCGTGCCGCTCTGGGCAGCGTCGCCGCTGCCGGTCGTTGTTCTACATGGTGTACTCGTACCGGGTGTTCCGCGGCGAGGTAGCCGCGGATCCGGCTGTCACTGGCGATACGCGCCGGCGGCCTTCCTGTCAGAGTCGAGCGAAGGCGTCGCGGGTAAGGTTCTCCGGTTCGCCGGTCGTGCACACGACGTCGTCTTCGATGCGGATGCCGCCGTACGGCTTGAACGCTTCGACGCGATTCCAGTCGATGTCCCGGCCCGCCGGTTGGCTGCGCAATGTCTCCAGCAGCATGTCGATGAAGTACAGGCCTGGTTCGATGGTGACCACCATGCCCGGCTCCAGATCGCGGGTCATGCGCAGATAAGGATGCCCGGTGGGGCGGGGGATGCTGCCGCCACGTTCGTTCCGCTGGAAGCCCGCCACGTCGTGCACCTGCAGGCCGATCGGATGGCCCAGGCCGTGAGGGAAGAAGGCGGCGGTCACGCCCGTCTCGACCGCGCTTTCCGCATCCATGCGGATGAAGCCGTGTTCGCGCAACACGCCGGCGAGCACGTGATGGGCGTGGATGTGCAGGTCGGGGTAGCTCTGGCCGGCCCGCACACTCGCGGCGAAGCTCAACTGCGCCGCCTCGACGCTGTCGACGAGCGATTGGAATTCGTCCTCGCCGCGCCCGGCGTAGGTACGAGTGATGTCACTGGCATAACCGGCCGCACTGGCGCCGGCATCGATCAGGAAAGAGCGGTGGTAATCCGGTGCCGTGCGATCGAAGTGCGTGTAGTGCAGCACCGCGCCGTGCTGGTTGAGCGCGACGATGCTGGCGTACGGCAGTTCCGCATCGATGGCGCCTGCGGCTGCCAGATAGGCCTGGTGGATGCCCAGTTCGCTCGCTCCGGCTCGGAACGCCTGCTCGGCAGCATGGTGCGCGCGTGCGCCGATGCGGCTGGCTTCGCGCATTAGTTCCAGTTCGTAGGGCGTTTTGTAAGAGCGATACCAGTGCAGGTAGTCGAGGACGTCCTGCGGATTGTTCGGCTCGATACCGGCGAGCTGAGGCTGCGCCGCGGCGATCACCGCGCGGCGCGATGCCGGTCCCGGGAGTTGGGTCACGGCTTCTTCGGCTGTGCGTACCACCACGATGTCGAAGTGTTCCACCCAATAGCCGCGCGGGGCTTCCGGAACGACATGCCAGTAATCGTGAGGCTGCAGGAACACGAGGCGGGGTCGCTGCCCGGGCGTATGCACGATCCAGCTGCCGGGCGCGTCGGTCAGCGGCAGCCAGTGGCGGAAATGCGGATGGGCGACGAAGGGGTAATCCTGATCGTCGAGGAATTTGCGCGGCGGCTGCCCCGCGGCGATCACCAGGTGGTCGTAACCCGCGGCGGCGAGCGCTTCGTCGGCGCGTTGACGCACGGTGGCCAGATGTTGCGGATAGAGCGAAGACAGGCGATCGATCATGGGGAAGTCCTGGCTGGGCCCGCCGAGCGAGCGTCGCCGCGGACCGGTGAGGTGCGCCGTGGGGCGGCGCAGGAAAAGCACCATGATCGCGCGAGGGCTCCGCGCTGCCAACCGCGCGTGGCGCTAGTCCTTGCCTCCCGGCAGCGCCAGCCATGCGTCGAGCAGAGCCGCATCCGCGGGGCTGATCGAGACGATTCGGAAGCCCGACCATACCTGGCCTGGCGTCGCCGCCTCGTCGTGCCACTGTTCCTGGATGCCCAGCTCGATGCTCAAGGGTGCGGCGCCGAGGCCGGGCAGATTCAGGCTGACCTGATAGATGGCCTCGCCGCGCGGCTTCACGGTGCCGATCAGGAGCAGCCCGGTGGCCGAAAGATTGCCGAGGTGGCCCAGCGGGCGGTCGTTGATCACGTCGGTGACCACGACGGTGTAATTGGCCCGCTTGCGTTGAGCGCGGCGTTGCTCGGCGGACGCAGTGGATGTGCTCATGAGCGGCCTCCCTGTGCGGCGCTCGGGCGCACGTTGCTCAGCAGCGCGCGGATAGCGCGGTCGAACAGGTTCTCTTGCTCGCCGGATGCTTCGCGCGCGCGGCCGCGCACGATGTCCCGGGCCAGCTGCTCCAGGGCCAGTTCCTGGCCGCGCGCGCCGCGCCGCGTGACGAACAGGCAGCGACCCGACACCGTGGAATACCAGGCGAGCTTCTGCGCCCCCGCGGAACGGCCCGCCTCGTCGAAGAACTCGAACCATGTACCGAAAGGCAGGCTGAGGAGGCGTGCATGCACGCGACGTTCCTCGTCGCCGAGCGCCTCGTGGGGGCGCACCGGCTCCGGTTCCGGGGGAGGCTCCGAGGCTTGGCTTTCGCCCAGACGGTGATGCAGCTTCAGTTTCAGGGCCACGCCCGTGGCCGAAGGGGTCTCGTCGGTGCCGGCCGGGGAGTCGAATGTCCCGAGCAGGCGCTGGGCGACCTGGGCCGCCTCTTCCTCCTGCATGCCGATCTGCTGCAGCCCCGTCTGGACGTCCATCCGCAAGGCGTTGGAGTCGTCGACCGGGGCCAGGCCCAGCAATTGGTCGGTAATGCGCAACCGTGCGGCGAAGGTTTCGCTCTCCTCTCCGTTGCGCAACAGGGTGAGGGCCAACACGTCCGACCAGGCCCGCTCGAGCAGCGTGCGCAGCAGGCCGCGCGGGGGCGCGGCGTGGAAACGCTCCGAGATCAGCTCGGCGGCGCGATGGCGGGCGTGTTCGAGGCGCTCGCGGCCTTGCATGGCTTCGACCTGGCGCCGTTCGGTGGCCTGAGCCTTGCGCGAGAGCAGGGCCAGGTGATGTTCGATCTCCGCCAGCAGATTCGCGTATAGCGCGGCGCTGGGCGGTTCGTGTTGGGCGCGTTCGGCGAGATGCGAAAGCTTGCCGGCCAGCGCCATATCGGCGTCGTTGCCGCCGCCGTCCAGCCAATCCTGAGCGGCAGCGGTCATCGTGGCGAGCAGCCGGCGTGCGGGATGCTCCCTGTGTTCGAACAGGTTCCGGTCGGCCAGCGCCATCCGGAGCAGGGGAATCTGCCAGTCGCCCAGCAGTTGGTGGGCGTGACTGTCGCGCTGCACCGCTCCTCCCATCTGTTCGAACAGCAGGGATACGAGCTGCACCATGTCGTCCTGCCCAGCGCTCAGCGACACCGGTGGGGCCGACGCATCGGCATTCGCGTTGAGCAGGGCCAGCAACTGGTCGCGCAGGCGCAGGACCTGACCTTCGGCGGCAAGGCGCTGGGCGAGGCGTGTGAGCGGCTCGTGCAGAGACGTCAGAGCCTGCTGCAGTTGTTCGTCCGCCAGCTCGCGGGTGGCTCCATAGGAAGGTTTCGGCATGGCCCGGCGCTGCAGGGCCAGCAATTCGCGCAGCATGTCGAGCACGTTCTCGTCGCCTGCCGGAGACGGCGACGTCTGCTCGGGCGGCAAGCCGCCCGGCACCGTGGAAGTCGGCACGCGCAGGCGCCTGTCGTCGCCGGGGCGCGCGACACGATAAGCATGCAGATGCGCCAGGATCCCCTCGCTGGCCAAGTGCTGGTTGACGGTCTCGTAGAGCGGCGCCAGGTGGCGGACCACCATGTGATCGAAGCTGTCGAGCAGGAGCAGGCGGTGCCGGCTCGGCAGATCCCATTCGCGCATGGCGTCGAGGAAGGCGTGGGCCAGGGCGCGCGCGCCCAGCGGCAGGTCCTCGCCCTCCAGGGGCGGCAGGCCGGTCAAAGCGCCGAAGCGGTACGAAAGCTCGAACAGCAAGGGTGCGTGCCGGGCTTCGCTGCGCGTGCCGGCCTGTTCCAGCGCCACGCGCTCGTCGTGTTCGCCTTCCTCCAGCAGCGAAAGCGTGGCGGATCCCGCGTGTCCGGACAGGGTGCCGAGCCGTTCGAAACGCTGGGCTACTTCGGCGAGGACGCGCCGTTCCAGCGTTTCGCGCTGGCTCTGCAAGCGCTGCCGCACGGTCATGAAGAGCTGCTGGTCGAGGTGGTTGCGGGCCTGCTCGGCCTGCGCGAGCAGCTTGTGTTCGGCATCCAGCAGGCAGGCCCGCAGGGGGGCCTCCAGCCAGCTGTCGCACAGCGCGTGCGTCTCCTCGATCAGGCGGCGCGCGCGCGGGCTCCAGGCACCCTGGTGGCCGCGAGGCGGTTCGCCCTCGCCGGACGCAAGCGATTGACGTCGACCCTGTTCGACATCCATGGCACGTTCCGCCGGTTCCCCCTGTGGTAGGGCCAGTCTAGGCCCGGGGCGCCGGGAGGCGCCATCGGCCGAAGGTGCAGGCCAAAGGCCCGGGTCAGTCCAGGAAGGCGGCGATCACGTCGTTGAGAAAACGCTGGCCGAGTGCCGTCGTACGCAGCCAGGCCGGATCGTCTTCCAGCCAGCCGCGCTGGCGGCAGCGGGCAAGGGCGGGGGCGATCCTTTCGGCCGGGAGGCCCGTGCGCTCCTCGACATCGGCCATGGGCACGCCATCGATCAGCCGCAGCGCGTTCAGCATGTACTCGAAAGGCAATTCCGCCTCGGCGACCGCGCTGTCGCCGCCGATGCGGCCGGGGCCGCCGGCGGCCTCCATCCAGGCGCGCGGATGGCGGGTTTTCCAGCGGCGGCGGACCGTGCCGGCGGCGGCATCGCTGAGCTTGCCGTGCGCACCCGCGCCGATGCCGAGGTAGTCGCCGAATTGCCAGTAATTGAGGTTGTGGACGCAGCGGCGTCCCGGGCGCGCATAGGCCGATACCTCGTACTGGCCGTAGCCGGCGGCCGCCAGCGCCTGTTCGCAGGCTTCCTGCATGGCCCAGGCGTGGTCGTCGTCCGGCAGCGGGGGCGGATTGGCGGCGAAGGCGGTGTTCGGTTCCAGCGTGAGCTGGTAGTGCGAGATGTGCGTTGGCGACAGCGCGACGGCCCGTGCCACATCGTGAAGCGCACCCTCGAGCGTCTGCTCGGGGAGGGCGTACATCAGGTCCAGGTTGAGGTTGACGTAGCCTGCGTCCTGGGCGGATTTCACCGCGGCTTCGGCCTCTGCGGCGGAATGGATGCGGCCGAGCCGGCGCAGCTTGTCGTCATCGAAGCTCTGGATGCCGAAAGACAGCCGATTTACGCCTGCCGCCAGATAGCCGTCGAAACGGCCGTGTTCGACGGTGCCGGGGTTGGTCTCCAGGGTGATCTCGGCGGCAGCCGCGAACGGCAGGCGCGCACGGGCACCCTCGAGGAAGCGCTCGATCAGGTCCGGGGCGAACAGGCTGGGCGTGCCGCCGCCGAAGAACACGCTGATGACCGGGCGTCCTTCCAGCGCCTGGGCGAAGTCGACGCGGTCGGCATCGAGATCGGCGAGGAGCAGCTCGACATATTGCTCGTACGGCGGCGGCTCGCCACGCAGGCCGTGCGAGTTGAAGTCACAATACGGACACTTCTTCACGCACCACGGCATGTGCACGTAAAGCGACAGCGGTGGCGCGATCAGGGACATGTTCAGTACGGGGCGCGATGCCACTCGGGCAGGCGCGTGCGCAACATGGCGAGCGCCTGGCCGCGGTGGCTCAGTCGGTTCTTCACCGCGGGCTCCAGCTCGGCGGCGCTCATCGTGTGGCCTTCCGGAAGGAACAGCGGGTCGTAGCCGAAGCCTCGTTCGCCGCGCGGCGCCGTGAGTACGCGGCCATGCCAGCGGCCTTCGGCGATCAGGGGCGCGGGGTCTTCCGCGTGGCGCACCAGCGCGAGCACGCAGATGAAGAATGCGCCACGTTCGGCTTCGGGCACTCCTTCCATTTCGCGCTGCAGCTTGGCGTTGTTGGCGGGCACGTCGCCGTGCCCGCCCGCATAGCGCGCGGAATAAAGCCCCGGCGCGCCCTTCAGGTAGTCCACGCACAGGCCGGAGTCGTCGCCGAGCGAGGGCAGGCCCGTGGCCGCGGCGGCGTTGCGCGCCTTCAGCAGCGCGTTCTCCACGAAGGTGAGGCCCGTTTCGTCCGCATCGGCGACGCCGAGGCTGCCCTGGGTCACGGCCTCCAGTCCGGCGTCGGCGAATAGCTCATTGAACTCGGCGAGCTTGCCGCGGTTGCTGCTGGCGAGAACGATGCGGGTCATGGGTGTCGGTCGCTTGGGGCGTCGGGATTCATGCCTGCTCCAGCGCGGCGCGCTGGGCGGCGACGAGTTCGCCGATGCCTTTCTCGGCCAGCATGAGCAGGGTGTCCATTTCCTCGCGGCGGAAGGCATGGCCCTCGGCGGTGCCCTGCACCTCGATGAAGCCGCCGCCGTCGTTCATCACGACGTTCATGTCGGTGTCGCAGCTGGAATCCTCGAGGTAATCCAGGTCCAGCACCGGCACACCCTGGTAGATGCCCACGGATACCGCGGCCACGGCGCCGAAGATCGGGTTGCGGCGCAGGTTCTCGCGCTTCATCAGCACGTTCACCGCGTCGACCAGGGCCACATAGGCGCCGGTGATGGCCGCAGTGCGCGTGCCGCCGTCCGCCTGGATGACGTCGCAGTCGAGGGTGATCACGCGTTCGCCCAGTGCCTGACGGTCCACGCAGGCGCGCAGGCTGCGGCCGATCAGGCGCTGGATTTCCATGGTACGGCCACCCTGGCCGCCCCGCGCGGCTTCGCGCTGGGTGCGGGTGGAGGTGGCGCGGGGCAGCATGCCGTACTCGGCGGTCACCCAGCCTTCGCCCTTGCCGCGCAGCCAGGGCGGCACGCGATCTTCGACGCTGGCCGTGCACAGCACGCGGGTGTCGCCGAAGCTCACCAGCACGGAACCTTCCGCATGGCGTGTGTAATGGCGTTCGATGGTGACGGAGCGCAGCTGATCGCTGGCACGACCGCTGGGACGGCTGACGGCATTCATGGGGTGCGGTGGCCTGATTGGGCAAGGCAGGGCGGGAGAGTTTACCATTGCGCCCTTTCCAGCCGCCTCCGGCGCACGAAGGTTCCCATGATCCGCAGCATGACCGCCTACGCTTTTGCCGAGACCCAGGGCCCGGTCGGTGCGCTCAGCTGCGAGCTGCGCACGGTGAACCACCGCTACCTGGAGCTGAGCCCGCGCCTGCCGGACGATCTGCGCGTATTCGAAAGCGCTCTGCGCGAACGCATCGCCACGCGCCTCTCGCGCGGCAAGGTGGACCTGACCGTGCGTCTGCGCAGCGATGCGCGCGGCGATGCGTTGCAGGTCAATCACGCGGTATTGGGGCGGCTGTCCGAATTGGCGATGGACATGGAGTCGCGCTTTCCGCGGCTGCGCATCGAGTTTACCGAGCTGCTGCGTTTCCCCGGCGTGTTGCAGCAGTCCGATGTCGACCAGGACGAGCTGCAGGCGGCGCTGTTCGGCGTGCTCGACGACGCGCTGGATGCGCTCGCCGCGACGCGCGAACGCGAGGGTGCCAAGCTGGCGCAGATCCTCGAGGATCGCCTCGACAGCATCGAGCGCATCGTCGCCGATGTGCGGGGTTGGATGCCGCAGATCCGCGAGGGCTTGCGCGCACGCTTGGAACAGCGTCTGGCGGACCTGAAGCAGCCGGCCGATCCCGGCCGTCTGGAGCAGGAACTGGTCCTTCAGCTCACCCGCGTCGACGTCGACGAGGAGCTCGACCGCCTGGCCACCCATATCACCGAGGCACGTCGCGTGCTGGGTCTCAAGGAGCCGGTGGGGCGCCGCCTGGACTTCCTGATGCAGGAGTTCAACCGCGAAGCCAATACGCTCGGGTCGAAGTCTGTGGACGCGCGCAGCACCAACGCGGCGGTGGAATTGAAGGTGCTGATCGAGCAGATGCGCGAACAGGTGCAGAACATCGAATGAGTACCGCCGAAGCCGCCGCCGCTTTGCTGGAAGGCACCCTGTTCGTGGTGGCCGCGCCCTCCGGCGCCGGCAAGTCCACCCTGGTCAACGCACTGCTCGAGCGCGAGCCGGCGATCTCGCTCTCGATTTCTCACACGACGCGTCCGCCGCGTCCCGGCGAGCAATACGGCCGGCACTACTACTTCGTGGAACGCACGGAGTTCGAGCGGGAAATCGCGGAAGGCATCTTCCTCGAGCACGCGGAAGTGCACGGCAACCTCTACGGGACATCGCGCAAGACCGTGTCGGATCTGTTGTGCCAGGGGCGCGACGTGCTGCTGGAGATCGACTGGCAGGGCGCTCGCCAGATCCGCAAGAGCAAGCCCGATTGCGTCACCGTTTTCATCCTGCCGCCGTCCCGCGTGGAGCTGGAGCGCCGGTTGCGCGGTCGCGGCTCGGACAGCGCGGAAGTGATCGAGCGCCGCTTGCACAATTCGCGCGAGGAAATCGCGCACGCGCACGAATTCGACTACATCATCGTCAACGACAGCTTCGAGGACGCCCTGGGCGACCTGCAGGCCATCGTCCGGGCCGTGCGGCAGCGCAGCCAGCTGCAATGGCGCCGGCACGAGGCGCTGATCGCCGATTTGCTGGCCTGATCGTTAACGCCGGGATCGGGCCCGGCGGCCGCTCGCATAGCCTTCATGGCCGTCTTCGGCTAACTTGGGCGCCTTTCCCCTGGCAGCTCGCCCATGACCGACTCCGTTCGCGCCAAGCCCGACGACAGCGCCATCGTGCGCGTCCGTGGCCTGACCACGGTGCTCAACGGCAAGACCATTTTCGACGCGCTCGACCTGGACATTCCGCGCGGCAAGGTCACAGCCATCATGGGGCCCAGCGGCACCGGCAAGACCACCTTGCTCAAGCACATCACCGGGCAGATGCGCGGGCAGGCCGGCGAGGTCCAGGTCGATGGCCAGAATGTATCCGGACTCAATCGCGAACAGCTGTTCGAGCTGCGCGAACGCATTGGTTACCTGTTCCAGAACTCGGCTCTGCTCACCGATTTCGACGTGTTCGAGAATGTCGCGTTTCCGCTGCGCCAGCATACGTCGTTGCCGGAAGTGCTCATCCGCAACATCGTGCTGACCAAGCTGCAGGCCGTCGGCCTGCGCGGCGCGGCGCGGCTGATGCCCAGCGAGCTTTCCGGCGGCATGGCGCGGCGCGTGGCGCTGGCGCGGGCGATCGTGTTCGATCCCATGCTGATTCTCTACGACGAGCCCTTCGTCGGCCTGGACCCGATCGCGCTTAACCAGGTGCTCAAGCTGATCCGCACGCTCAATGAAACACTGGGCATCACCAGCGTGCTCGTGGCCCACGAGCTGGCGGCGGTGCAGCAGGTGGCCGATCACGTGTATCTGATCGCCAACGGCAAGGTGGTCGCACATGGCGATCCCAAGCTCATCGCCGCCGATGGCTCGCCGTGGACGCGGCAGTTCTTCGGCGGCGAGGCCGATGGTCCGGTGCCTTTCCAGTATCCGGCCGGCGACTATGCCGCCTCGCTAGGCTTCAAGGGGGGCGCATGAGCGCCATGCGCGACAACATCGTGACACGCTCGCTCGGCCAGATCGGCGATTGCGGGTTGTTCCTGCTGCAGATACTGGCCGCCGTGCCGCGCAGCATGCGGCATGTCCGCGAGACGGTGCGGCAGCTGTGGTTCGTCGGCGCGATGAGCCTGATCATCATCATGGTCTGCGGCCTGTTCGTAGGCATGGTGCTGGGGCTGCAGCTTTACGACGTGCTGTCGATCTTCGGCGGGACCTCGGCTACCGGCACGGTGGTGGCTATCGCCATCTATCGCGAGCTCGGTCCGGTGGTGACGGCGCTGCTGTTCGCCGGTCGTGCGGGTACTTCGGTGACCGCGGAGATCGGCCTGATGCGCGCCACCGACCAGATCGCCGCGATGGAGATGATGGCGGTCGATCCCATCGCCTACGTGGCGGTGCCGCGCTTCCTGGCCGGTGTCATCGCGATGCCGATCCTGTGCTGCGTGTTCTGCGCGCTGGGCATCTTCGGGGGCCACCTGGTCGGCGTGACCTGGCTGGGCATCGACAACGGCACGTTCTGGTCCAACATGACCGCCACGGTCGAGGTAGGCAAGGACGTGATCAACGGCGTGCTGTGGAAGAGCGCCGTATTCGGTGCCGTGGTTTCATTGATCGCCGTGTTCCAGGGCTATACCACGCCACCCACCAGCGAGGGCGTGGCTTACGCGACGACGCGCACGGTGGTGGCTTCGTCGATCGCCATTCTGGCGCTCGACTTCGTGCTCACCGCCTTCCTGATGTGAATCCCATGACGAACGTACTCATCCAACTGCCATCGAGGATCGTGCCGTGAGCCAGAGACAATCCTATGCCGTCGGCACCGGCCTGTTTATCGTGCTGGGATTTGCCACGCTCGGCTATCTCGCCACGCAGACCACCTCCGTGGCCAATACGAGCCGGGGCCCTAGTTATACCGTCGAAGCGCATTTCGCCAATATCGGCCAGCTCAAGGAGCGTGCGCCGGTGAAGGTGGCGGGCGTGCGTATCGGCCAGGTGCAATCGATCGTGCTCGACCCGGGCAAGGAAACGGCCGACGTGAAACTGGCCATCGACAAGCGCTACGACAAGATCCCCGACGATTCCGTCGCCACGATCTTCACCAGCGGCTTGCTGGGCGACCAATACGTGGGCATCCAGTACGGCAATTCGGCCAAGGCACTGGCCGAAGGAGGCACCCTGGCACTGACCCGGCCGGCGCAGCAGCTGGAGGAGATGCTCGGCAAGTTCTTCGGCGCTGGCGGTGCGGCGGACAACCTGGGCGGCAGCTATACGGTGAAGGCGCGCTTCACGAACGTGGGAGCCCTGTCGGCAGGGGCACCGGTGAAGATGGCCGGCGTGGCCATCGGCAGCGTCAAGTCGGTGAAGGCGGACCCTGTGAAGCTGGACGCCCAGGTCGAGCTGCTGATCGACAAGAAATACAGTCAGATACCCGACGATTCGGCGGCCGCAGTATTCACCAGCGGTTTGATCGGTACTCAGTATGTTGCGATCCAGCCCGGCGGCTCGCCGGACGCTCTCAAGGACGGTGACGAGTTGGTGTTGACCCAGTCGGCCCTGCAGCTCGAAGACCTGATCGGCAAGTTCCTGGTCAATGGCTCGCCGGGCGACAAAAAACCCGACAATGGCGCCGCTTCCTCTTCTCCCTCCACCTCCCCGGCCGGCAAGCATTGAGCTGGCCGGCATTCCAGGCTGATTCCAGGAGTTCTCCATGATGCTGCGTAGTCTGGCTCTCGCCACCGCCATCGCGTTCACCGGCGTCATCGCCGCCCCTGCCTTCGCCCAGGCCGCTGCCCAGGCGCCCGACGCCAGTCAGTCGCCTCAGCAAGTCGCGCAGACCATCGTCGACGAACTGGGCAAGGCCATCGACGGCCACCAGGCCGAGCTGAAGAAGGACAAGGAAAAGCTCATCTCGGTGATCGACGATGTCTTCCTGCCTCATTTCGACATCGACTATGCGTCGATCCTAGTGCTGGGGCAGCACGCCCGCGAAGCCACGCCAGAGAAGCGGGCGGAATTTGCCCGGGCTTTCTACAACTCCATCACGCACCGGTATGCCGAGGGCCTTCTCAGCTACACGCGTGGCCGTGTGAAGGTGCTGCCGTTCAGTGGCGATCTCAACGACAAGCGCACGCTGGTGCGTACCCAGGTCGTGCTGGACGATGGCAAGACGGTGTCGGTGGACTATGCGTTCCGCAAGTCGCGCGACGGTAGCTGGAAAGCCTATGACGTGATCATCGAGGGCATCTCGTACATCACCAATTACCGCAATCAGGTGGACGCCGAGATTCGCAAGAGCAGCCTCGACCAGCTGATCACGGACCTGAAGACCAAGGGCGCCGATGCCCTCAAGGAAATGGACAAGGACGGCAAGGCCTCGCAGGGATGAGTGCCGGTGCCTTCCAAGTGGCTCGCATCGCGCCGGATACCTTGCAAGTATCCGGCGCGCTGACGTTCGCCACGGCGGCGCAAGCGTTGTTCGCCATTAATGCCGCGGTGGCATCCGATGGTTGCCGCCAGGTGGATCTGGCCGGCGTGAGTCAGAGCGACAGCGCCGGCTTGGCCTGTGTTCTGGCGGTGTTGGCAGACGCGTCGGAGCATGGCCGTCCGCTGGCGATGCGCCATGTGCCCGAAGGAATGCGGATATTGGCCAGGGTCTGCGAAGTGGATGGCCTGCTCGGGTAGTCGAGCCAGGGCCGCTTTTCACTCGGCGTAGAAAAGAAAAGGGGCCTTGCGGCCCCTTTTTTGTCGACTCAGTTCTGGCTTGGCTTCTGCGTTGCCGGTTCGTTAGCGGGTTTCTTCTCGGACTGGCTCTTTTCCCACTGGTGCTGCTCATTGAGCAATTCGTCGGGATCGAAGTTGTTGTCCTTCAGTCCTTGCATCTGCTCGATCACATCCGCCGGCGGGTTGCCGTCGTAGATCTGATAGAGACGTTGCTGCCGGTAGGCGTCGCGCAGGAACACGTATGGGTCGTAGGCCGACTTGAGGAAGCTTTCCGCATCGATGGCGCGCGAACGCAGCGTCACCAGGTACAGGACTTGCGGGATGTAGTACTGGCCGTACTTGAAGTCGTGATTGCGCGAGTAATAACTCAGCGGATCAAAGAAATAGCTGTCCACCGGGAGGCGCCAGACATCGCGTACCGTCGTGGGACCGGCGAAAGGCAGCATCAGGAAGTCGCCTTCCGGAACGCCCCAGCGAGCGAGGGTGATGCCGAAATCGTTGTCTTCGAGCGGCAGCCCCAGCTGGCTGGCCGGGTCGAAGAAGCCGCCCACGCCTAGCGTGAGATTCACCAGGAAGCGGCCGGTGCTGCGGGCGGCCTGCATCGGCCGAGCCTGCAGCAGGTCGTTCGCTACCGTGATCGGCATCCGGATATTGGTGAAGAAGTCGCTTACCGCCCGGCGTACCGGCGGATTGGTGACCTTGCGGTAGCCGACGGCGACCGGCCGGATCACCGCCTGGTCCAGCGAATCATTGAAAGCGTAGACCTTGCGGTTGAACTGCTCGTGCGGATCGTCCGTCCGGGGCTTCGCGATGCTGCAGCCAGCGAGCAGGGCCACGGCGAGCAGGGGCGACAGGCGCAGCAGAGCATGTCGGAGAAGGGATGACATCGGCATCAGGAATCCTGTCTGCTGCGGAAAGGGCGGGAAAACGATTAATTGTACTGCTTGGTTCTTATATTGTGTACCGCCGGACGAGTCTCGCCGGTTGGGGCTGCAGGTCGCCTGAACCCGTCATGATAAGGCCATGTTGCATTGCCATGAAAGCGCCCCCTGGCTACACTGGTGACCTATAAGTCGCTTTATTCCCTAAGGATTTCACATGGCACGCATTACCGTGGAAGACTGCCTCGAGGTAGTCGACAACCGTTTCGAGCTGGTGCTGATGGCGACCAAGCGCGCCCGGCAGCTGGCCAAGGGTGCCGAGCCGGCAGTCAATCCCGATCATGACAAGCCGACGGTCGTGGCTTTGCGCGAGATCGCCGACCGCCGTATCGACCAGGCCACTATCGACGAGATCGACCGCGCCGAGCGCGAGCGCGCCGAGCGCGAGGCCCTGGAGTGGGCCGCCGCCGAGGTCGACGACGACCTTTCGAAGGGCGGCGACGACTGATGGACGGAGCCGGCTGTAAACGCCCTCATGCAGGCGCCGGCCTCGCCGGTGCTTCGAGCAGGTGCGTCTTCGTCGCCGGTTCTTCCCGATACCTCTTCTCCCGTGAGGTGGCTGCCTGAGCGGCGGCCAACGCCACATGTCCGCGGCCACGCATCCCGAGCCCGTGGATACGTCGACGCTGCCGCCTTATGTGCTGGCGCTGAAGGAGCGCGTGGCCTACCTGCCTGAAGATCAGGTCATGCGCGTGCTGCGCGCTTACGAGGTCGGCGCGCAGGCGCACGAGGGGCAGGCCCGCAAGAGTGGCGAGCCGTACATCACGCATCCGGTCGCTGTGGCGGGCATCCTGGCCGAGCTCGGCTTGGATACCGAGACCATCATCGCGGCCATCCTGCACGACACGCTGGAAGATACGGCCCTCAGTCGCTCGGAACTGGCTGGCGAATTCGGCGAGACCGTGGCCGACTTGGTGGATGGCGTCACCAAGCTGGACAAAATGCAGTTCAGCAGCCGCCAGGAAGCGGATGCGGAGAGTTTCCGGAAAATGCTCCTCGCGATGGCGCGCGATCTGCGCGTCATCTTGATCAAGCTCGCCGACCGTCTGCACAACATGCGCACGCTCGGCGCGAAGGATGCCGAATCGCGCCGCCGCATCGCGCGCGAAACCCTCGAGATCTATGCGCCCATCGCCCAGCGCCTGGGCATGAACAAGTTCAAGGCCGAGTTGCAGGATCTAGGCTTTAAAGCGCTTTACCCCGACCGCTACAGGGTGATCAGCGAGCGCATCCGTGCCGCGCTAGGCAATCGCCGCGAAGCGATGGGCAAGATCGAGGCCGCGCTCTCGGCCCGGTTGACCGCCGAACACCTGACCTCACGCGTCATTGGTCGCATCAAGTCGCCCTGGAGCATCTATTCGAAGATGCGCAGCGAGCACAAGAGTTTCGCGCAGCTCATGGATGTCTACGGGTTTCGCGTCGTCGTCGAAAGCGCGATGAGCTGCTACATGGCGCTCGGTTCGGTGCATTCGCTGTACAAGCCGGTGGATCGCCGCTTCAAGGATTTCATTGCGATTCCCAAGGCGAACGGCTACCAGTCGCTGCATACCGTGCTGCTCGGGCCGTTCGGCGCGCCGATCGAAGTCCAGATCCGTACGGCGGAGATGGACTCGGTGGCCGAGCGGGGCGTCGCCGCGCACTGGGCGTACAAGACCGACAGCGGTCCGGCCAATAGCGCTCAGGCGCGTGCGCGCGAATGGCTGTCGTCGCTGGCGGATAGCCAGGCCAACACGGTTTCGTCGTCCGAATTCATTGAGAACGTCAAGATCGATCTCTTTCCGGATGAGGTCTATCTGTTCACGCCGCGGGGCGACATCCTTTCGCTTCCGCGCAATGCGACAGCGCTGGATTTCGCCTACGCGGTGCATACGGACGTCGGCGACCACGCCGTGGCTGCGCGTGTCGACAAGAAGCTGCTGCCGTTGCGCACGAGGCTGGAGTCGGGGCAGCTGGTCGAAATCATTACCGCACCTTCGGCGGTGCCCAATCCCGCGTGGCTCGAGTCGGTTGTCACCGGCAAGGCGCGCACGGCCATTCGCCAATATCTCAAGCACCTCCAGCATGAGGACGCGGTGGATTTCGGTCACCGCATGCTCGATCGTGCGCTCGATGCGCAAGGGTCGAGCCTCGATGCGATTCCGGCCGCGGTGCTGGACCGTTTCCTCGAGGCCTCCAAGCTGAAGCGCCTGGAAGAGCTGCTCGCCGATATCGCGCTGGGCAACCGCATGCCGGATGTGGTGGCTGGCCAGTTGCTGGTCGCACGAGGCAAGCAGAAGGGCGCGGCCGCGCCGACGCAGCACGCAGTGGAGAAGATCCGCATCACCGGTGCCGAGCGAGGCGTGCTGAGTTTCGGCAATTGCTGCCATCCGCTGCCGGGCGACGAGATCATTGGTTACCTCTCCACCGGCAAAGGCATCGTGGTGCACCGAGTCGAGTGCCCCAATGTGGTGGAGCTGCGCAAATCGCCGGAGCGTTGCGTCGCCATCGAATGGGACCGCGATGTTCAGGGCGACTATCGTGCCGAATTGCGCATCGAAGTCATCAATCGACCCGGTGTGCTCGCCACCGTGGCGGCGGCGATCGCGGCCGCCAATTCGAACATCGAGAACGTCGAATATGTCGAGCGAGATAGCGCGGCCGCCACGTTGCTGTTCGCGCTGGAAGTGAAGAATCGCAAGCACCTGGCGGATGTCATCCGCCGCGTACGCCGTACCGGCGTCGTGAGTGGTGCGTACCGATACCCCCTCTAGGCTTGCCGACCTTTCCGTTTCCGCGCGGGCGCTCCTAAACTGCGGGCTTTCTCAGCTACGAGGTCCGCGCGATGTCCCGCAGCATCATCTCCACCGATAAAGCCCCCGCCGCGATCGGTCCGTATTCCCAGGCCGTGCGAGCCGGCAATACCGTGTATTTCTCCGGACAGATCCCGCTGGACCCCGCGACCGGTCAGCTGGTACAGGGCGACATCGCGGTGCAGACTCGCCGCGTTTTCGACAACCTTGCCGCAGTGGCCGAGGCGGCAGGCGGGTCTCTCGCAGACGTGGTCCGCGTGGGCATCTATGTCACCGACTTGGCGAACTTTGCCACGGTCAACGCCGTCATGGCCGAGTACTGCATGGAGCCCTATCCCGCGCGTTCCACGATCCAGGTCTCTGCGCTGCCCAAGGGCGCCGAGGTGGAAGTGGATGCCGTGATGGTCATCGGCTGACCGATGAAGCAGGTGCGCGCCGACGTCGCTCCGGGGCGTTTCCGGCTACCTCGACAGGATGGCCTTGGGTAGGCTTGCGGCGATGCCTGTATTGCCCGTGTCTCCTCGTGCCGATGCTTCGCCGGATCCTGGCCTCGCGCCGGTCTCGACGCTGCCCGGCGTCGGTCCGGCGCTCGCGGAGACATTGGGTCGGCTCGGCCTGGAGCGTGTGCAGGATCTCTGGTTCCACCTGCCGCTCCGCTATGAGGACCGCACCAGGATCGATGCCATCGCCGATCTGCGGGTCGGGGAACGTGCCCAGGTCGAGGGTGTGGTGGAGGCGGTCGAGCGCGGTTTCCGTTATCGGCCGCAATTGAAGGTGGCGATCAGCGATGCGTCGGGCGGAGCCCTGGTGCTGCGCTTCTTTCACTTTCACCGCGCACAGGTCGAGCAGCTCAAGCCCGGCGCGCGCCTGCTGGTCTATGGCGAAGTGCGCCATGGGACGCAGGGTCTGGAAATGGTGCATCCGCAATACCAGCGCTTGCTGGACGAGACCCCGCCTGCCATGGAGGATCGCCTGACGCCGGTCTATCCGACGACCGAGGGGCTGGGACCAAAGCGGTTGGCAGGGGTCATCGCCAAGGCGCTGGCGGTTCTGCCGTCAGACGATCGGCTTGAACTCATTCCTTCCGAGCTTGGTGCCGCGCATGGGTTGACCTCCCTGCGTGACGCGTTGCTTTACGTACACCGGCCGCCGACCGATGCGCATCTCGGGCAGCTGACGCTCGGTCGGCATCCCGCCCAGCAGCGGCTGGCTTTCGAGGAGCTGCTGACTCAGCACCTGAGTCTCAAGCGGATGCGCGCCTCGGTGAAGCGGCGGCGCGCACCGTCGCTGGGTAGAGACGGCGCATTGCGGGGGCGTCTGCTCCAAAACTTGCCATTCGCGCTTACCGGTGCTCAGCGGCGCGTTTCCGACGACGTCGCGAAGGATCTGGCCAGAAAGCATCCGATGCTCAGGTTGGTACAAGGCGATGTCGGCAGTGGCAAGACGGTCGTCGCGGCCCTCGCCGCGCTCGCGGCCGTCGAGTCGGGATATCAGGTGGCGCTGATGGCGCCGACCGAGTTGCTGGCCGAGCAGCATTTGCGCAGCTTCCGCCATTGGCTTGAGCCGCTTGGCGTCGAAGTGGAGTGGCTTGCGGGAAAGGTGACTGGGAAGGCGCGCCAGCGCGCTCTTGAGCGTGTCGCCGCAGGCGCACCCGTTGTGATCGGTACGCATGCGCTGATGCAGGAAGGAGTGGGTTTCGCTCGGCTCGGGCTGGTGATCGTCGACGAACAGCATCGCTTTGGCGTGCAGCAACGCTTGTCGTTGCGCGATAAAGGTCTTGAGGGCGATCAGGTTCCCCATCAACTCGTGCTGACGGCGACGCCGATTCCGCGCACATTGGCCATGAGCGCGTATGCCGATCTGGACGTGTCGTCCATCGACGAGCTGCCGCCAGGCCGCACGCCGGTGCAGACCATTGCGATTTCCAATGCGCGGCGCGTTGAGGTCATTGAGCGCATCCATTCGGCTTGCCGGGAGGGTCGGCAGGTCTATTGGGTGTGCACATTGATCGAGGAGTCGGAGCAACTGCGCGCACAGGCAGCCGAGGTTGCCTATGCGGAGCTGTCCGCGGCCTTGCAGGACTGCAAGGTGGGCCTGATCCACGGCCGCATGAAGCCCAAGGAAAAGCAGATGGTCATGGATGCCTTCAAGGAGGGCGATCTGGCCGTGCTGGTGGCGACGACGGTGATCGAAGTCGGCGTGGACGTCCCTAATGCCAGCCTAATGGTGATCGAGAACAGCGAGCGCCTCGGCCTGGCTCAGCTCCATCAGCTGCGAGGCCGGGTGGGGCGGGGGGCGGTCGCCTCTAATTGCGTGCTGCTCTACCAGCCGCCACTAGGGGCCTTGGCCAAGGAGCGGCTCCAGGTGATGCGCGACACCAATGACGGTTTCCTAGTCGCAGAAAAGGACTTGGAGCTGCGCGGTCCCGGCGAAGTCCTGGGTACACGTCAGACGGGACAGCTCAGTTTCCGTATCGCCGACCTGTCCCGGGACGCCCATCTGCTGCCCGCGGTTCAGGCAGTGGGGGCGTCCATGCTGCGCGATCATCCGGACAAGGCGGAGCGGCTGATCGGGCGGTGGATCGGCGGCGCGGCGCGTTACGCACACGCGTGAATCGGAAAAACCCGTGTCGGACCGGCTTTCGTTTTTCTCTTGGCCCGGCATAAGCTAGCCGGCTCATCCGAGGAAAGAACATGACGAAGCCCCAGCTCCTGATCGACACCGACCCTGGCGTGGACGATGCGCTCGCCATCCTGATGGCGCATGCGCATGCCGATATCGCCGGGCTCAGCATTGCCGCCGGTAACGTCGGTCTGGGGCATACCGTTCGCAATGCACGCACGCTGGTCGACCTGGTCGGTGGCGGTGTGCCGGTGTTCGCCGGCTGTCCTACCCCGCTCGTGCGCGGCCCGGAGGAAGATGCCGCCTTCGTGCATGGTGCTGACGGCCTGGGCGATGTGGGTTTTCCCGAGCCCGCCTCCGCGGCAGAGGCTGAGCAGGCCGCGCTGGCTCTGCTGCGCCTGACGCGGGAGCGCCCGGGCGAGCTGACTCTGGTGGCGCTGGCGCCGCTCACGAACGTGGCGCTGGCGTTGCGCCTGGATCCCTCGCTGCCGCAACGCGTGAAGCGCCTGATCGTGATGGGCGGCGCGGTGACCGGTCATGGCAATACGGGCAAGATTCCGGCGGAATTCAATGTCGGCTTCGATCCTGAAGCTGCGCATGTGGTGTTCGAGGCCTTCCCGTATTTCGATCTGGTCGATTGGGAGGCGACGCTGCGCCATGCTTTCGAGGAAGAAGAATTTGATCAGTGGCTGGCTGCTGGCGATCGTCGCGCCGAGTTTTTCGGGCAGGTATTCCGTACGGCGCGAGCCTTCAACGCGAGCAGCAAGCGCCGCGGCATCATCGCCGCGGATGCGCTGGCCATGGCGGTGGCCATCGACCCGTCCATCGTTACCCGCAGCGAAGAACGCCATGTGGCGGTGGAGCTGGATGGCCGGTTGACTCGTGGCGCCACGGTCGTGGATTGGGCGGGTCGCCTCGGGCGCCCGGCCAATGCCCGGATCGCGCTGGAGGTCGATCAGGGCAGGTTCGCGGCCATGGTGAGACGAGCGCTGGGGGCTCTTTGAGCGGCAGGCCGGGGCAAGTGACTGAGTCGCTTGCCTTTGAGGATGGCTGCTCGCTATAATGCCGCTCTTTTCACCCACCGCTTTGAGTCCGTCATGAAGCCCGATATCCATCCGAACTACCGCCCGGTGGTGTTTCAGGACCTTTCGTCCGACTTCGCGTTCCTGACGCGTTCGACGATCGCCACCAAGGAAACCGTCAAGTGGGAAGACGGCAACGAGTACCCGCTGATCAAGGTGGATATCTCCAGCCATTCGCACCCGTTCTACACCGGCAAGCAGAAGACCATCGAAACGGGTGGTCGCGTGGACAAGTTCCGCCGGCGCTACGCGCAGAAGTAATCGCGCGATCGCAGGCCGCAGCTCGTTCTGCGGCAAGGAAAAGTTTCGCGGCACGGGGCGAGCGCAAGCTCGCCCCGTGCTTTTTCGTGTCCGGCGTCCGACCATTCGCTAAGGGATGTTGGGCGGGTCGATGTGCGATAATGGCTGGCGTTGCACCGCGCCATCCCCAGCGCGGTGTGTCTATTTTCCCCCGCCATGGGCACCGTCCAGGGTGACCGGCGGCGACATTCGCGAAGGAGGTTTCCGTGTCCGATACCAAGACCGTCAAGTTGGTGGATGAGTCGAACAACCGCAGCAGCGAGCTGCCCCTGCTGAGCGGCACGCTCGGTCCGGCCTGTATCGACATCGGAACGCTTTACAAGGACACCGGCCACTTCACCTACGACCCCGGTTACGGCAGCACCGCCAGTACCAAGAGCGCCATTACCTATATCGACGGCGATCAGGGCGTCCTGCTCTATCGCGGTTATCCGATCGAGCAGCTGGCCGAGAAGTCGAGCTTCCTCGAGACGGCTTACCTGCTCCTCAATGGCGAGCTGCCCACCAAGGACGAGTTCGTCAAGTTCGAGGACCAGATCACGCATCACACGATGATGCACGAGTCCCTGAAGGACTTTTTCAAGGGCTTTCATCACGACGCGCATCCCATGGCCATGCTGGCCGCCTCGGTCGCTTCGCTGTCGGCCTTCTATCACGACGATATCGACGTCGATAACCCGGAAGACCGCAAGTTGGCTGCGATCCGCCTGATCGCGAAGATGCCGACCATCGCGGCCGCCTGCTTCCGCTATTCGATCGGCTGGCCGTTCCGCTATCCGCGCAACAACCTCGAGTATGTGGATCGCTTCCTGCACATGATGTTCGAAGTGCCGAGCGAGCCGCTGCAGCTGAGTCCGGTCGCCGCCAAGGCGCTCGATCTGCTGTTCATCCTGCATGCCGACCACGAGCAGAACGCTTCCACCTCGACGGTTCGCCTGGTGGGTTCGACGGGCGCCAACCCGTATGCCTCGATCGCGGCCGGCATCACCGCGCTGTGGGGCCCCGCGCATGGCGGTGCGAACGAAGCTGTGCTGAAGATGCTTGAAGAGATCGGTTCGGCCGACAAGGTCGAGACCGCCGTGAAGCGCGCGAAGGACAAGAACGACAACTTCCGCCTGATGGGCTTCGGCCACCGCGTGTACAAGAACTTCGACCCGCGCGCCAAGATCATCCGCGAGATGACCCACAAGGTGCTCGGCGAACTGGGCGTCAACGATCCGCTGCTCGAAGTGGCGATGAAGCTGGAAGAGGCGGCGCTGAAGGACGACTACTTCGTCGAGCGCAAGCTGTATCCGAACGTCGACTTC
>JBCNOA010000170.1:0-9689 GCA_039594095.1 Dyella sp.
CACGTTGCTGTCTCCCACGTCGGGGCCGCATCTGCTCAGCGGCCTCGGCGACGTTTGCGGTTTCGTGCACACCAGCCTGACGGCGGCGCCGGTCGCGCAACCCAATAATCCCACCTGCGGAGACAGCATCGGCACCGGGCTGGACTACGCCAAGAACTCTCCGTCGACGATCGTGCGCATCGTGCAGCACGGCAACAGCAACCTGACCTCGTACGGATCCATCTCGCGCGATGGCGGGTCCACCTGGACGGGGTTCGCCAATCAGGCAGGTTCCCCCAACGGCGGCGGCACCGCGGCCATCTCCGGCGACGGCAAGACCATCGTGTGGGCGCCGAGCGATGTCGCTCCGGTGGTTTCGAACGATAGCGGCGCAAGCTGGACGCGGGCCAGCGGAAGCGGGCTGCCTTCGCTGCCGGTCGGCGTGCAGGTGCTCTCGGACGGCTCCAGCCCCAACGTGTTCTATGCCTGGAATTCCGCCACCGGCAGCTTCTACAGCAGTACCGACAAAGGCGTGACCTGGCATGCGTCCACCAACACGGGACTGCCGTCCGTGCCTTCCTGGCTGTCCAGCCATGCCGCCGCGGTCACGGGTATTCCGGGCGAAGCGAAAGCCGGCGACGTGTGGATCGCCACGCCGAACGGACTCTTCCGCAGCACTACGTACGGCGCCACCTGGGCCCAGGTCGATGCCGGCACCGTGACGTCGGCGGTCTCGGTCGGCTTCGGCAAGGCGGTCACCGGATCGCACTATCCCACCGTCTATCTCTCCGGCACCGTCAACGGCGTCACCGGCCTGTTCCGTTCCGTCAACGCCGGCGCGACCTGGGTGCAGATCAACGATGCGCTCCATCAATGGGGTGGCGTCGCCCTGGTGGTCGGCGACCCGCGCACCTTCGGTACGGTGTACATCGGACCCGGCGAAGCCCGGGGCGTCATCTACGGCACGTCGAGCAAGTGACCGCAGCGGCACCCTTCCCCGGCGACATGGGGAAGGGCTGCCGCAGCCGGTATGTCGGCACCCGACGGAAGAAACCGCCTCGGCCGTCCAGACGGCCATCGCGTCGATCGCCGACGCATGCCGTGGCCGATCGTGTTTCCTTGCCGCCAAGCCGGTTCGTCGCATCGCTTCTTCATCGCCTGCCAGCGATACGGTGCATGCGCTGAGAATCGCGCCGCGATGGATGCCGGGCGCGCACCTGGATAAGACTTCGACGATCATGGGCCGCCGATCACAGCCGGCGAGGCTGCGCCGGGGTACAACCCTGGATTGCTCAGGGCGCGGATTCCCCGCCGCGTCCTCTCTTCGCCCAGGAGGTTCCATGTCCACGACCGACACCCGGCACGCCGCCACGAACCAGGCCGATCCATCCGCCCTGCTCTCTCACGCCGCGGCGGAGGGCGATGCGGAATCCTTGCTTCACGCCGCCGAAGACCGGCTGCGTACCGCCGGCGACCTGCCCGGCGCGCCCGTCGAGCGCCAGCTGGAACTGCTGCGCGCCTTGCATGGCCTGGACCTGGGGCGATTCCTGCTCAGGCATCGCGGCCTCAACGCGGGCTGGACGCACCGGCTGGTCTCCTATCGGCCCGGCACCTTGCCGCATGACCCGGCCAGCCTGGAGTGGCGCATCTACGAGGCGCTGCCGGCAGTGCTGGCGACCCGTGAGCGCTTCGGCATCTTCCAGCGCGAAACGCAGGCGCTGCTGCGGCCCGGCATCGCGATGGCGTCCATCCCCTGCGGATGGATGGGCGATCTGCTACTGCTCGATTACCGCGACTGCGCGGGCGATTTCTCGCTCACCGGCATCGACCTGGACCCGGAGGCCATCGAGGGTGCGCGCCGGCTGGCGCAAGAGCGCGGTCTGGAGTCGCACTTCTCGCTGCGCCAGGCGGATGCCTGGGCCGGCAGCCTCCACGAGGAAGTCGACGTGCTGACCAGCAACGGCCTGAACATCTACGAGCCGGACGATGCCCACGTCGTGGAGCTGTACCGCGCGTTCTTCCGCGCGCTGCGCCCGGGCGGCACGCTGATCACCAGCTTCCTGACGCCGCCGCCCATGCTCCACCCCGCGTCGTCCTGGCGCATGGCCGAGCTCGATCCGCAGCTGCTGGCTTTCCAGCATCTGCTCTTCACGCGGATCATCGATGCGAAATGGAGCGCCCTGCGCACGCACGATCAGACGCGCGAACAGCTGGAAAGCGCCGGCTTCGCCGATCTGCGCTTCATCGACGACCGGCTGGGCATGTTTCCCACGGTGATCGCACGGCGCCCGTAAGGTCGCCGGCACGGGGAATCCGCCGCTCAGGCGGGTTCCCGCATCCAATAGTGGAAGAACGTCTTCAAGGCATCCTCCACCCACTCCTCCTCCTCTTCGGAGAGGTCGCGAAACGGCACGCCGATGCTGGTCTTGGCGTAGGGCTCGCCCAGCGCCGCGCGAATGCGCCGGTTGGCCCCTTCGACGTCCCGAACGATGCGTTCGATGGAGGCCTGCCTGCCGTCGGGACGCAGCACGAAAAGGAAATGGAACGCTCCCACTTCCACCAGCACCCGGCGCAGAGCGATCTGCAGGCGATCGACATAGACCGCGAACTGGACGAAGTCGTAGCGATCGGTCAGCGTGCCGTGGCACTCGATGACGTGTCCCTCCGGCCGACCGTACCTGGCCAGCACGCGTTCGAGCAGCTGTGTGTTTCGGATGTCCATGCTGTCATTCCAGCAAAACGCCGTGGCGCGGTCCCGCGCTTCAGACGAGGTTCTCTTTGAGATGGACGATCCAAGCCGCGAGCTGGGCCTCGCCCTCCTCGTCCAGCTTGCCCGCCAGTTCCTCGTACCAAGCCACCACCGCGTCGGCGGACAGGCTTGCGCGCACGGTGGGCAGGCTGACCTCCAGGAACGCCGAGAAGAACGGCACGCCGCGCATGTAGAGGAAATGCGAATCGGTGATCCGAAGGTGCGCGTAGACGTCGCGCACCCAGGCGAGATAGGGCAAGGCCTCGGCCACGTGCCCGCTCTGCTTCAGCGCGGAGATGAAGTTGGTGCGGGCGGATACAGGGGAAAGCTCGCGAGTTTCCTCGTTGATCTCGTCGAACTTCATCAGCCATGCCTCGCCCCGTGGCACCTCGCCGCACATCACGGAGGTCGTGGCCAGTTGCAGCGCGTTGTGAGCGCTGGGTTCCTGCTGGAACAGAGCGAGCCAGTAGGGGAAGGCCTCGGCATGGCGATCGGCGGCCGAGTGAGCCAGGGCGCAAAGCCGGCTGGCATCGGCATGCGTATCGACATACGGCGCGGCAGCCGCGATGGCCGCATCCAGCCGGCCGGCTTGATACGACCTCAGTGCCGGTGCCAGCACAGGTGCAATCGCCTTGCCGTCCTGCGCGTCCATCGCGGGAGCGGCCGAAGATGCCGCTTCCGTTTTCTTGCCGAACAGCTTGTTGAACAAACCCATCCGAAATCCTTTCCTTGTTCGAGCGACGTGCGTCGTGCGGAGCGGATGGCCCCGCGAACCACTCACGCCGCTAATGCAGCAATGTCACCGTTTCCGGGTCGTAGCCGTCCATCGCGCTGCCGCAGGTCTCGGCCGCCGGAACGCCCGCGGGCAGTCCGCTCGCCAGCAAACCTTTCCTATCGTCGTCCAACCGCAGCAACTGGAAGCGCTCCGCCGCCACGCGATCGTCGCCGGTGAAGTACAGCAGCACGCTGGGGAACGATGCAGGCTTGCCGGCCGTTGACGTGCGCAACGGCGGGAGCGCGAGGCTCGCCTCGTGCCAGTGCGAGGGATCGTCCAGTGTCTGCCAGCGCAGCTTTATCGACGCCGCGGAATCGAGCAGCGCATAGCCGATGGACGTGTAGGGACGGCGACACTCCGCATCCACTGTGATCGGCTCGTCGTCGCCGATCGCCAGGGTCTGTCCGTTCACCTCCACCCTCGCGATGGCCGGCGCGATACGTCGCGACATATAGAACTTCGCCAGGCGCGGCACCTTGCGAAGCAGCTCGTCCTGGTTCGACGGCATGGCGGGCGCCAGGCCGGGCGCCACTTCCACACGGTCGCCGTAGTGGAAGTACTGGTACACCACCAGCTCCTGCTCGGGCACGTAAGGCGTCAGCTCATGAAGATCCGGGTACGGCAGGCGCACCAACGGCACGGTCCGCGCGCTGGCCTTAGCTTGGTCCCCGGCGTCGCCGGCGCCGTACGTGTAGGTAGCGATGCCGTCGCGCAGGCGGGTGCCGTCGTAGGGAAAGCTGCCGCTCTTCAGGCCCTCGTCGTTCGGATAGCGCGTAAAGCTCACGAACCTCGCGAGCGGAGCAGGCCGCATCGGCATCTCCGGCGGCGCGCCCGAGGAGGTGGAACCGTCGACGCCGGGAGCGAGCCATAGCGGCCGCCCGCTCAGATTGACGTGGGTTTCTTCGATGGCAGGGTGGCGTTCCGACAAGCGTTCCGCATCCGCTCGCCGGATGTCGTCGGCCACCGGAATGACGAACAAGGACAGCAGCGGCGGCACGAACATCAGCAAGTGCACCCGACCGGGCACTTTCCCGCCCGCTTTGACCATGTACACCAGCCACGTGATCACCAGCGCGACGGCCAGCGGCGCCCCGATGAATATCGCCGCCCAGATGTAGAGAAGCCCGCCATAACCCATGTCCGGATGGCTGACCACTTCCACGTCGATCCACAGCAGCAGCGCGGTCAACGCGACGCTCAGCCCGAGACCGAAGCCGTAGCGCCAGAGGGAAGGCGGTTGCGCCGCGGTAGGTTCGATGGGGGACGGCAGGTCGCGCGTCATGGGCTCACCTCTGCCGCCTCGGCATGCTCCCGCGCGTGTCCCAGGGCAGCGTGCAGCCATGCCAGCCGGCCCCCACTATCGCCATGCGCTCCGCGTGACGATCCGCGACGCCATCCATGGTCCACAGGTACATCCGAGCTGCCATCGATCACGCTCTCTACGGTATCGGGAAGGGTGCCATTCGGAACGAGACGCCCGCTCTGGTCAGGCGGCGTACGCGTCTGTCGCGCGGTAGGCCGAGAAGCCCAGTGCGCCGCTGAGATCGAGGATGCGCTGTGTATCGGCGCGCTCGACCGCGAACGCATAGAGGTTGTCGTCATAGGCGTTGTCCCAGAGCAGCAGCTCGTAGCCTCTGCCGTGCGCCGCCAGCACGCCGTCCAGCCAGCGGAAGTACATCGGGGGTGTGAAGTCGTTCTTGTCGTCGCGATAGGGATAAGCCGGCAGCTCCTCGCTGAAACCGTCGATGATGATTTCGTGCAGTTCATCGACTTTATCGCCTATGGCCACCCAGTCCGACAGTACGCTCGAGACAGCGAACTGGCGGCGCTCCGACGCCTCTTCCATCCAGTCGTAGTCCTCGTTCTCGTCGGCCCGCTGCACGTCCTCCACGCAGGCCGTCAATGGCTCGCCCTGCAGCTGGCGGCAGGAAAGCAGGTGAAGCAGTTCGTCGAGCGGTGCCATGGCAAGTCCTTTTCTGAGCGGCGGGGGAATTCGATGGCGTATGCATCACGCGAGCGGATCGCCGATCGCATAGGTCACGGTGGCGGAACTGAGCGACAACAGGATCTTCGCCGAGGGGGTGTAAGCGCAGCGCACGGTATCGCCCTCGGCCAGCCCCTGGAAGACGCGCTCCGGCACGGCGAAGTAACCGAGCGCCTGGTGCGGCGGCACGCGAACGCGGATGGAGTACACGCAGTCGCCTCTCTTGCAGTTGCAACCCCGGCTGTCCACGACACCGTCGGCGACGAGCTTCGTGCCGAGCGCGAGGTCGTCCTCGATGAGCCGGGCCTGCCGGCGCACCAGCCACCACACCGCCAGTGACATGCCAACCAGCATGCTGCCGACCAGCAAGGTAGCTTCACCGCCGCCATGCCTATCGCCGGCAAAAAGATGCAGCAGGCCGCCGAGCACGATCGGGGCACCGATCATGGCCACCAGCGCAGCGCCGACGGTCACGCCTCGCCATAGCCGCTTTCGCGAGGCCCAATAGGCCTGGGCGGCCTCCCGTTCGCGCGGCGTCATGCGTATGCGGGCACCCGGTGTAGCGGTGGCTGTGCGGATCATCTAGACCCACCATGCCTTGCGTTCGGCGTCGAACAGCAGCGCGCCGGGGATGTCCTCCAGCAAGCCGAGTATCTCGATCATGTGATTCGTGTAGTCGCGACCGGGATCGTCGCCGAACACCACCCGGATGCGCCGGTCGCAGCGACCGATGGCGGCCGCGGATGCGCCGTCGGGCAGCTCGTCCCGGACCAGCTCGCGGATGGTTCGCGCATCGGCCAGCACGGCCTCGCTCTTTTCATAGGTGAGGCGCGCCAGCCAGTCGCCCCAGCGCAGATCGACCGAGGGCCAGCGGGTGAACGGCAGAAGGTATTGGCGGATGGTGCAGCCGCGGAGCCCGAATACGTCCGTGCATTCCTGCATCAGCCATGCGGTGTCGATGGGCGGGGCCTCATCGGTCAGCAATGCATACACGGACCACACCGTCCTGCTCCTCCATGAGTCGTCGATGCCGCTTGCGCGAGGCTTGCGTAGACCAAGCCCGGCGAGCGCCGCGGAGATTGACAGGTAAACGTTTACTGCGCAATCTCCCCACGCTCCTGCCCGTGCGTCCCGTCACGGAAGGAAAAAACACCGGCGCGACGCCGCGTTAGGTCACACGCAGAGACAACCGCATGGATGCAGGCACCCCTCCCGTCGCGCCGTCACGGCACCGCTTTCTCCGCTGGTACGGCGCACTCGCCGCGGCGCTGCTCGTCCTGGGCGGCGGTTGCCTTGCCTTCGGCAATTCAGGGAACGTGGGCTGGCTCGAACGATTGGACTGGCATCTCGACTACGACCATCTCGGCGTCTTGCTGCTCTGGCTCGGCGCGCTGCTGATGCTGCCTCAGCTCGCCTCGTCGTTCTGGGCTCGCCGCGGACCCGGCCGCAACCCGGCGATGCGCCGGCGCGTGGGGCTGGCGGTCGGTGCCGCCGTGGCTCTGCTGGTGCTGACCCAGTCGCCGGACAATTTCTCGATCAGCCGGTACCGCCAGTCCGCCTATGCCGACGACCGCGATCCAGGCCAAGCCGACGACCCTAGTGCACACACGGAAGACACCTACAGGTTTCTGGGTTTCCGCGACATGCGCTGGACGCGCCTCGCCGAGGACAGCGAAGAAACCGGAACGCCGCAGACGCACAGCGCATGGCGCGGCGCTCATGCCTCATGGTTCGGTACGAAGGACACTTACGAGTGGCACGCGCTGAACAATCCGGAGGCGACGCCGCTGGAAGACCAGGTCTACGGCGACGACCAGCCCCAAGGCTATGAATGCCTGATCCATAGCATGAGCTTCGCGGGGCCGTTCCAGGCACTGCATTTGGTCAACGTCGATCGTTCCGCCGATCCTTCGCGATATCCCGCCTGTCGCCGCATCATGCGGTTCGCCGGCCGGACGCTCTCGCCCGAAGACGCTTCGCGGGCCTATCTCGCCGAAGCGGGCGATACGCCGCTGGCGCATGCCGTCGCCCAAGCCTTGCCGCAGATGAGCGACACCGAAGTGAAGGCCAGCCAGGGCGAAACGGCACTGGTGCGATGGATGGCCACGCACCCGCTCACCTGGGCCGATCTGCAGCGGCTGCCGAAAACCGAAGCGGCTGCCGCGCTGAAAGACATCCATCGCCAGCGCGGCAAATTGGCCTGCGTGACCGGCAAGCTGCGGTACATCACGCCATTGCCCATGGACGACATCTCTCCGAACGTCGGCGAGATCGGCGATCCGGAGACCGGCATGTACCGGTTCACCGCCGTCCGCTCCGCGGGCCGGCTCGCGGAGCACTCGCCGGCCACCTTCTGCGGCATCGTGATCGGCAGGTCGCTGCTGTCCGATCTGAACCTCGACCCGGTCGTGTCGCTCGGATTGGTGGGCATGTTCGACCTTCCGGAGAACCGCTGACATGACGCGCCGCAGCCCCTGGTTCGTCGCCGGCGTCATCGTGGTGGGCATCGTGCTCTTCATCGCCATCGGCTTCGCCAGGTACTGGTACCTGGGCCGCGGCGCGGAAGGTTTCGAGCGGGCGTCGGAACTCACTCACACCGATGAGCAGATCGCCAACTACGAAGCCGCCAAGCGCGCGGGCAAGGCGCCGCTGGCCTGCGTTCTGGCGATGAACATCAGCGCTTCCTATTTCTCCTTGCGAGAGGAAGAGCTCTACCAGCATTGGCGCGAAATTCGCGATGCCGATTGCGCGAGCGTACCGGGTATGCCGCCGCCGGCTCGCAGAAGTGGCGCTGCCTCGCCGTGATGCCTGAGCGCATGAAAACCGCAGGTCGCGCGACCGTCGCACGCATGCGGACCGCCCTCCTCGTGCTCCTCGCCGTCGGCACACCCGCCCTTGCCGCGCAGGATCCGTTCCTTGGCGTCTATCGCGGGCAAGGCCGCGCCTGCACGGGTGGACTGTTCCTGCGCCAGCGCACGCTCGAATGGAACGCCAGCTTCTTCCGCTGCGGACCGGTGTCCTATCGCCGGCTCGAACAGGAAGACGGCGCGCGCCCCCGACTCGCACTGCGCATCACCCATGCCGGCAAGGCCTGTCGCTTCGAGGTGGTGGAAATCCACTACTTCAGCGAGTGGTCGTGGACCATCAACGGCTATCCCTCGCTGGAAGCCTACGAACGCCGCGACGAGCCCGGCTGGAAAGACGCGACAGATCCGGCGCGCGAGATCGCCAGCTGCGGCATGCGCAAGGACTGAAACGCACGCGATCGGCCGCCGGCTCGGTCCGGTGAAGCGCTACGGCTCGCCCGCTCTCACCCACCACTGCAGGTGGCGGTACTTGGCGAACGCCGGCACGTTCAGCAGCGAAGCGGGCATGGTGAGGATCATCGCCGGCACGGTCATCACCATCGGTATCCCGCTCGGATCGGCCTGCCCTTTCTCGCTGCGCGAGAACCACAGCGCATGTCCTGTCACCAGCAAGGCGTAGCAAGGTAAGACCGTATGCACGAATCCTTCCGCGAAGATCGAGACCGCCAGCAGCTGTGACAGCGCGTAGATGCCGAGGCAGACGAAAGCGCCGCCGAAACGCGGCGCCACGAAAACCCCGTGCGCGCGTGCCGACGTAAGCACCAGGCGATGCTCCGGACCGAGCACGTTCTTCAGGTAGAAGGTGCAGGCGCGGCGAAGCTGTTCGAACACCGTGCGTCCACGCAGGCGCAGCGCGAAGCCGGTGGCCTGCTCCATCGCGGCGGGCTGCCCGTCGCGCCGCCATTCGGCCTCGCAAGGCAACCCCTGATTCCGGAGGTCGTCCACCCACGCGGCCAGACGCGGCGCATCGAAATCGTCTCGCTTGAACGACAGTCTCATGGCATGCATTCCCTGGCTGCGATGGCCGCCATGCCGGCGGCGGCGCGCACGATGGCATGCGACGCGCGCGCGGGCAAGCGATGAGGATAGCCGGATCTTCCAGGGCGTGACGGCGAACGCCAAGGAGCTTCACAGGCGTTCCGTCGTCCTTGTGCTACCGTCCGCGCGCGCTGCCGTCCCCTCGGCACCGCATTCCTATCTGCACAGCACAGTCACAAGGAGATCGTGATGAAACACATGCTGCGCCTGGCCATGCCGGCCATGGTCAGTGCCCTTCTGTTCGGCGCTTCCCTCCCCTCTTACGCGGCCACCGGAAATCTCCCGGGTCTCGCGACC
>JBCNOA010000171.1:0-9660 GCA_039594095.1 Dyella sp.
CGAGGAACTGGTGCGTCGCGCCGACCTGCTGATCGGCACCGTGCTGGTGCCGGGCGCCGCCGCGCCGAAGCTGGTGACGCACGACATGGTGCGCACCATGAAGCCGGGCTCGGTGATCGTGGACGTCGCCATCGACCAGGGCGGCTGCGTGGAAACCTCGCACGCCACCACGCACTCCGATCCCACCTATGTGGTGGACGGGGTGGTGCATTACTGCGTGGCCAACATGCCGGGCGCCGTGGCGCGTACCTCCACCTTCGCGCTCAACAGCGTCACCCTGCCCTTCACCCTGGCGCTGGCCAACAAGGGCTGGCAGAAGGCGCTGGCCGAGGACGTGCACCTGCGCAACGGCCTGAACGTGATCGACGGCAAGGTCGTGTGCGAGCCGGTCGCCCAGGCCCATGGCCTGCCGTACGTGAAAGCGGAGACCCTGCTGGGCCTGTAAGGCCGGCGAGCGGGCGACTGCCCCGGACGAACTCGAAGGACGGCGCCTCGCGGCGCCGTCTTTTTTTGCGCGCTCCGCCAGCGCGCGCTCATCTACATGAACCCCAGGCCTGGCGACGCAACCCAAAAGCGACAAACGCGCGCTGCGGCCGCACGCTCCTGCGCAATCGCTGAACGCAAACGCGGCAGCACCATGAAATCGCCCTGAACCCTCGCCGCGCCGCGGTCAGCGCCGTCCTCGCCGCGCCGTTCTACTGCACGCAACGACGCCGCTGACGAGGAGTTCCCCATGTCCTTCGCTTCGACCCGCGTTTCGTTCGGCAAGCAGACGCGCACTTCCCTTTCACGTGCGCTGCTGGGATGGGCTCTGCTCGCCGGCGGCGCGATCGCCTTGCCGCCGGCCGCTACGGCCGGCGTGTTCGTGTCGATCAATATCGCCCCGCCGCCGCTGCCGGTGTACGTACAACCGCCGATTCCCGCACCGGGCTATCTCTGGGTGCCGGGCTACTGGGCCTACGACGATGACGGCGGCTATTACTGGGTGCCCGGCACCTGGGTAGAGCCACCGTTCTCGGGCGCGCTCTGGACGCCCGCGTGGTGGGGCTGGGACGGCGGCGTGTACGTATTCCATTCCGGCTACTGGGGACCGCACGTGGGCTTCTACGGCGGCATCAACTACGGCTTCGGCTACACCGGCGTGGGCTACGCGGGCGGCTACTGGGACCACGACCGCTTCTACTACAACCGCACCGTCAACCACATCACCAACAACATCACCAATGTCTACAACAAGACGGTGATCAACAACGTCACCGTCAACCGCGTCAGCTACAACGGTGGCCCCGGCGGCATCGCCGCGCGCGCGACGCCGCAGGAACTGCAGGCCGAGCGGATGCAGCGCAGCGGCCCGATTGCCGCGCAGCGCCAGCAGATGTCGCTCGCCGCGCAGAACCGCGACCTGCGCGCGCAAGTCAACCATGGCGCGCCGGCCATCGCCGCCACGCCACACCCGGGTGCTTTCGCGGAACGTGGCATCACGGCTGCGCATGGCGCGCCTGTCGTTCCGCACGGCCCAGCGGCGGCGGCAGCCGGAGCCAACGCGGTGGCGCCACATGCGCCGGGAGGCGCGGTGCCCTCGACGGCGTTCGCTCCGCACGGTGGCCGCGGAGCGCCGATACCGCAACCGCGAACGATGGATGCCGGCGCGCGCCCCCTGAACGAAGCCACGCCGCGTGCAGGCGCCCTCCCCTCTGCGTCATTCGGACCACACGCCAACCATGGCGCGGTGGCGCAGCCGCGCACGCTCGAAGCAGCACCGCCGCGGCCGGAGAATCTCCAGCGCGGTGGCGGCCCCGCACGCATGAATGAGCCTGCTCCGCGCATGAATGAACCGGCGCCGCGCGTGAATGAGCCTGCTCAACGCATGAATGAACCTGCGCCGCGCATGAGCGAACACGCGCCGCGCATGGGCGAGCCTGCTCCGCGCATGTCGTATCCGCAGGGCAACGGTGGCGAGCACGCTGCGCCGCGCGCGATGCCCGAACGCAGCTATGCGCCGGCACCGGCCTATCATCCGGCCATGCCGGCCAACCGTCCCATGCCGGCACCAGCGCCGCGTGCCGCGCCCGCGCAGCACGCACCCGCGCAACGCGGGCATGGCGAGGAGCCGCATGAGGGGCGTTGAGGATGGGGCATTGGCGGAATGGGAGGGGCTCGCGATGAGAGCTGTTGCGCTCCGTAGGGCCCCTCACCCCGACCCTCTCCCCGGTGGGGAGAGGGGGCTTGCCTTCCAGACTCTCTAACTACCGTCAGGCCTTCATCGCCGCGCCGAACGACGGCGGACGATCGGCGGGGGCGGCGCCGAATTGCTTGTTCGGCGTCTTGCCCATCTGGAACACCAGCGTGCCGCCGGCGGCGAGGTCGGCGTGGGTGATCCAGCTTTTGCTCCACGGCTGGCCGTTCCACGTCACCGATTGGATATAAGGGCTGTCCGGACCGTTGCCCTTGGCCTCCACCACCAGCTTCTTGCCGGCGACGTCGATTTCCGCGCGATCCAGCACCGGGCTGCCGAACACGTAGTGGGTGCTCACCGGATCGACCGGATACAGGCCCATCGCGCCCAGTACGTACCACGCGCTCATCTGGCCGCAATCCTCGTTGCCGGCCAGGCCGTCCGGGTCGGCGCGGTACATATCCGTCAGCAGCATGCGTACGCGCGACTGTGTCTTGTAGTGCGCGCCGGTATACGCATAGAGATAAGCCATGTGATGGCCCGGCTCATTGCCGTGCGCGTACTGACCGACCAGGCCGGCGATGTCCGGCGGCGCGTCCGCCGGCAGTTCGGAGCTGGTGGTGAACAGCTCGTCCAACTTGCGCTCGAACGCGGGCTGGCCGCCGAACAGTTCCATGTAGCCGTACAGGTCGTGCTGGTTGAGGAAGGTGGCCTGCCAGGCGTTGGACTCGGTGAAGTCGCGCCACTGCTTGCTGTGGCCGATGCTGCGCGGGTCGAAGGGTTCGAGCCACTGCCCATTCTCGCCGCGCGGGCGCATGAAGGTCTTGCTCTTGTCGAACACGTTGCGGTAGTTGCGCGAGCGCTGACGCAGCTTTTCGGCATCGTCCTTGGCGCCCGCCGCGTCGGCCAGATGCGACAGCGCCCAGTCGTCGTAGGCGTATTCCAGCGTCTTGCTGACGGCTTCCCATTCCTTGTCGGCAGGGATGTAACCGAGCTTGCGGTAGTACGCGAGGCCGCGGTAATCGTCTTCCATCGCGCGCTTGCGGAACAGCGGCCAGGCCTGTTTCGCATCGACACCGGGGAAACCCTTTGCCACCGCTTCGGCGACGACCACCGCGGAGTGGTAGCCGATCATGCATCCGGTCTCCACGCCCTGCAGCGGCCACACGGGCGGACCCTCCGGACTTTCCGCGGCCATGCGCAGCAGACCGTTCACCAGGTCGGGCACGCGCTCGGCCTGGTAAAGCGTGTACAGCGGATGCGCCGCGCGGTAGGTGTCCCACAGCGAATAGGTGCTGTAGTTGTGCGAGCCCTTCGGCAGCTGGTGCACCTTCAGATCCATGCCGCGATAGCGGCCATCCACATCGCTGAAGAGCGTCGGCGCGAGCATCGTGTGATAGAGCGCCGAATAGAACACGCGCTTGGTGTCTTCCGAGGAAGCCTCGACCTGGATGCGGCCCAGCTCTTTTTCCCACGCGGCGGCGGCGGCATCGCGCGCGCCGTCGAAATCCCAGCCCGGGACTTCGGCGTCGAGATTGCGCAGCGCACCCTCCACGTCCACTGCCGAGATACCCACCTTGACCAGCAGCGGCGCGCTGGACGGATGCTTGTAGTGCAAGGTGGCCTTGAGGTTGGTCCCGGTCGCTTCCTTCGCATCGGCGAGCGGCGCGTCGGCGCTGTACAGCACGGCGCGATCGAACGGGCGCGACACTTTCAGCGCGAAATGGATATAGCGGCCATTGGCCCACTGGTGCACGCGGCGGCTGCCGACCAGCGTGTCCTTGCCGACCAGGCGCAAGGTGGCGTCGCTGACCTTGGTCGGCGTGGCGGGATCGTCGTGGAAACCGTGCGCGAAGTCGACCAGCAGATGGCCTTCTTCCTTGCCGTGGAACGTGTAGCGATGAAGGCCTGCGCGCAGCGTCGCGGTGAGCTCGGCGAGTACGTCGTAGTCCTTCAGGCGCACGCTGTAGTAGCCGGGACGCGCATGCTCGTCGGCCGTGTCGTAGCGCGAGCGGTAACCGCGCGTGGCGGGTTGTCCCTGTTGCGAGGGCGACGGCGTATTGGTGGGCGGCACGCCGTCGTAGCGCGAACGGTAGTTGGTGCCGCGGTATTCGCGGTCGCCGGGCTGCAGGCGTACGGGACCGGTGCACGGCATCACCAGCACGTCGAGCATGTCGGCGGCGCCGGTGCCGCTCAGATGCGTGTGCGAGAAGCCCATGATCGAGCCGTCGCCCTGATGGTAGCCGGACGAAGCGTCCCACTGCGCGTCGTAGGTATCGGGACTGAGCTGCACCATGCCGAACGGCAGCGAGGGGCCGGGAAAGGTATGACCGTGGCCGCCGGTGCCGATGAAGACGTCGACATAGCGCGAAACGCCCGTCGCCGCATCGGCACCGCCAGCGCCCTTGACGCCCGCTGCGTGTGCGTCGGCGATGCCACCGAACGGACCGAGCCGGTTGCCGAGCAGGGCCGCGGCCACTGCACCTTGCAGGAATCGCCTGCGTGTCACCATGGGGAAAGCTCCAGAGGGGGATGGAGGGGAAACGGCACGGTTGGTCTCAGCCGCGCAACAGCGTGGGGCGCTTGTCCGCCAGCTCGACGATCAGTTCGCCGAACAGCGTATTGGCCCAGGCGAACCAGGGGCGGGTGAAGTGCGCGGGGTCGTCCTGGTCGAACGCCTCGTGCATGAAACCCGTGCCGGCATGCGTGGTCTTCAGCCAATGCAGGCACTGGCGGATCTCCGCATCGTCGCGGCTGGTGAAGGCGCGCATCATGATCGACATCGGCCAGATCATGCGCAGCCCTTCATGCGGCCCGCCGATGCCTTCGGCCGCCTTGCCCGCGAAGAAATACGGATTGCGCGCGCTCCAGGCCAGGTCGCGCGTGCGGCGGTAGCGGGCATCGTCGAGCGGACAGCAGCCGAGGTACGCCAGGCTCAGCAGGCCCGGCGCATTGGCGTCGTCCATGAAGACCTGGTTGCCGTAGCCGTCCACTTCATAAGCCCAGACGTCGGCGCCCTTCTCGTCGCGCATCACGCCGTACTTTTCCGCGGCCTGCTCCACTTCGTCGGCCAGCGCCTTGCACTCGTCGGCGAAGGCGTGGTCGCCGAACAGCGATTGCGTCATCGGCCCCAGCTCGCGCAGCGCGAACACCGCGAAGAGGTTGGCCGGAATGAACAGCGGATAGAGACAGGCATCGTCCGACGGACGGAACATCGAGTGGATCAGCCCCACGGGCTTGGCCGGGCTGCCGTAGCCGCCCAGGAACAAAGTGTCGGTCGGCACGGCCGACGGCCGCTGGAAGTGGTAAGGACCGGGACCGTCCTTGCGCTGCTGCTCGCGGAAGGTCTTCACCACCAGGCGCATGGCGGCTCGCCAGTCGTCGTCGAACGGCTCGCGATCGCCGGTGGCCTTCCAGTACGCGGCGGCCAGGCGGATCGGATAGCACAGCGAATCGATTTCCCATTTGCGCTCGGCCACGCCGGGACGCATATCGGTGATGTCGTGCTGGGCCCAGTCCAGGTTGGTCTTGGCGGTGGGATCGGGCAGGAACGCGTTCGCGTAAGGATCGAGCGCGATGCACACGGCCTGGCGGCGGATCAGCCCGCGGAACAGGCGGCGCAGGTCGGGGTCCTCTTTCGCCAGCGGCACGTAGGGCCACACCTGCGCGGACGAGTCGCGCAGCCACATCGCATCGATGTCGCCAGTCACCACGAAGGTGTCCGGCTTGCCGCGCAGCGTGCCCAGCTCGACCGTCGTATCGAGCGTGTTGGGGAAGCAGTTCTCGAACAGCCATGCCAGTTCCGGGTCGGCGATCTTGGCCTTGGTCCGCGCGATCAGCCGCTCCACCGACTGGCTGACGAACTTGCGCTTGCCCGGCACCGGGCGCTTGCTCGCGAGGGATGGCGCCGACTTGGCGA
Source organism: Dyella sp. (assembly GCA_039594095.1). GTDB lineage: Bacteria > Pseudomonadota > Gammaproteobacteria > Xanthomonadales > Rhodanobacteraceae > Dyella_D. The sequence continues at coordinate 6,096 of JBCNOA010000171.1, forward strand.
GGCTCATGCCCGGCACGCCCAGCGTGGCGGCGCCGAGCGCGAAGGACATCATCTTGAGTACGTCGCGGCGGGATGCATTCACGGCTTGGTCTCTCCTTGGGTCGCACCGGCCAGCGAACGCACGCGCAGCGCGCCACGCAGGGCGTCGATGCCGGACTGGCTGTCCACGCGCAGCTCGCGCGTTTCGCCGGGCAGCAAGTCAAAAGCGTTGTCTTCCGGCGTGGCGTCGAGCGAGCCGAAATCTACCCATACCTCACGCGCCAGACGCTTGGCGCTGACCACCAGCACGCCACCCTGGCCGTTGTCGCGCAGTTCGGCCTTCAGGTCGGGATCGGGCAGTTTCAGGCCGATCGGCGGCTTCACGAACAGCAGATGGCGCGAGAGCGTTTCGCCCTTGTCGTCCAGCAGATCGTAAACAGCGAAGGTGCCGGCCGGGTCGGCCTTGCGCAGCAGCTCGGCATCGGTGGGGTTGGCCACCTTGGCGCTGGAGAGCGGCGCCACCTTCAGCGCCTGCTTGCGTTCGCGCAGCACCTTGCCGTCCATCGTCATCACGCGGCTACGCAAGGTGGCGTTGAACGGTTCGGTGCGATCGGAGATCACGAACACCTCGCTCTGCCCGTCATGGTGGACCGCGGCGACGCGTACCGGCGCGTAGAAGCGACGTGCATGGAACTGCAGAGCCTTCCAGCGGCCGAAGTAGTCCACGCTGGACCAGGACGCCCCCGGCCACACGTCGTTCAACTGCCAGTACAGCGATCCCATCGCCTGCGGGCGCACGCTGCGCAGATGTTCGGCGGCCAGCTCGATGCCTTCGGCCTGCATCACTTGGCTGAGGTAGACGAAGGATTCGAAGTCCTTCGGCTCGCCGTAGTACTTGCGGATGTACAGCAGCAGACGGTCGTTGCCATCGCCGTTGGCGAACTTCTGGTGCGCGCGCATCACCGGCGAATTCGGCTGCATGTCGCGGTCCTCGGCGAATGCGCGCACGGTGGCCATCACCGGGAAGGACTGCAGGCCGTATTCGGATTGGAAGCGCGGCGTTTCGGTCAGGTATTGCTCGATCGGCTTGGAGCCGGACCACACGCTCCACGAATGGTAATCGCCATCGGTGAGCTGATTGGCGGGGCCTTCGTAGTCGGTGCTGGGCGAGCTGGCCCAGTACGGCACTTCCGGGGCGTTCTCCTTCACGACGTTGCGCAGCGTATCGCCGAACAGCGCCTTCATGCCGTTCTCGATGCGCTCGCGCTCCTCGGGAGCCAGCGATTGCTGGAAATTCTTGCGGTCGTCCCAGGACTCCCAGCCGGTCTGTACCTCGTTATTGCCGCACCACAGGACGATGCTGGGATGATCGCGCAGGCGGCGCACCTGCTCCACCGCCTCGACACGAGTGTTGTCGCGGAAGGCTTCGTCGTAGGGCGGAATCGCGCCGCCGAACATGAAGTCCTGCCAGATCATCAAGCCCAGCTTGTCGGCTTCTTCGTAGAACGCATCGCTCTGATAGTGGCCACCGCCCCACATGCGCAACATGTTCATGTTGGCATCGCGCGCCGAGCGCAGGATCTGCGCCATGCGTTCGTCGGTGACGCGCGTGGGGAAGCTGTCGAACGGGATCAGGTTGGCGCCCTTGGCGAACACCGGCACGCCGTTGACCACGAAGGCGAAGCCGCGGCCCCACTGGTCCTTGTCGCGGCGCAGCTCCACGCTGCGCAGGCCGGTGGCGCGGCTGGCGGTGGCAAGCGTCTGGCCGTCGCGGCTGAGCGTGAGTTCGAAGCGGTACATATCCTGCGCGCCGTAGCCGGTGGGCCACCAGCGGCGCGGATGCTCGATGCGGATTGGCAGGCTGAGCGCGTTGTCGCCCTTGCGCAGCTCGACATCCTGGCTCGCCTCCTGGCGGCTGCCGTCGGGAGCGGTCCAGCTCACCAGCAGCTTCGCCTTGCCGCCCTGGTCGGCTTGCACGGCGGCTTCGGCGCGCAGTTCGGCCACGTCGGCATCGACGTGCGGCTGCGCAACGTGGAAGTCGCTCAGGCGCACGTCGTCCCAGCTCTCCAGCCGCACCGGCTGCCAGATGCCCTGGGTCACATAGCGGGGACCCCAATCCCAGCCGTACTGATAATTGGCTTTGCGGATGTAATTGGCCGTCTGCTTGCCCTTGGGCTCGTCGCCGAAGGCCGAGTCGAACTCGCCCGGCAACGCATAGGGTTGCTTGAGCAGCCAGGGCAACAGGCGCGCGATGGGCGAATGCAGGTGCACTTCCAGCTTGTTTTCGCCGGACCGCAGGGCGCCTTTCACCGGCACGCGCCAGCGCCGGAACATGTTGTCGGCGGAGAGCAGCTTGCGCCCGTTGAGCGTCACGTCGGCAAAGGTGTCCAGGCCGTCGAAGACCAGCTCGACGTGCCCGCGCTTGAGCGTGGCGGAGTCGACCTTGAAGCTCAGGCGGTAATCCCAATCGGCCAGGCCGATCCATTGCAGGCGGCCTTCGTTGTCGCGATAGAACGGGTCGCCGATGACGCCCGCCTTGAGCAGGTCCGTCTGCACGCTGCCCGGTATCGCGGCTTCGCGCCATTCGGCGGCTTCGGGGTGGCTCTTGGCTTCGGCGGACTTCGGTGCGATGTGGAATTGCCAACCGCTATCCAGCGTCTGGCCGGAAAGCTGCGCCGCCGCGGCGGGACCGGCCAGCAGCAACGACAGCATGGACCAGGTGAGGAAGGTCGCGCTTCTCTGCATGAAAGGATTCCTTGCGATCGGGACGTTCGGTCAGCGGGAGCGCGCGTCGAATACCTGGAATTCGCGAATGCGCGCCGTGCCCACGCTGGACAGGATATGCAACCGTACCTTCTGTGCCGTGACGGGCGCAAAGGTATCGATCTTCTTATGCCCGATCGCCTCGGCCCGCGCCACTTGCTTCCAGGCATGGCCGTCCCAGATTTCCACCGCATAGCGGCGCACCGCCTGCCCTTCGTCCAGCCATTCCATGGACAGCGTGCGGTCGAAGGTGACCGGCTTGCCGAAATCGACTTCCAGCGCGGCGCTTCGCGCATCCGCGGGTGCCGACCAGAACGTATCGCGGTTGCCATCGAGTGCGCGCTCGGCGTTCTCGTCGGTCTTGACGTGCTTGCGCGCCAGATTGGCGGCATCGCCGTAGCGTGCCTCCACCGCTTTGCCGAACTCTTCCAGGCGTTTCACGTCGGCCACGGGCAGCAGGCCGTGGTTGTCCGGCGCGATGCCGAGCATCAGCTGGCCGCCGCGCCCCACGCTGCTCTCCCAGACATCCATCAGTTCGTCCACGCTCTTGAGCGAAGCCTCGTCGTTCGGATGCCAGAACCAGTGCAGCTTGTGGAGTGGCGTGTCCACCTCCACCGGGCGCCAGCGCTGGTAGCCGTGGCGGTCGATCACGTTCCAGTTCTCGTAGCGGATATGGCCATCTTCCTGGCCGACCCAGCGCGCATCGCCGTATTCGAACAATGCCATGTCCGCGAACACCACCGCATTGGGCTGGTAGGTGCGCAGCTCCTCGATGTAGCGCTTGAAGTCGTACACGTGCCCGGCGCTGCCGGCGCCGTCCAGC
>JBCNOA010000172.1:0-9637 GCA_039594095.1 Dyella sp.
TCTGGCTGGGCGAGAACGTGGCCACCAGCACGAATCCCAGCAGCAGCGGCATGCGGCGGTACGCGTCGCGCACGCGGAAATGAACCCACGCCGGGCCGAAGAGCATGGCCACCGCGGCGAACAGAAGCCAGCGGAGGTCCGGCAGGAAATGGTGCGCGAAGAAATTCGCGTAGATCGCCACCGCAAGCCATGCCGTGGCCGCAAAAGACGGATGCCCGGTGAAGCGGAACTCGAACAACCGCCAGGCTCGAGCGATATAGCTGCCCACCGCGGCGTACATGAAGCCGGTGAACAGCGGCACCCCGCCGATCCGCAAGACGGAAGCTTCCGGGTACTCCCACGAGCCCATCGCGGTCTTGAACACCTCCATGACGGTGCCGGTGACGTGAAACAGCAGGATCACCCTCGCCTCCTCGCGCGTCTCCAGACGCAGCGCGAGCAGCAGGCATTGCATGGCCAGGGCGGCCAGCGTGAGGAAGTCGTAGCGGGCCAGCCAGGCATCGCCCGGGTAGAACGCCCAAGTCAGCAGCAGCAAGGCCAACATGCCCCCGCCGAACAGGCAGGCCCAGGCCTGCTTGAGGCCGAAGCACACGAACTCGTGCAGCGCACGGGCCCAGGCGCCATGTCTTGCGGCCCAGCCGCCAGCCCATGCATCCAGACGCCACAACCCACGCAGCAGCGCGGGAACCGGCGCGGGCGAAATCAGGACATCCATGCCGGCGAGCTCCCCTCGGTAAGGTCGGAACGCGAAGCCTGCAACAGCGGAATGACCTGGCCGGCGCTCAGGCGTGGCGAACTCCGGGCGCGGCCCTGCGCGTCCGCGGGCCGTCACCGGGAAGACGCGCCGACCCGCTATAATGCCGGGTTTTCACCCTACACCCTGTGCCCTCGCCAGCCCTACGGGCAGGCCGCGCGCACGCCTCCGGAGGCTCCATGAGCTCGCAGTACATCTACACCATGAACGGGGTCAGCAAGATCGTTCCCCCGAAGCGCCAGATCATCAAGGACATCTCGCTCAGCTTCTTCCCGGGGGCCAAGATCGGCCTGCTGGGCCTGAACGGCGCGGGCAAGTCCACGGTGCTGCGCATCATGGCCGGTGTCGATACCGATTTTCAGGGCGAAGCGCGCCCGCAGCCGGGCATCAAGGTCGGCTACCTAGCCCAGGAGCCGGAGCTGGATCCCGAGAAGACCGTGCGCGAAGCGGTGGAGGAAGGCGTTTCCGTCGTCCTCGACGCGCAGAAGCGTCTCGAAGAGGTTTACGCCGCCTATGCCGAGGAAGGCGCCGACTTCGACAAGCTGGCGAAGGAGCAGGAGCAGCTGGAAAGCATCCTCGCCGTGAACGATGCCCATGCGCTGGAACGTCAGCTCGAAGTGGCCGCCGACGCGCTGCGCCTGCCGCCGTGGGACGCCAAGATCGGCCCGCTTTCCGGCGGCGAGAAGCGCCGCGTCGCGCTGTGCCGTCTGCTGCTTTCCAAGCCCGACATGCTGCTGCTGGACGAGCCCACCAACCATCTGGACGCCGAGTCGGTGGACTGGCTGGAGCAGTTCCTGCAGAGCTACCCCGGCACCGTGGTGGCCGTCACCCATGACCGCTACTTCCTCGACAACGCCGCCGAGTGGATTCTCGAACTCGACCGCGGCCGCGGCATTCCGTGGAAGGGCAACTACACCGAGTGGCTGGAGCAGAAGGACGCCCGCCTCAAGCAGGAAGCCCAGCAGGAGAAGTCGCGCCAGAAGGCGATCGAGAAGGAACTGGAGTGGGTGCGCTCGGCCGCCAAGGGCCGTCAGTCCAAGGGCAAGGCGCGCCTCAACCGCTTCGAAGAGCTGAATTCGGTCGAATACCAGCGCCGCAACGAGACGAACGAAATCTTCATTCCGCCGGGCGAGCGCCTGGGCCAGGAAGTGATCGAGTTCAAGAACGTCACCAAGTCGTTCGGCGACCGCGTGCTCATCGAAGACCTGTCGTTCAAGATCCCGCCGGGCGCCATCGTCGGCGTGATCGGTCCGAACGGCGCCGGCAAGTCGACCTTCATGAAGATGATCATGGGCAAGGAGCAGCCCGACTCCGGCGAGGTGAAGCTGGGCCACACGGTGAAGCTGGCCTACGTGGACCAGTCGCGCGACGCGCTCGATGCGAAGAACAACGTGTGGCAGGAAGTGTCCGGCGGTTCGGACATCCTCACCATCGGCAACTTCGAGATCCAGTCGCGCGCCTACATCGGCCGCTTCAACTTCAAGGGCACCGATCAGCAGAAGATCGTCGGCAATCTCTCCGGTGGCGAACGCGGCCGCCTGCATATGGCCAAGACCCTGCTGCAGGGTGGCAACGTGCTGCTGCTCGACGAGCCGTCGAACGACCTTGACGTGGAAACCCTGCGCGCCCTGGAAGATGCGCTGCTCGAGTTCCCCGGTTGCGCCGTGGTCATCTCGCATGATCGCTGGTTCCTGGACCGCATCGCCACGCACATCGTTGCGTTCGAGGGCAACTCGCACGTGGAGTTCTTCCCCGGCAACTACAACGAGTACGAGGCGGACAAGAAGCGCCGCCTCGGCGACGAGGCCGCCAAGCCTCATCGCGTGAAGTACAAGAAGCTGGCGTAAGCACCGCCCCCTCTTCGCCGCGTGCGTGTGCGGAAGAGGGGCCAGGTGGGAGGCCGGGCCGTGTCCCGCCTCCCACCCCGATCGACATGCCAACTCATCGCTATCGCAAGACCCGCTCCTCGCCCTTCCCTCCCCTGAAGAGGGAAGGACGAAGGGATGAAGCTAGGGAGGAAAACCATGCACTTCATGTCGTCACTGCAAGCCGCATGGCACCGCAACCAATCCCTGGTCTGCGTCGGCCTCGATCCCGAACTGTCGAAATTTCCCGCTCACCTGCGTGACGATGCGGACGCTGTCTACAGGTTCTGCGCCGCGATCGTGGATGCCACCTCGGATCTGGTGTGCGCTTACAAGCCGCAGATCGCCCACTTCGCTGCCTTGCGCGCGGAAGACGCGCTGGAGCGGCTGATCGCGCATATCCACGAGCGCCATCCCGGCGTGCCGGTGATCCTCGACGCCAAGCGCGGCGATATCGGCAGCACGGCGCAGCATTACGTCACCGAAGCGTTTGAGCGCTACGGCGCCGACGCGGTGACGCTGAACCCCTACCTGGGCCGCGACTCCGTGCAGCCCTTCCTGGACCGCGCCGACAAGGGCGTGATCCTGCTGTGCCATACGTCCAATCCCGGCGCCTCGGATCTGCAGGACCTCGACGTCGGCGGTCGCCCGCTCTACCAGCGCGTCGCCGAAATGGTCGCGCGCGACTGGAACATGCACGGCAACTGCGCCCTGGTCACCGGCGCCACCTGGCCGGAGCAGCTGGCCGAAGTGCGGGCACTGGTCGGCGACGTGCCGCTGCTGGTGCCCGGCATCGGTGCGCAGGGCGGCGACATAGCGGCCGTGGTGCAGCATGGGCGCACGCTGGATGGCACCGGCCTGATGATCAGCTCTTCGCGCGCCATCCTCTATGCCGGCAGCGGCGAAGATTTCGCCGAAGCCGCACGTGAGGCGACGCAATCGCTGCGCGCGTCCATCAATCTCTACCGCTGAGCGCTTTCCCACCGGCTGAGAGCGCGGCATAGTCGGGCATCCCGGTCGCCCAGGAGCCGCGCATGAGCCGATTCCGTTCCTTCGATCCCGCCCGGCGCCATTGGCTTTGCGCGGCCGGCTTCGCGCTCGGTGCGGCCGCGGTCAGCCCACTGGCGCTCGCCGTCTCGCCCACCACGTCTTCGCGCACGCGCCTGATCCTGCTTGGCACCGCCGGCGGTCCCACCCCAAAACCCGATCGCTCGGCGCCGGCGAACGCCATCGTCGTGGACGGCGTGGTGTATGTCGTCGATTGCGGCAACGGCGTCGCCCGGCAGATGGTCAAGGCTGGGCTCGATCTCGGCGCGATACGCCACATCTTCCTCACCCATCAGCATTCGGACCACAACGCCGACTACGGCAACCTGCTGTGGCTGGCCTGGGCGGCTCGCCTGCATACGCGAGTGGATACCTGGGGGCCGCCGCCGCTGATAGCGATGACGCGCGATTTCCTGCGCTTGAACGACTACGACATCCGCACCCGCATCGCGGACGAAGGCCGGCCACCGCTGGCACCGCTGATCGTGCCGCACGAGCTGACCCGTCCCGGCGTGGTGATGCACGACGAGCGCATCAAGGTCACTGCCGCGCTCGTGGCGCATCCACCGGTCGAGCCTGCATTCGCCTATCGCTTCGACGGCCCCGATCGCTCCATCGTGTTTTCCGGCGACACGCGGCCGACCGAGGCGTTGATCGCGCTGGCCCGGGGCGCCGACGTACTCGTGCACGAGGTGATGTACGAGCCGGCGCTTGCGAAGCTCATCGCCTCCGAACCAAATGCCGCGCACTTGCGCGAGCACCTGCTCGCCAGCCACACCACCACGGCACAAGTCGGCCGGATCGCCACCGAAGCGGGGGTCAAGACGCTGGTACTGACGCACTTCGTGCCCGGCGGCGATCCATCGCTGACGGAGGACGTCTGGCGCGACGCGGTGGCGCCGCACTTCAAGGGACAGTTGGTCGTGGGCCGCGATCTGCTGGAGCTGTAACGGCGTTCATTCGGTCACTACGGCGATACGCGCGATGCCGCCTCGGGAATGCGCGAACTTCGCACGGAGCCACCGCTCGCACGGCACCGAGAGATAACGCTCCACCGCCATGCCCAGCAGCCAGCAAAGCGCGAGCACCGGCACATACCACAGCCAGCCGCGCGCCATGTCGCCGCCGGTCGCACGGAACAGCCGAACGGCGCCATACACGACGAACATGTGCGTCAAATAGATTTCATAGCTGAGCTGCCCCCAACGGCGCAGCCAGCCCAAGCCCTTCGCCGGGCGTGCCCCGCCGGCCAGCTCGGCCTGGCGATACGCCACCAGTGCGCACAGCGTGGAGAAGGTCAGCAGCAGCATCACGCCATCCTGAAGCAGCGGCCACAGCCATGGCATACCGATGAAGACCGCGAACAGGCCGACGCCTCCAAAAGCCCCTAAAATCAACCGGGCCCCGCGCGAGGCCCGCCAGTGCGCCGACGCCAGCGCGCCCAGCACACCCATGGCGATCGCCGCCATGCCGGGAAAGTACGCCTTCTCCTTCCATATCTCGCTGGCGTCGTCGAGTGACGAAAGCAGCCACGGCAAGGCCATCGCGAACAGCAGCAACAGCAATGCCATCACCGCTTCGCGCCGCAGGAACAGACAGGCCAGCGGGAATCCGAGGTAGAACACTTCTTCGATGGATAGAGACCACAGCACGTCCCAGTTGCCCGGCAGGTAGCCGGTCTGGCCTTCGTACCAATTGAGGTGCAGACCGAGCGCGGCAAGAATCGCGCGCGGCAGAGATTGCCCTTCCCGTTCGATGACGTAGTCCGGCGCACCGATCAGATGCAATACGCTCAACACGGCCACCAACGCCAGCAGGCAAGGAACGATGCGGGCGAAGCGGCGCGCATAGAAGTCGCGCAGATCGATGCGATCGAGTGCACCCCAGCGTCGGATCGCATTGCCGGCGATCAGGAACCCGGAAATCACGAAGAACACGAACACCGCTTCGTAGCCGTTGAAATTGAGCGCGCTCAGCAAACGGGTAGGCAGCAGCTCGGCCAGTGCGGTTTTCTTCAGCGGAATGCGCAGGCCAAGATGGTGCAGCACCACCAGCACAATGGCGATGCCGCGCAGGAGATCAATACCAGGATTGCGTTCAGGCGGCGAAGGCTTTGACGATGGCATCGGTAGGCTTGCGCAGAAGGGTCTCGTTGAAAGTCAGCGCGAGGCGACCCTCGTGCGGTTCGCCGATCATGATACCGGCCTTCTCAAGGCGATCCTGCAGGCCCTTGCGCCGGCCTTCGTCGATCTCAAGGAAATGGATATTGGTGCCGTGTTCGACGCGCCGCACCGAGTAGCCGTCCAGTTTTCCCAACCCTTCTAGCAGCCGGTCGCCCGCGGCGCGCACCTTGGCGAAGCGTTCCGAGAAGCCGTCCAGCCCATCAAGTGCGAGCAGCGCGGCCTGCCAGCCGTGATAAATGGTGCCGCCGAAGATGTGCCGCGTATCGCGCGCCTTGGCGATGGTGGTCTTGGTACCGGCCAGAATCGCGCCGAACGGTGCGCCGAGATACTTGTAGAGCGATATATAGACGGTATCGAACGGCGCCGCGTAGGACGCGGCGGTGAACCCCTCCGCGCCGCTGTTGAGCAGCAGGCGCGCACCGTCCAGATGCAGGCCGATGCCTTTGGCGCGGGCGCGTTCGGCCATGGCTTTCACTGTTTCCAACGGTACCATCGCGCCATCCGCGCGGCGGACGGGGCTTTCGATGGACAAGGCGCCGATCGGCAACGGATAAGCGGCCTTCTCCGACACGGCGATCGCCGCATCCACTTCATCCAGCGTGGGCGAGGCGCAGCCTGGGGCCAACGGCACCAGATTGATCGCGCTCAGCGCGGTGACAGCATCGCTCTCATCGCAATAGACATGGCTTTCCTGCTGCACCAGCGCACGCTTCTTCTCGCCGCAAAGCAGGCGCAGCGCGACTTGATTGGCTAGCGTTCCGGTAGGCATGAAGGCGGCATCTTCCTTACCGAGCAACTGGGCGAAGCGCTGTTCGAGTTCTTCGACGGCGCCGCGCTTGAGATAGAAATCCCCTGCCTTGTCGCGCGTCTGGAGAATGGCATCCATCCGGGCCAGCGTATCGCGCCCGTAGCGTGGCACGTCGTCGCCCATCAGCAAGACGCTGCGGTTGATATGCTGTGGGTCTTGCGGGCTCTTGGGCGACGACGCCGCGAATGCGGCAGGCGCGAGGCCCGAACCCAGCGCGGCCATCGCGCTTGCCGACAAGGACGAACGAAGGAACTCCCGACGATCCATGACGCGCCCCAGGGATGGCTCCGGCGATGGCCGGCATCCGGCGCAACGCTAGCACCCGCGGACGGCGCGCCTATCGGCCGAAGGTCATGGACGCGAGGTCGATGGGGAGGGTGCCGATGAAGTGGGCTCGGAGCCGGAGGGCGGCAAGTCGGCGATCATCTGCCGCGCCAGCCCTTCGTAGTCGTAGTCGAAATGGTGGTCGCCCGGCTTCTGGTAGACCTTGATCCATGCCGGCAGGCCCGACGTGGCGCAGATCGTGTCGTCCTCGTCGTCCTTGCCGTAGTAGCACATCACGGGCGGATGGCCGTCCAGAGCGAGCAGCGGCTGACGCGCGTCGTAGTGCTTCACGGGATTGACGAGCTGGAACAGATTCTGCGTCTGCGTCTTGAACCAGCCCTCCACCATGTAGCCCTGCATCTCGATCTCGAAGCTGACATCCTTGCTGGGCGAGAGCAGCACCAGCTGCGCGACGCGCGCACGGTTCTCGGGCTTGAGATGCTCGATGATCGACGGCAATACGTCCGCGCCGAACGAGAAACCGATCAGCCACACGCGCCGCTTGTCGAGCCGTGCCGTGGATTGCTCGATCAACGCGTCCAGGTCGGCGGCCGAAGCTTCGGCCGTGCTCTCGCGCCAGTAGTACTTCAGCAGGCTGACGCCCACCACCGGTACGCCATGCTTGGCCAGGATGGCGCCCAGCTGTTTGTCCAAGTCGCGCCAGCCGCCGTCGCCCGAATAGAAGATCGCCACCACATCGCGTCGCCCTGCCAGCGGCGTTGCTCCCGGCAGCGCCGGCACCTCTACCAGGGATTCGGCCATGCTGGCGTGGTGCCATGGCCGCCAGGCGAGCAAGCCCACGGCGGCGGCGGCGACCACGAGGCCACCGATCATTTTGACGACTCGCTTCATCGACGCACCATACCCGATAGGCCGCCGGAGATCAGGCTGGCGATATTGGCCAGCACCAGCGGCAGCGCGATGCCGGCGGGTACCGCGAGGTAGCGCGGCTCCCATTCCGGATCGAATTTGTCCTTGTACTTGTGCAGGCCGCGGAAGTTGTAGAAACGCTCGCCGCGCCCGAACACGATCGCGCCCAACCGGCTCCATAGCGGCGCGGTGCGCCGGTTTTGCAAACCGGAGAACGGCGCCATGCCGAGGTTGAACCAGCGATAGCCCTCCTGCCGGGCCCACTGCATCAGCTCGATGAACATGAAGTCCATGACGCCCGAAGTGCCGTCCGGCAGGTGGCGCATGAGATCGACGGACGCCTCTTCCTTGGTGTCGGTGAGGAACAGGTTGGCGAAGGCCAGCAATTCCTCGCCCTTCCACACCAGGGCCATGGGGGTGCGCGCGAGATAGGCCGGATCGAAGGTGCCCAGCGAGAAACCCTTTTCGCGCACGCCCTTGTCGCGCATCCATGCATCCGAGATCGGCTTCAGCCTGGGGATGAGCGCAGGCACGCGCTCGGCAGGCACGATCTCCAGACGCATGCCCTCGCGGGTGAGCTTGTTCATCGTGTTGCGCAGTACTTTCTTGGACTTACCGTCCAGATTGAAGGTCTCCAGCTTCACGCGGGCTTCCTCGCCGATCTTCAGCAGGTTCATGCCCACTTCCAGATAGAGGTCGAGGTCCTCCGGGCGCACCTGGTAGAACAGCGGCCACCCTCCAGCCCGCTCGCACTGCTCGCGGAACGTCCACACCAGTTCGCGGCGCGCATCGTCGTCCTCGCCGACGGGATCGCCCATCGCGACCCAGCTGCGCCCTTCCACGTCGTACATGATGAAGGCCCGGGCTTGCGGATCGAACAGGAGGGTCTTGTCGCCCATCAGCGCAAGGTGCGCCTGAGCGGAGGAGTATTGCTTGATCAGCGGCAGGGCACGCGCCAGGTCCACCTCGTCGGGCAGATGCAAGTGCGGGCGTGCCGGCCGGATCAGATTGGCCAATGCGAACAGCATGCCCACCGCGGTGGCACCGACCAGGGCGCGCAGGGCTCGCGGTGCGCCACCGTGGTAGAAGCTGAATTCCCACCACAGGTTGGTGCTGTATTCCACGTGCTTGTAGCTGAAAGCCACCAGCCAGCCGGCGCAACCGAGCACGGCAAGGATGGCGATGATCCAGCCCACCGAGAAAGAAGCACTGAACAGCGAGGCGCGCCGGTAGAACAAACGATGCGCCGGCGCCAGGCACAGCGCCAGCAGCGAAAGCAACGTGGCTTCCTCGTAATCGATGCCCTTCAGCAGCGACAGCACCGCGCCCAGCAGCAGCAACACCAGCGTGAGCACATAGGCCGCGTCCAGTCGGCGCTGCAGGCCGCGCGCAAGGATCAGCAACAGCATGCCGACCATGCTGGCCAGGAAATGGGAGATCTCCAGCACCGGCAGCGGCAACACGTGGCGCAGGATTTCCATGCGTCCCGGCAACGCGGAGGTGGCGCCGGAGAACAGAAGCACCGCGCCCGACACCAGGGTCAGGCCGGCGAAGAACGGCGGCAAGAGTCCGGTGAACCATGGCGCCAGCGGCACCTTACCGGCCGCGCCGCGCGCCTCGCGCAGCAAGACGACGACGGTAGCCGCGCACAGCGGCAGGAAGTAGTAGATCAGGCGATACGCGGCGAGCGCACCCAGGATAGGCGCCTCCAGGCCTTCGTTGCCGGTGGCGCCGAAGCCGGCCAGCATCACCGCCTCGAACACGCCCAGGCCACCTGGCACGTGGC
>JBCNOA010000173.1:0-9631 GCA_039594095.1 Dyella sp.
CCCACGGTCCACAGCCGTTCGAGGCCGTAGAACTCGCGGATACGCGGCAGCATGACGTGAACGATGACGTCGCCGAGATCCACCAGGACCCATTCGGCTTCCTGCTCGCCTTCCACGCCGAGCGGCATCACGCCCGCCTTCTTGGCGAACTTGACCACTTCGTCGGCGATGGATTTGACGTGTCGCGCGGAGGTGCCGGAGGCGATGACCAGCAGATCGGCGATGGAGGTCTTGCCGCGGACGTCGATTTCGCGGATGTCCTTGGCCTTCAGTTCTTCGAGCGCGTCGATGACGTGCTTGCGGAGGGAGGCGGTGTCTGCCGCCTTGTTGCGCTGGGAAGTCTGACTCAAGTGGGCGTGCCCTCGGTGCGGTTCGGCGCGCCGAATCGGCGCGGCCGCAGTATAACGCCGAGCCCGCAAACCCGCGTCAAACCTCGGCTTCGGCCAGTTGGCCTAGGCGAACGCGTGGCGCGCCTGGGCGTACTCGTCCATGAGTGCGGCGACCAGTTCGGCCGCCGGCATCGCGCGGGACATCCCCGCCCCCTGCCCGCACCATTCGGAGAGCAGATCGCCGCGCCCGGCCGCGGCGGCGACGCGGCGCAACGGAGACGTCAGGGCATTGGTCACCGGATAGGCCGGCAACTGGGCCTCGATCGCGGCCATGGCCTTGACGTACGTGTTGCGCAAGCCACGCGCCGCGCGACCCGAAAAACTGCGGATGGTGGCGACGTCGTGCTCGGCCGAACCCGGCAGGTCACGCTTCCAGGCTTCCGCGGCGCCGCACTCGGGACAGGCCAGGAAGGCCGTCCCCAATTGGCTGGCCGCGGCGCCAAGCACCTCGGCGGCAAGCATGCCTCGGCCGTCCATGATGCCGCCGGCGGCGATCAGCGGGATCTTCACCGCGCGCGCCGCCAGCGGCAGCAAGGCGAACAGGCCGATCAGCGCGTCCTCGGGCGCATGCAGGAACGTCCCGCGGTGACCGCCCGCCTCCGCACTCTGCAGGCTCACGGCGTCGGCGCCGCGCTCTTCCCAGGCGCGCGCTTCGGCCACCGTCGTGGCGGTGCCGACCACGACAATGCCAAGCCGCCTGAGCTGCTGTACCTGCTCGGGCGAGATCAGATCGAAGGCGAAGCTGGCCACGGCCGGGCGCGCTTCGCAGAGGGCGGCGAACTGGTCGGCGAAGGAAGGAGCCCAGCGCGCCGGCATCGCCGTACGCACCTCCAATCCTTCACGCTCCATCAATGCGTCGAGCGCTCGCCTCGCGGCATCCACCGCGCCCATGTCCACTTCAACCGTTTCCGGCAGCACGAACAAGTTGATCGCGAATGGATGCGGGCAGGTCGCACGAATGTCACGCGCCTGGTCGAGGATCGCCTGCGGTTCGAGATAGCCCGCACCCAACGATCCGAGCGCTCCCGCGTTGGACACCGCGGCGACGAGCGCCGGCGTGGTGGAGCCGGACATCGGCGCCTGGATCAACGGATGCTCGATGCCGAGCCGCGCGACGAGGGAGGGAACCATGGTGATTCTCCGCGGTGCGAAACCCGCGCATTACACCATGGAAAACGCAACGGCCCTCCCCGTCGCCGGGAAGGGCCGCGCGCGGAACCGCCGGAAGATCAGTGTCCGCTGCTGGAGGACGAAGCCGGCTCGGTGGTGGCCTTCTTGTGCTTCTTGTGCTTGTGCTTGGTACCCGTGTCGGACTTCATGGAATCGCCGGACTTCATCGAGTCGTCGGCCTTCATGGAATCCTTGTGCATGTCGGACTTCATCGAGTCCTTGTGCATTGCCGAAGATGCAGGCGCGGGCGTGGTTTCCTGCGCGCCGGCCTGGCCGATGCCGACACCCAGGGCAAGCGCGATGGAAAGACCAAGGACGGCGTTACGGGAAACTTTCATGGATGCGTTCTCCTTCAGTCGGTAAGTTGTCGTGCGGCGCGGGCCGCGCTTCCCAAAGTTGAAGTGCCGGGACGGCCCCCTCCCGGACCGCCCCGGCGATACCGCCACCGGCGAACCGGCCGCGGACACGCTGCGTCAGGCGGTGCACAACGTTCCCGCGAAGACGCCGCGGCGGCACCCCCTCAGCACCGCCGGCGGCTCAAGCCTAGCTCGCCACGGTCGACGGCCTCGTACGAAAAAACCGCTTCGTTCAGCGTAAATATCGTCTCGCGCCCGCCGTGAGCGCGATGTGTTGCGATGCCCACAAGCGATGCCCACACCCGGTGCCGCAGCCGAGCGAGGCCCAGGGCGCTCCATGGCAGCTTCGCCGGTCGATGCGGGCGATCCGACAGCCTGCCGGAATCGCGTGCCGCGCTGCGGCGCACCAGGGAAACGAAAGTTCGTACGGCTTGCGCGAAGCTGACGTTCGCGCGTCTCAGCGTGGCTGCAGCAAGCGTCCGCCCATAGCGGCATTGAGGGCAATCACGATCGCGACCGCCAGCGCATGCATCAGCAGGTCCGTGAAGGCCGCGTCGAACTCGTGGCAGATCTCCAGCAGGCTGGCCGAAGCGGCGGCGCTCGCCAGTCCGATGAGGACCGCCGTGAGCAAGGGTCGCAAGGGGCAGGCACGTCGAAGCAGCCAGATCAGCAAGGCCGACAACGGCACCGAGAAGCTCACGATGAAGAACAGGCAACCGCCGGCCTGGTGCGGACCGGCCAAGAGCGTGTCCGGCGCGATCCACTCGCGCAAGCAACCCAGGCCGCTGGCGCCGATCCACAGCAGCGCGGGCGGCAGCGGCAACAACGCCCAGCGCGGGCTGCGCCCGGGTACGCCGAGGGAGAACGCGGCCCATGCAGCCGTCGCTGCCGTCAGCACGGCGCCGATGCCTGCCCAGGCCAGATCGGGCGCGCCGGCCCAGCGGCGCAGCATGCCGCCGACGCCGTAACGCTCCAGCAGCACGGCCGCGATCGCGGCGACGACCAGCAGCCATCCGGCCGCGCGCCGCCAGGGCGGAGGCAGGCGCCGCACCGGCGCCAGCTCGGCGCCGAGCGCATCGATCAACGCGTGATGGTTGCGCGGGTCGGCCATGACGCTCAGGAATCTCCGTGAATGCGGTTGCGCAACGCCTTGAGCGCGCGATGCAGATTGACCTTCAGCGCGCCCGCGTTGCGGCCGGTGTGCTGCGCGGCCTCGGCGAGCGAGCGCTCGCGCAGGGCGAGCTGCTCTACCGCCTCGCGCTGGCCGGGGGGCAGCGTCTCGATGGCCGCGCGCAGCCGCTGCGCTTCTTGCTCGCGCTCGGTGGCGAGCGCGGCATCGGCATGGTCGGGCTGGTTGTCCAGTACGAAATCATCGTGCAGTTCGCGCCGATTGCGGCGGCCGTGGCTGCGCAAGGCATCGATCGCGCGGCGCGAGGCGATGGCGGTGATCCATGCGTCGTAAGAGCGCGCAGGATCGTAGGTGTGGCGCACGCGGTGCACGGTGAGCAGGGTTTCCTGCACCACGTCGTCGATATGGTCCAGCGGCACGCCCTGCCGGCGCGCCGCAGCGCGGATCAGCGGCAAGGAATCCGCCAGCACGCGCTCGTAGGCGCGCCGATCGCCGCCTTGCGCATCGGCCATCCAGGCGGCGCGGCGACGCTCGGCTTCCTCGGAGGTGCTGGCGGATTCGGCGGACAAGGCTTCGCGGCGACCGGGACGGCGGAAAGCGCCATCTAGGCTCAGGAGGCTGCCCGCGGTCAAGCTCACTTGCATGATCGACTCGCGCAGGGACTCTCGCCCGTTTTCGCCCGAGGAAGCCACGGGGTTACGCCAAGGTGGAGACGGCGACGCCATTCCATGGAACGCTTTTTGTGAAAGTACCTATCGCGGCCTCGCGACGTAACCATCCGAACCCGCTCATCGAATAGCCCATCGACCCGCTTCCGGACGCCCTCCTATGCTCGTGCTGATCCTTGCCTATCTCGGCGGCGTGCTGACCATCCTCAGCCCCTGCATCCTGCCCGTGCTGCCGTTCGTGTTCGCCCGCGCGGACCGGCCGTTCCTGCGCAACGGCTTGCCGATGCTGCTGGGCATGGCCGTCACGTTCGCTCTCGTGGCGACGCTGGCCGCGGTCGGCGGCGGCTGGGCGGTGCGCGCCAACCAGTACGGCCGCTGGATCGCCCTCGCCGTACTGGCGGTGCTGGGACTCACCCTGCTCTCCACGCGCGTGGCCGAATGGATCAGCCGCCCGTTCGTCGCGCTGGGCAACCGCCTCACCCAGCGGGCGGATCACGATGAAGGCTCCGTGTTCGCCGCCGCCGGCCTGGGCGTGGCCACCGGCCTGCTGTGGGCACCCTGCGCCGGCCCCATCCTCGGCCTGCTGCTGACCGGCGCGGCGCTCAACGGCGCCAGCGTGCAGACCACCCTGCTGCTGCTCACCTATGCCGCAGGCGCGGCGACATCGCTCGCGCTCGCGCTGCTGGTCGGCGGCAAGGTGTTCTCCTTGATGAAGCGCTCGCTGGGTGCGGGCGAGTGGGTGCGGCGCACGCTCGGCGCACTGGTGCTTGTCGGCGTGGCCGCGATCGCGCTGGGCCTGGACACCGGCGTGCTGACCCGAGTGTCGCTGGCCAGTACCGGCGGCCTCGAACAGCGCCTGGTCAGCCAAGTCATGCCGGCCCCTGCTCCGCAACCGCAGCGCAAGGCCGGCGAAGCGTTGCCGGTGGAAGGCGAGCTGCCTTCGCTGGCGGGCGCCACGGCCTGGATCAACACCGCGCCGCTCACCGCTGCGTCGCTGCACGGCAAAGTGGTGCTGGTGGATTTCTGGACCTATTCCTGCATCAACTGCATCCGCGCCCTGCCCTACGTGCGCGCCTGGGCGGACAAGTACAAGGACCACGGCCTGGTGGTGCTCGGCGTGCATGCGCCGGAATTCGCCTTCGAGAAAGACCTGGGCAATGTGCAGGGCGCGGTGAAGGACCTGCTCGTGGATTATCCAGTCGCGCTCGATAACGACTACGCCATCTGGCAGGGCTTCAACAATCGCTACTGGCCCGCGCACTACTTCATAGACACGCAGGGCCGCATCCGCCATCACCACTTCGGCGAGGGCGGCTATCAGGAAAGCGAGGACGTGATCCGCCAACTGCTTGCCGATGCCGGCCAGAAGGATCTGCCCGGCGGATACGTCCAGCCCGACGCGAAAGGTGCCGAGGCCGCCGACTCCAAGAGCGCCGACCGCTCGCCCGAAACCTACGTGGGCTATGCGCGCGCGCAGAACTTCGTGGGCGGTCCGCTCATCCGCAACGACCGCGAAACCTACCGCCTGCCGGACACGCTGCGCGCCAATCAGTGGTCGTTCGGCGGCGACTGGACCGTCGGCGCCGAAGACGCGCGGCTCGACACGGCCGGCGGTCGCATCGTCTACCGCTTCCGCGGCCGCGACCTGCACCTGGTGCTGGGTCCCGGCGCCGATGGGAAACCGATCCGCTTCCGCATACGTATCGATGGCAAAGCACCAGGCGACGATCACGGCATGGACACCGACGCCGGCGGCAACGGCACGGTGACGACCCAGCGGCTCTACCAGCTCGTGCGTCAGGCGCAGGGTGCGGGCGAACGGCAGTTCGAGATCGAGTTCCTCGATCCCGGCGTGCGCGCCTACGCCTTCACCTTCGGCTGACGCGCCACGACGGCGACATGTTTCGACGGGAGGTTTCCCCATGAGCACACGCACCATCCGCACCATCGAAAACGAACAACGCAGAGGCTTTCTGCGCGTGGCCGCGCTTGGCATCGCCGGCGCCGCGGCCGGCGCGCTGCTATGGCCACGACGCGGGCCGGCGCTGGCCGCAGGCGCCGCGCCGGCGGGCGCGGCGTCCAAGGACCTCCTGCTGGAATGCTTCGCCGACGCGGATGGCCGCCGCCTCGGCCCGTGCCACGTACAGAAGCTGGTGCTGACCGATACGCAATGGCGGCAACGTCTGTCCGACGACGCGTTCAACGTGATGCGACGCGAAGGCACCGAGCGTCCCTTCAGCGGTCAATACTGGAACCTGCACGCCAAGGGCCTGTTCCGCTGCCCCGGCTGCGATACCGCGCTGTTCGACGCGTCCACCAAGTTCGACTCCGGCACCGGCTGGCCCAGCTTCTGGGAGCCGATCGCCAAGGCGAACATCATCGAGAGCAACGACTACAGCCTGGGCATGGTCCGCACCAAGGTGAGCTGCGCCGGCTGCGACAGCCACCTGGGGCATGTCTTCACGGATGGGCCGAAGCCGACGGGACTGCGTTATTGCATGAACTCCGTGGCGCTGCGCTTTGTGCCGCGCAGCGCATGAAGCGCGTGCGGCTCAGCCGGACAATGGTTCGATCCGTACGATGCGGCCGCCGTGCGGACTGCGATCGACATAGTCCATGCGCACGATGCTGCCGCAGATGATTGTGTCGTCCTCGGGCGCGCTCCGTCCGGTGGGATAGAGGCGGTCACCGATGCGGTACCAGCGCTGGGTGCTGGCATAGCGGCCGACGGAAATCGTGTGGTCGAGCACCTCCGCGATCACGCCCGTCACGGTCAGCGTCCGTGGCTGGATCGCGCGCCAGCGCCGCGTCCTGCGCCACATGAGCGCGACGATCGCACCGATCGGAAGCGCGGCCACCAGCAGTCCGCCGCTGAACCTGGAGTGCGGCCATGCATCGATGAAGGCGAACATGGCCGTGCCGCCCACCAGCATGGCCAGCATGGCAAACACGGCGATGAGCCAGGCGTAGGCGATGTGGTCCCACCACGGCACGGCGCGGCGTTCCTGCTCGGTCGCCGCGCGCTCCGCCACCACGGGCGGGTCGTCCGGATAGTCCACGCGGAGCAACAGCCGCTGCGGCGTGCCGTCGATCGCCAGCCACTCCAGCAGGACGCGCCGATGCAGCAGGCCATCGAGACGGTGGAGGGTTCTTTCGAACACGATCTTGCCGGTATCGGCGAGCTCTATCGGCAGCCACACCTCGAAGGATTCGCCATCCAGGTCATAGCGGATGCGGCCTTTCTCCCGCGACACACCGATCAGCTCGCCCACGCTGACTTTCTTGATGGCACGTGCGGGTTGCCGCAGCAGCGCCTGGACGCTGCGTAAGAGGCGGACGCCGCGCAAGCCACCCAGAAGGGCGATGCCTGCGATCGCGGCGAACAACGGCACGGCGACCAGCTCGGGCGAAAGCCGCTGCCCCAGGCCGCGGTCCATCAGTATCCATAGTGCGCCGATCAGCGCGGCGACGAAGACCGAGCCGGCCAGCGCCACCATGGCGATACCGCCCGAAAGACTTCTTCGCAGCGAGCGCAGCAAGGCCAGGTCGCCCGGCTCCAGCGAGCGCTCAGTGGTTTGGGTGCCGGTCACGACCGCGTTCCTTGTCGAAGCACATCGGTTCTCCTACCGATAGAGATTCCGCGTGCTCAGCCCGCCTTGCCGCGCCGGTAAGGCTCCAGCAGCGCCGGGTCCTCGAATAGGCCGCACGGCAGCAAGTAGCGAGGATCGCGTCCCGCGGCGAGCAGTTCGCGGATGCGCGTGGCGGAGATTTCCAGAGGCGTGACCGCCAGCTCGATCACGCATCCGGCAGGCTTGGCGCGCAACGCGGACACATCCTCGGTACGGCGCGTATCGATCTCCGCCCACAACGTGTGCGGCAACTCCACCTCCGCTCCCGGCCTGCTGAGCACGCCCAGATGGGCCACATCGAACAGCTCGCGCCAGCGATGCCAGGTTGGCAAACCGGCGAATGCGTCCGCGCCCAGCAACAGCACCAGCGGACGGGCACCCTGCTCTTCACGCAATTCGCGCAGGGTGTCGTAGGTATAGGAAGGACCTTCGCGGCGCAGCTCGCGCGTGTCCACGGTCAGCCGGTCCTGCTTCTGAAGCGCCGCGTGCAGCATGGCCACGCGTTGATCGGGCGTGGCCAGCGGCGCGGGCTTGTGCGGCGGCACGTTGGCCGGCATCAGGCGCACTTCGGCGTCGAGCAGCTCGGCTGCCTCCCAGGCCACGCTCAGATGACCCAGATGCACCGGATCGAAGGTGCCGCCGAACAGGGCAAGGGGTTTCATGCGAAGGCGCTGGCAGCCCGCGGCTCGGCGATGGCGGCGATCAGGCGCTCGGCTTCCAGCCACGGATCGCCCGCCTCGCGGCCCTTGGCCATGCGGTCGATGCGCGCGGCGCGGGCCAGGCATTGCAGCCAGTGCTCGCGCGGCGCGCGGCGCAGCGCCTTGCGGAACAGCTGCTCGCGCGCGGGCCACAGGCGCTCCGCACGAGCCTGCGCGGCGAAGTCGCGCGCATTGGCCAGGCGCAAGGCGAGCTGCAGCTGGTTCACCAACCAGCCCATCAGCGCGATCAATTCATCGCCTTCGGCGCGCAGGCCGGCGAGGATGTGCAGGGCGCGTCCACCGTCGCCCGCGAAAGCCGCATCCGTGAGCTTGAAGGCGTCGTACCGCGCGCTGTCGGCGACCAGGTGTTCCATCTCGGTCGCGTCGATGCGCCCGCCGCCGCCCTGGCCGCGCAGCACGGCGAGCTTGTCGATCTCCTGCGCGGCGGCAAGCAGATTGCCTTCGACACGCTCAGCCAGCAGCGCGGCCGCATCCGGTGTGGCGCTCAGCCCGCGCGAGGCGAGCCGCGCGCCGACCCAGGCCGCCCATTCGTGCGGCTTGGGCGCGTTGAACACCACCAGCGCGCCGGCGGCGTCGAGGTTCTTGGTCCAGGCACCTTCGTGCTTGCTGCTCCACTCGGTCGCGGTGATCAGCAGCGTGACGTCTGGCGGCGGATTGCCGCAGAACTCGTTGATCGCCTTGGCGCCCTCGGTGCCGGGACGGCCGGTGGGCAAACGCAGGTCGAGCAGGCGCCGCGTGGCGAACAGCGACATGCCCGCGGCTGCGCGGGCCAGGTCGTTCCAGTCGAAATGGTTGCCGACGTCGAGCACCTCGCGTTCGGCGTAGCCGAGGCGGCGTGCCTGCGCGCGCAACGCGTCGGCGGCTTCCAGCACCAGCAGTTCCTCGCCGGCCAGCAGGTACACCGGCAGCAGACTGTCGCCAGCCAGCGCCTTCTGCCACTGGGCGGGATTGAGCGGCATGCGGTCAGTGCGCGGAGGACGCAGGCGCCGGAGCGACCACGCCGCCGTGCTTCTGCAGCGCCTGCAGACGGAACAGGACGGCCTGCACCATGTCGTCGTTGAGGCTGCGCTGGATCTCTTCCACCTGGGCCGTGGTGCCGATGGTGTTGGAGGCGTCGTAGCTGAACTCGCGTGACATGTTGATGCTCTGCTGCGGCAGCAGCACCTGACCGGCCCCATCCTCGAGCTGGAACTGCACCTGGTAGCGCACCGCGTACTCCGTGACGCGGGCGTAGCCGCTCACAGTCAGCGTCTCGGTGCTGAAACTGGCGACGGGCACCTTCAGCTCGGCCACGCCCGGGCCCGACTTGTCCTCCACCGTCGAGCCGGAGCTTTCCAGCGCACGCGCCAGGTCGCGCTGGAGGTCGGCGCCGCCGTTCACCGCGAGGTGCACCCGCTGCATCGCGGCGGGCAGCGCGGCGCTCTGGCGCAAGTGGAAGCCGCACGCCGACAGCGCAAGGGCGGACACCAGCATCAGCGAGGCTTTGAACATGCGGTTCACGGTTCTCATGGGGAGCGCTCTCATCCTGCGACGATGTTGACGATCTTGCCGGGTACCACGATCACCTTGTG
>JBCNOA010000174.1:0-9617 GCA_039594095.1 Dyella sp.
TCGCTGGCCTTGTAGCCGACGGTGAGGCCGGGCAGGGCGTTGCGCACGTCGTTCTGCGTGCGCGCCCCGGTCGCGCGGTTGAGGTAGGTGGAATCGAGGTGCTCGTAGCGAAGCCCGGGCGTGAGGATCAGGCGATCGCCGAACAGCCCGACGGCATCGCTGACGTAGGCCGACCAGGCGCGGTCCTTGAAGCGCCAGTCGCGCACCAGCGTGTAGACGCCGTTGTCCAGGCCGGTATTGCCGACGAGGAAGTCGATGTCTTCGCGCACGGCGCGCACGCCAGCGGTCCATTGCTGCGTGACGCCGCCGGTATCCATATGCAGGGCGATGCGCGGTTCGCTGCCGTAAACCTTGAAGCCGCGCGGAGCGCTCTGCCGCAGTTGCGGCGGCAGGTCGGGGCGCCAGGTCTCGCTGGCGAGGCGGCGCATGCCTACGACGAAGTTGCGGCTGCTGTCGGCGCTGAAGTTAGTCCAGGTGAACTGCGACTGGTCGAAAGGCCCCCAGGCGCCGAGATCCTGCTGGTAGGTGAGCGACGCGCGCGTGGTCCGGCCGGTGAACCGGTCGAGCAGGCGGGTGGACTGGCGCGGGTCCCGCTCGTAGTCGGCGGCGGAAAGCGCGCCGGCCATGTCCATGTCGGCCACGTAGCGCTGCACGTCGGCCTTCAGCAGCTTGTCGTCCGCCAGCCACCATTCGGTGCGCAGGCGCACGTTCTTCACGTCGGTGCCGCTGTGTCCGCGCCAGTACTGGCCCTTGTTCCAGTCGGCGTCGAGCTGCATGCCGAAGTTCGGCGTGAGGTAGCCGCCGGTGCTGAGCGAGGTGTCGCGCAGGTAGCGTCCCGCGCCACCGGCGGTGATCTTCTCGCCGAGCGTGGTCGTCCATGTATCCGGTATGGGCTTGCTGACCAGGTTGATCACGCCGCCCACATTGTTGGGGCCGTACTGCACGGCCGCGCCGCCGCGCACGATGTCGATGCGGTCGATCTGGTTCATCGTCACCGGAAACAGCGATAGGCTGGTCTGGCCGTAGGGCGCGAGCGCGAGCGGAATGCCGTCCTCCAGCACCTGCACGCGGCCGCTGCGGCTTTCGTACAGGCCGCGCAGCATGATCTGCGGCAGCACGCCGGTGCCGGTCTCGTCGAAGATCTTCACGCCCGGCACGTGTTGCAGGGCGTCGTCCAGCGAGCGGTTCGCGCCGGTGGCGAGGTCCTCGCTGCTGATCACCTTGCGGCTGCCGGCATAGGAGCGCACGTTCTCCTTCGACGAGCTACCGAGCACGTTGCCTTGCACCTGCACCGTATCGAGATCGCGCGGCTTGTTCGGGGAAGTGGCGTCGTCGGCATGCGCGGACAGCGCGAACAGCGCGCAGGCGATGGCCAGGCCGAGGAGATGCGGGCGGGAAGTACCGGTCACGTAGCGGGTTTCCAAAGCGGGGAAGGGAGATCAGGGGGCGCGCAGGGCCGTGAGGCGCTCGCGCAGCGCGGCGAGCAGAAGGCCGCGGTCTTCGCCGGCGAGCATCCAGCGCACGTCGCGGGAGATCCAATGGCGCAACTGCTCTTCCGTGCGCGGATTGGGGCAGAAGGCCACGCCGGCCTCGTCGCAGCAACGGGCCATGTGCAGCAGCCGTTGCCATACCTCCGCGTGCAGGGGCTGCGGGCCCAGTCCGAGGTCGAGCGCGAGGTCGAGAGCGCCTTCCATCACCATCGAGATGCCGGGCACGGCGAGGATCTGCGGCAAGGCGCGCACGCCCGCATCGCTCTCGATCATCGGAATGACGAGGATGTCGCGATTGGCCTGCTCGATGTAATCCGGCAAGGCCGTCTTGCCGAAGCCGGTGACCCGTCCGCCGGTGATGCCGCGCCGGCCCAGCGGCGGAAACCGCGCCGCGGCGACGGCGCGCGCCGCCTGCTCGGCCGTTTCGAGACGGGAAATCACCACCGCTTTCGCGCCGGCATCGAGCACACGGCCGATCAGTTTCTCGTCCACCTCCGGCACGCGCACCCATGGCGCGCACCCGCCCAGTTCACAGGCGCGGATGGCGTGCTGGAGCTGATCCGGCGAAACCAGCACGTGCTCCAGGTCGAGCAGCACGAAGTCGTAGCCGGCATGGCCCATCATTTCGCACAGCAAAGGGCTGGGTACGGATTGAAGCAGTCCGATGGATCGCGTCATGCGGGCTCGGTCCTGAAAAGGGCCGGGCAAGCATATTGGCAATGAGAATGATTATCAAATGCCGACGGGCGACGGATGCCCCCGAAGTCATCCGTCGCCCACGCTTCAGTGTTCGGGCTGCAACGCGAGCAGCAGGGAGCCGTGTGGCGGAAGGTCGGCGGACAGTCGTGCGGATGCGTTCCGGTGCTCGCCTTTCCATAGATCGCGCGCGCCGTAGCTGCCGGACGCCAGTCCGAGCTCGCCCCATGACGCGTCCAGCGTCACCGGCTTCTCATCGAGATTGAAGATCGCCACGTAACGCTGCCCATGCTCGCCGGTCGCCACCCAGACGCGCACCTGCTCGAAGCCTTTGGGCAGCGATGTCACCGGATGGTTGTCGCGGCTGTGCTGATTGACCGCGATCACGTCCTTGTTGGTGATCAAGGCGCGCGTGGCATCGTCCAGCTTCGTCAGGTTGGCGCCGAGGATGAGCGGCGACCGCGCGATGGCGTGCAGGCTCAGCAGCGTGCGCTGCTCGTCGGGCGTCAGGCGCGACTGGCGTGGCTCGCCCAGGCCGGGATGCGGCGCGAGCGTGCCGATCGGCAGCATGTCGGCATCGGGCCAGCCGCCGTCGCGGGCCTGTCCCGCCCATGGCGGCAGGCGTTCGAACAGATCGCGTATGCCCATGGGGAAATCGTCGTTCGGGCGTTCGTGGACGAACGACCAGCCGTCCCAGACGTCGTTGGAGATGCGCCACATCTGTCCGTACTGGCGGATCTCCGCCGCATGCGAGAGCTGGGTCGGGCCGGGCGAGAGGCTCAGCAGCATCGGCCGCCCGGTCTTTCTGATCGCGCGAGCGATCTGGCGGATCTCGCTGACCCGATACGGATGGTCGGCGATGCAATCGACCTTGACGAAGTCCACGCCCCAGCGCGCGTACAGGGCCAGCATCGCGTCGTAATAGGCCTGCCCGGCCGGCGTGTCGCGCACGCCGTAGTTGCTGTCGTCCCAGGGGCAGGTATCGGCGGTATCGGCCGCGTCGTCGGCGCGAAAGCCGGAACCGGCGATGGGCGCATGCGCCGCCACCGCCTGCTTGGGAATGCCGCGCACGACGTGGATGCCGAACTTCAGCCCCTGCGCATGCACCCAGTCGGCCAGCGGCTTGAAACCTTGCCCGTCGGCGGCGGAAGGAAAGCGATTGAGTGCCGGGACCAGCAGGCCGTTCGCATCCAGTACGAAGTCCCGGCTCTGCAGCTTGTCGCCCAGCGGATTGCGCATGTACCAGCCTTGGTCGATGACCGCATAGGTCCAGCCATAAGGCCGCAGCTTGGCGAGCTCCGTCGCGTTTGCCTTGAAGTCGGCCTCATTGACGGTAAGGCCGTAAGCGTCCCAGCTGTTCCAGCCCATGGGCGGGGTGGGGCTGACCTCCCGCGCCACGACCGTGCCAGTCAACAACAGCAGCGCCGCCAGCCATGCGAACCCCATGCGTTTTTTCATCGATTCCTTCCTTCCCCCAGGGATTGTGCCCGCGGTCATCGGGCGCGCCGGCTGCGCCGGAACTGGTCGAACATGACGGCGAGCAGAAGAATGCCGCCGCGGATCAGGTATTGATAGAACGTCGGCACGTTCAGAAGGCTCATGGCGTTCTGCACCGATCCCATGATCAGCACGCCCACCAGCACGCCCGACATCGTCGCCACGCCGCCGGTGAGCGAGACGCCGCCCAGCACGCAGGCGGAGATCACGCCCAACTCCAGCCCGACGGACGTCTTCGGATCGCCCAGGCTCATGCGCGAGGCGAGCATCACCCCGGCGAATCCCGTGACCAGCCCCTGCATCGCGAACACCAGGATCTTGATGCGCGTCACCGGCAAGCCGGCGAGGGATGCCGCCTCGCTGTTGCCGCCTACCGCGAGCACGTGCTTGCCGAACACGGTCCGGTTCAACAGGAAGCCGAAGAAGGCGAACGCGACGATGTTGCTCCAGATCGGATACGAAATCCCGAGGAACGACCCACTGCCCAGCTCGAAGAAGCTTTCCTCCGCGATCATCACCGCATCGCCATGGGAGGTGAGGTAAGCGAGGCCGCGCACCACTTCCATCATGGCCAGCGTGGCGATCAGCGAATTGACTTTGAATCGCGCCACCAGCACGCCGTTGACCAGGCCGACCGCACCGCCCGCCAGCACGCCGGCGGCGATGCCGAGCGACACGCTATGCGAAGCCGTAATGACCGTCGAGGCCACCACGCCGGCGAAGGCGACGATGGATGCCACCGAGAGGTCGACCTCGCCCAAGGCGAGCACGAACATCATGGTGGTGGCGATCGAGCCGATCAGCGTGACGGAGAGGAGCAGGCCCTGCATGTTCCGGCCGCTCAGGAAATCGGGCACCGTCGCCGCCAGCGCCGCGAACAACAGGGCGAACACGAGCACGATGCCCGAGCGATGGACCAGGCCCGACAGGAGCGGGCGCGCACCCGCGGAGGCGAGCGGCGGTACGGGCGATTGGGCTTCTTCCGGGCGCATGGCTTGACTCATTCGTTTGGCCTCGTGGCACTCAGCGCGGCAGCGCCAGTTCGATCAGTTCGTCCGGCGTGGCATCGGCCCTCGCCACGTTTCCCACGATGCGCCCCTCGCGCATCACCACGATGCGATCGGCCACGCCCATGACTTCGGCCAGGTCGCTGGACACCAGGAGCACGGCGCGCCCGGCCTCGGCCAACTCGTAGAGCAGGTGATAGATGTCGGCACGGGCGCCTACGTCGATGCCGCGCGTGGGCTCGTCCATCAGGAACACATCGATACGTTCGGCCAGCCAGCGCGACAGGATGACTTTCTGCTGGTTCCCGCCGGAAAGCGTGCCGATCGCGGCGCGCTCGTCGCGCGGCCGAATCGCCAGCCGGCGGATGTAGTCCTGCGCCAGCTCGCGTTCGCGCCGCCCGTCCAGCAGGAATCCGGCGCGACAGGTGTGGCGGCGTGCGCTCAGGTTGAGATTGTCGGCCACCGACGCGATGGCGACGATGCCCTCCTGCTTGCGATCTTCCGGGCATAGCGCGATGCCGGCGCGCACGGCATCGCGCGGAGTGGCGAACGCCGTCTGCTTGCCGCGAAGCTCGACGTGACCGGCGCTGGCCCTGGCCGCGCCATAGACGAGCTTCATCAACTCGGAGCGTCCCGCGCCGACTAGGCCGAAGAAGCCGACGATCTCGCCACGCCGCACGGCGAACGAGGCCGGCTCCGCCAGGCCCGGCCCCATCAGCTCCTTCGCCTCCAACAGCACTTCGCCCGCGGGGCGGGGGCGATAGCCGTAGACGTCCTCGATGGAGCGGCCGACCATGGCGGCGATCAGGCGGCCGCGGTCCAGCCCTTCGGCCGCGTCGAACGTCTCGATGCGCCTGCCGTCGCGGAACACGGTGACGCGGTCGCACAGCGCGTCCACTTCGTCCATGCGGTGCGTGACGTAGACGATCGCGCGGCCGTCGTCGCGCAAGGAGCGGATGATGCGAAAGAGATTGTCGGTTTCCCGCGCCGAAAGGGAGCTGGTGGGTTCGTCGAAGGCGATCACGCGCGCATCGCGCATCAGCGCCTTGCCGATCTCGATCATCTGGCGCTGGCCGATGGAAAGGCGCTTCACCGGCGTGCGCGGATCGATGGCCTCGCCCAAGCGCCGAAGCGCATCCGCCGCCTGCTCGAAGAGCGCCCGCCGATCGACCACGCCCAAGCGACTGGGGAGCCGCCCGAGCATGAGGTTCTCGGCCACGGTGAGTTCGGGCGCGAAATGCAGTTCCTGATAGATGATGGCGATGCCCGCATCGATCGCTGCGCGCGTTCCGGCGAAGCGGCGCGTCTGGCCATCCAGGCGCAGCGTGCCTTCCTGCGGCAGGTTCACGCCGGAAAGCACTTTCAGCAGCGTGGACTTGCCCGCGCCGTTCTCGCCCATCAGGCCGTGGACTTCGCCCGCGCGCACGTCCAGCGATACGCGGTCGAGCGCGCGTACGCCGGGGAAGCTCACGCTGATGCCGTCGAGCTCCAGGCAGGGCCGAGATCCGCGAGACACAGCCGCTTCGGCGTGTGCCATGCGCTCAGATGCCCAGTTCGGCGCGCACGGCCTGCCAGTTGTCGCGCGTCATGAGCGTTCCCGCGGTCTGCGTATCGGCCGGCGGTTCCTGGCCGGTGCGGATCCAATTCACCAGGTTGTGCGCGCTTTGCCTGCCATGATTGGGCGAGCTCACGGCGATGGTGCCGTAGAAGCCGGTAGGCTGCTTTTTCTGGAACTCGGCGAATGCCTCGCCGGCACCGTTGATGCCCACGCCGATGACTTCGGTGCCCGGAATGCGCAACTGTTCCGTCGCGCGGACGGCGCCGAGCACGGTTTCCTCGTTGAGCGCGTAGATCACCCACTTTTTGATGTCCGGGTGGCGCGCCAGCACCGGCGAGGCCGCGTTGAACCCGCCTTCGTCATCGGTGGTGCGCTGGGGCGCATCGAAGATGCGGTCCCGCCGGAAACCGCTCGCGAGCAACGTCTGGGTGGCCCCGTCGGTGCGCTGCTTCGCTGTCGGCAACTGGTCGTTGGTGATGCGCAGCGCGCCCACGTCGTCGGGTTTCCAGCCGCGCCGCTTCATTTCGTCGGCGATAGCCTGGCCGACCTGGTTGCCGATCCTCGAGGCGGACATGCCCAGATGCGGGACCCCCGCGAGCGGCTTGCCGGTTCCATCCACCAGCTGGTCGTCCACCGTCACGAACTTCATGTTGTATTGCCTGGCCCGCGCGCGGATCGCCGGTCCCAGGCGCACGTCGGGCGGGCAGATCACGAAACCCTGCGCGCCCTGAGCGCCGAGGTTGTCGATCGCGGCCAGTACTTTTTCGCCGTCCGGCGTGCCGATGTCGACGACGGTAAAGCCTTCCTTCTTGCCGGCTTCCGCGGCGGCCTTCTGTTCGTTGATGAACCATGCCTGCTCCGGCATCTTCACCAGGAAGCCGATCTTCACCGGCGCTTCGGCGTGAAGTGGCATGGCCGGACCCAGCCATGCCATGCCAGCGGCGGCGAAGAGGGCGCCAAGCGCGTGGCGGCGAATACGGTTCATGCCGGTCTCCTGGTAAGTGGCGATGGCGGGCGCCCGGGCCGTCGGCGGCGTCGGGCCGCGCCACGGCGCGCGCGTGGGCGCGGCGGGCCATCGAAGGAATGGAAGAAAGCGGGTCCGCGCCTCATGGGTCATGGCCGTCACTTGCCCCAGCGCAGAACGAGCGGGTCCAGGCGGCGCGCGATTTCGATCAGCTCTGACCGCGCGGATGGCGACATCGGGGGCAGCGGATGGCGCGGCAGCTCGCACTCGATGATGCCGCCTTCCTTCATCAGTGCCTTGCAGGCGAGCAGGCCGGCCTGGCGGTTCTCGTGATTGATCAGGGGCAGCCATCGCTGATAGAGCGCGAAAGCGTCGTCGAAGCGACCTTCGCGGTGCGCCTCGATGATCGGGCGGATACCGTCGGGAAAGCCGCCGCCGGTCATCGAGCCCGTCGCGCCGGCGTTGAGGTCGGCGAGGAGTGTGATGGCTTCCTCGCCGTCCCACGGACCTTCCGCCGCATCGCCGGCCAGGCGGATCAGCTCTCGCAACTTGTCGGCGGCGCGCGGCGTTTCGATCTTGAAGTAGGCGACCTGTTCGATCTCGCGGGCCATCCGTGCGAGGAACGGTGCGGAGAGCATCGTTCCGCTGGCCGGCGCATCCTGGATCATGATCGGGATGCCGATGGCGTCGGAAACCCGCGCGTAGAACTCGTAGATCTGCGGCTCCGGAACGCGGAACGTGGCGCCGTGGTAGGGCGGCATCAGCATGACCATCGCCGCGCCCAGTTCCTGTGCCCGCTTGCTGCGCGCCGCGCAGACGGTCGTGCCGTAGTGGGTGGTGGTGACGATGACCGGCACCCGGCCGGCCACGTGCTCGAGCACGGTCCGGGTAAGGAGTTCGCGTTCGTCGTCCGACAGCGCGAATTGCTCGGAGAAGTTGGCCAGGATGCACAGGCCGTCCGATCCCGCATCGATCATGAAATCGACGGCGCGCTTCTGGCTGGCAAGGTCCAGCTCGCCCGTGTCCGTAAAGGTGGTGGGCACCACAGGAAAGATGCCGCGGTAGCGGGGCGGGCGACGCCCGTTCGTGGTTGCGCTCATCCTGTTCCGTTTCCGTTCCGCATGGTCGATGGGGCCGCCGCGCGCATCGTCATGGCGTCGCCGGCTCGGGCTTGCCCGCGACGCGGCGCCGCAGATGGAGCGGGTTGGCCGCGCGGAGCGCATCGGGTAGCAGTGCGTCGGGGAGGTTCTGGTAGCAGACCGGTCGCAGGAAGCGCTCGATCGCGGCCGTGCCCACCGAAGTGCTCCGTCCGTCCGAGGTGGCCGGGTAGGGGCCGCCGTGGACCATGGCGTCGCAGACTTCGACTCCGGTCGGAAAACCGTTCGCCAGGATGCGGCCCGCTTTGCGCTCAAGCAGCGGCAGCAGCGTGCGCGCGAGCTCGGCGTCGGCAGGGTCCATGTGCAGCGTGATCGTCAACTGGCCCTCGAGGCCTCGCAGCACGGCGCGCAGTTCCGCAAGGTCGGCGCACTCGACCAGCAAGCTGCCCGGGCCGAAGACTTCTTCGCTCAAGGTGCCGTCGATGATCAGCTCGCTGGCGCGCACGCGCAGCAGCGTCGCGCGTGCGCGCCCGGCTTCGGCGGGGCCGCGCGCGAGCGTCGTCACCTGCGGATGCCGCGCGAGCCGGTCGATGCCGCGCTCGTAGGCGCCGAGGATGCCATCCGTCAGCATCACGCCCGCCGGCACGGCGTCGAACTGGCGGGCGGCATGAGCGGCGAAGGCCTCGAAGCCTTCGCCCGACAGCCCCAGCATCAGGCCCGGATTGGTGCAGAACTGGCCGGTGCCGAGCGTGGCCGAGGCCGCGAAATCCCGCGCGAGCGTCTCGCTGCGCGATGCCAGCGCGGCAGGCAGCAGCACGTTCGGGTTCACGCTGCTCATCTCGGCATAGACCGGAACCGGCTCCTCGCGGGCCGCGGCGAGCTTGACCAGCGCAAGGCCGCCCGCGCGCGAGCCGGTAAAGCCCACGGCGCGGATCGACGGGTGGCTTACCAGCAGCCCGCCCACGTCGTGTCCGGCGTCGAACAGCAGCGCGAACACGCCGGACGGAAGGCCGGCCGCGGCGACGGCCTGTTGGATCGCGCGACCGACCAGTTCCGACGTGCCCGGATGCGCCGGATGCGCCTTCACGACCACAGGGCAGCCTGCGGCCAGCGCCGATGCCGTATCGCCGCCCGCCACCGAGAATGCCAATGGAAAGTTGCTGGCCCCGAACACCGCGACCGGGCCGAGGCCGATGCGCCAGAAGCACAGTTCGGTGCGCGGCGGCTGCCGCGCGGGCAGGGCAGGCTCGATGCGCGCATCGAGGGCATCTCCGCTCCTGACCAGCGCGGCGAACATGCGGAGCTGGG